>CAYVVI010000024.1:0-17921 GCA_964455265.1 uncultured Flavobacteriales bacterium | reverse complement strand
AAGAGTTAGGACCAGGTAGCCCTTTTTCATTTGACGGTTTTATAAACGTTGACTCTAATTTAGTTTTAGACGGCACCAAACCTTATATAGAATTTAAAGCTGTAGATGGTGGTGGAACAGGAAATGGAGGAATGATAATAAGAAATGGAAATGGCAACTAAAAATCATTCATTACCTTTGAGGTAATGATAAGACACGAACTAATACTTTTTTTTCTATTGGCATTTTCGTGTTTGCAGGCGCAAAACGAAGATGCCAATTTATTTTCGGAGATAAAGTCCGAAGAATTTCACTACTACTTACATCAGGCAGATTCTTTATACGCAAGTAAAAAGTATGAGCGAGCAATTTCGTTCTATAAAAATTGCCTTAACTCGCTAAAGGTATCGGATAAGCACTACCTTATTCAGTATAAAATAGGCAACAGTTTTAAAAACATAGCCCAACATGATTCTGCCGTTTACTATTTAACCGCTGCGCTCAAATCGAATAAAACAGACGAAGACTTTCTGAACATAACCAAATCCATGTTGGGGGTTACTTACGATCGTACAGGAGATCTGATTCTTGCAAAAAAATATTTACGAGAAGTATATGACTATTGCGTAAATAGAAATAAAGACTCTATGTCTATTGCAAACGCCTCAGGGAATTTAGCATCTGTATATTTTTCGGAAGAAGATTTTTCCAGAGCTCAAAAATTCTATAAAAAGAATTTACAATACGTTCCGAAAAACAATAAGATAGATTTAAATACCGCCTATGGAAATATCGGAACAACATATTATGCTATGCAAAAATTAGACTCTGCCGAAGTGTCTATAAAAAAAGCGTTAAAAATAAGTCGTGAAATTAACGATACAGAAGGAGTAGTTATTAACCTTAACAACTTGGCTTATTTTGAACAAGAAAAAAAACGTTATGCTAAAGCAATACCTTATTATTTAGAATCGTTAAAATTGGTTGATTCATTAAACAATTCTTATTACAAAAAAGATATTTTTTTTAATATAAGTGCGGCTTACGATTCTATTGGAAACGATGCTTTAGCACTACAATATTTGCAACAAGCGATAGTAGAAGATAAAAAAGTTTACAGCGAAGAAAAAATCAAAGCCATTGCCGAGATGCAAGAAAAATACGAAGCATCGGAACGTGAAAAACAAATTGCTGAATTGAAATTGCAAAAACAACAAGACGAAGCAGAAAAGTTAGCACTAAAAAATGGTTTGCTGTTCGGTTCTTTACTTGTTATCATTATAGCAATTATTGTTCGTTTAAGAATGGTAAAAATTAAAAACGAAAAAACCTTGGCTGTAATTTCTGCTGCGGTTGATGCGCAGGAGCAAGAACGTGAACGCATATCTCAAGAAATTCATGACGATTTAGGCGGTGTGCTAGGCATGGCACGTATGCTTCATGGTAATACAAAAAATATTGTATCGTCTGTTGATGAAGAATTATACCAACGCATAGACGATTTATTGGTTCATGCCAATAAGCGTTCAAGGGCTATTTCACACGAATTATTTTCACCGACTTTACGCATGTTCGGTATAGAGAAAGCCATACTTGAAATTAAAAATTCTTTTCTTAGTGTTTATCCCAAATCTATATTTTATGCAAAGTGCACTATTCCCGAAAACACTTTAGACAAAACTCTCGAACTAAATATTTATAGAATTGTCCAAGAGTTAGTGAGTAATTGTATAAAGTATGCACAAGCAACAGAAATAACACTAAAAGTAAGCGATGACAAAAAAAATGTGTACCTCCATTATAAAGACAATGGTAAAGGATTCGACACAAAAGAAGTTAAAAATGGTGTTGGTTTGTTAAGTATTACATCACGTGTAAAACGTTATGGAGGAAAATTAGAGATATATTCAAAACCCAACGAAGGCACAGAAGTCGTTTTATCTCTCAATAAAAAATTCGCTCAAAAATCCTTGTTAAGTAAAAAGCAGTTGGAAGCACTCAATTAACTATAGCTTCCCTTCCCAACTAAAATCATTTTTTAAGTAAATACTAATCAAGTAGTTAAATCACCACCTAAGGTGGTTCTTAGTTTTTCACCTAAGGACTACCTTAGGTGAAAAACTACCCTTTTGGGTAGTTGACTGGTGTTATTTCTTACCATTCCTTTGTAGTGGTTTTACAATTTCCTTTGTTACCTGTGAATAATCTCGCCCTCCTCAACTTAATTAACCTCCTTGCTACATTATAAAGAGGGGGGTGGGATTTTCTCTCTAAGTGAATTGACCATCATTTAAACTACTTAGGATTAAAATTCTTTAGCGTTGGGAAATTTGTTCTTTTCTATTTAAAAATAAAGTTACTACTTTGCTTTAGATATAAATCTACTTATGAAGCAACAAAAATCTTTAGAAATTCCTTTATTGTTTTTTTTATTTTCTCGACTACCCGCCATGCTGGTTATTTGCATGGGTGTGTTTGTTATTATTGGTTGGCAATTTGATATAGAAGAATTAAAAAGAATATTCTTCGGGCTGGTTACCATGAACCCTCTTACGGCAGTATGCTTTATAATGGGAGGGGTAGCCTTATATCTTCAAACAACTACGTTAGAAAGTTTTGCGCTACGTATTATTAATGGGTTATTTCCTTTACTAATTATAATTTTTTCTGCAATAAAATTATTATCTATTGTGTACGGATTTGATGCTGGGATAGATAGTTTTATGTTTTCCGAAAAATTATTACAAACAGAAATAAATTATCCAAACAGGATGGCGCCCAATACCGCCTTGTGTTTTTTATTATCAGGAGTGGCACTTGTGTTAAATACAAAGTACTATAAAACAGCACAAATATTTTCTTTACTTTTCTTTTTGTTGGCGTTCCTTGCCTTAGTAGGTTATTTCTACAAGGTAGGCAATCTTTACGGTTTTTCTCTATTTATACCAATGGCATTAAATACAGCAATTTCATTTATTCTTTTAGCCGTAGGCAGTTTATCTATCAACTGGGATAAAGGATTTATGAATACTATAACCAACGATACGCCTGGAGGAGTACTTGTAAGAAAATTGTTACCCATTATCTTTATTGTTCCTATAATTCTTGGGTTACTCAGAATCTATGGAGAAGATAAAAATATTTATCCTTCAGAAATGGGCGTTGCACTACACGTAATTACCACCATTGCACTTTTTATTACAATTGTTTGGATAATTGCACGAGAGCTTATTACCGTTGAGCTAAAAAAACGACAAGAAGAAAAAAAGCGGTATGAGTTACTCCTCGAAAATATGTTGGAAGGAGCTCAAATTATTGGCTACGATTGGACGTACAAATACATCAACCAATCTCTCTTAAAACAAAGTACATATAGTAATAAAGAAGAGTTGATAGGCCACACCATGATGGAGAAATATCCAGGTATAGAAAACTCCGAATTATTTAAAGTTTTGAAAGATTCAATGGAAAATCGTACGTATCATTTATTCGAACATGAGTTTGATTTTCCAGATGGCAGTAAAGGATGTTTCGAGCTAAGCATAACACCTATTGTTGAAGGAGTTCTCATTCTTTCTGTAGATATTACAGAAAGAAAACAGGCAGAGCTTGATGCTTTAGAAAACGAAAAACGCTACCGAAGTTTAGTAGAGGCCAATCCCGATGCTATTTTTAGAATAGACAAAGATGGAAACTATATTGATTTTCACGCACAAGAAGGACAACTTATCTTACCAAAAGAACGCTTTATTGGAACCAACATTTCACAAAATCTTTTACAGGAAGATGTCAAAAAACTTAAAAACATAATTGGAGAAGTTATAAAATCGGGAAAAGTGCAAACATTTTCCCATTCGTATGAACACGGTGGAAAAACGTATTATTTTGAAATACGCGTTTCAAAAAGCGGGAAAAATGAAGTGCTTAAAGTAGTGAGAAACATTACTGATAGACGTCTATCTGAGTTGGCCGTAGAACAAGCAACAAAAGAGCTTGAAAAAACAGAAGCTCGTTTTAGAGAGTTAGTACACAATTCATCAGAAATTACTTGCGTAATTGATATAGATGGAAAAATTATATACATGTCTCCATCTGTAGAAAATGCAGTAGGATACAAGCCAGAGGATGTTGTGGGTAAAAGTATTTTTGATTTTGTACATCCAGACGATGCCAGAGAAATGATGGAGGAAGCATCAGGGAAAAAATATAGTTTAGAAAATAAAAAACATATAAAAGCTTTTGATGACTCTCACCTTATAAGAAGAGTAAAGCATAAATATTATGACGGCTGGCTCTATTTTAGGATGCTTACATCCGATCAAACCCATAACCCAAACGTTGGAGGGATAATTATAAATGCACAAAACGTCACAGACTTAATGGTGGCTCAAAAAAATATTACAAATGCGTATCAATTAATTAGTAAAGAAAAAACTCAGGCACTAAATTATCAATCACGTCTTTTGAGCTCTCAACTTAATCCACATTTCTTATTTAATGCATTAAACTCTGTTCAATATTATATATTAAACGAAGAAGTGGAACCAGCACTAGATTATGTTTCAGACTTTTCAAAGCTTATACGGTCTACACTAAAAAACTCATTGAATGATTATATAAATCTTGCTAAGGAAAAACAATTTTTAACTGATTATTTAAAACTTGAACAGAGACGATTTAGAGATAAATTTGATTTTACTATAGAAATTGACGAAAATATAGATGAACAAGAATGTTTTTTGCCACCCATGCTTCTACAACCTTATGTTGAGAACACAATTATACACGGCATTGCGAATAAACCAACTAAAGGCAAAGTGAAAATAACATTTAGCGCTGAAGAATCTGACATACTTTGTACAATAGATGATGATGGAGTGGGCAGAGAAGACGCCATTAAATTACGAATTATGACTAAGGGTAAAAATCATGTCTCAATATCTACCGACCTAACAGCACTTCGATTAGATGTATTAAATAAAGTTTCTAAAGGAAAATACTCATCTAAAATAATTGATAAAAAAACCAAGTCTGGTAAAAGCAAAGGAACGTGCGTAGAAATACGCTTTCCGAAAATCTCCCTTATGGAAGACTAACTCAAAGTCTGTTATTATCACTTTAATCACGTTAGGAAATTCTTCTTTCACACACGGAAATTCTGTGTTTTGTAGCCGTTATCTTGTCTATAAGTTTGTATCAACAAATTTTACTACAGATTATGTTAACCTATATAATAAAACACAGAACCATGAAACAACTAATTGTTACCCTTATTTTTTCCACAAGCTTTCTTTGTGTATTTACCCAACAGGAACAGGAGTACGATAAACAAAGCTTCTCGCTAGAAATTATAAGTTCATTCAATGGAAAAGTATTCTGTCGGGACTTTATTCCAGATTTTAAGCAAAAAATTCTTGTAGATAAACAGGAACTCCAAACTACCAATACATCAATAGAAGATATTTATTGGATGTTGGAAAATCTTTTTTACTATAAAACACAACCTAGAACATTAAATCAAAAAAGAACAAAAAGAAATAATTTTTAAAAACAAAAAACAATTATCATGAAAAAATTAGCCATTACACTAATTCTCACTTATCTAGTAGCTATAATGATTAGCGGACAAGGAAACCCAAATTCTCAAAACACAACGAGTGAAATTAAATTTCTTGTAGCACTTGATGATGTCAATGAGTTGATAAATCTGAAAACCGAACCATTCCAGATTGATTACGAAAAGACATTTCGAGATAGTGACGTAGAAAGTCTTTTACTCAAAAAGGTGTACTCCATTACTTGCTTGAATTGCAAAAAAATGAATGTAAATAACCCTACAGAACAAATTCATCCGCTTGACGAACAAAATTTAATTGCTCTTTTTCATAAAGAAGTAAAAAGTCTTGTTTACATCGAACACGATGTAGAGCCAGAACCACTTTGGGATGCGCCAAATGATTATGACACAACATCATCATTAAACTGGCACATACAAAAAGAGCATCTAAATTTTATTGAAGCATGGGAGCAAATTCTTCCAACAGATATAGATGTAAAAGTAGCCGTAATGGACTGGGATTTAGATTTTGATCATCCAGACATGTGTGCCAATTTAGATACACACAATGGCCTACCTGCATTGTACAAAGGATATCCAACAGACGGAGTTTTCACACCAAATCCTAATGATTTTTATTGTATTCACAATTATTACTATGATGGAGATCCAGAATGTGGTTTTCAAGGAGAATGGCTTAGTCCTTGTGGCTCAGGTAGCACACACGGAAATATGGTAGTTTCAATGATTGGAGCTGAAGCCAATAATGGAATAGGAATAACAGGACTTGCTTATAACAAAGCTAAAATTAGTTTTTATCAACTCAATGGAACAAGTATTTATTTAGCGTTAATTGATGCGGCTAATAAAGGCGTTTCAGTATTTAATATGAGTTTTGCTACAGGCATGAATTTTGGAGGTTATTCAGAAACATTTCAGGAGGTAATTAATGAAGCCTATAGTAAAGGAATGTTAATTGTGGCGGCAGCAGGAAACTTTGGATTGAACGGCACAAACCATGAAAATTTATCAGCTATTGAACATGTTTTTCCAGCATCTTATAATAATGTTTTATCTGTTACATTAACTGGAAACGATGAAACAGGAATGTACAATGATGTTGATTTAATTAATAGCGTTACCTACAACAATACTGTAGATATTGCAGCTGGTGGATTACACACGGCAAGACTTGACTATGAGGTTTGGGGCGAAATTCGTATTGCTCCATCTTCTGGAACATCTGCGGCTGCACCAACAGCAACAAGCTTGGCAGCACTTATAAAGTCCGTTAATCCATTATTAAACAATAAACAGATAGAATACATAATGAAACTTACAGCAACAGATATTTATGACGATACGAATGGAATTATAATAAACTCTGTAACCAAAAAGCATAATGGTTTAGGAAATGGTTTGATAGACGCAGGAAAAGCTGTACAAATTGCAAGAAACTTTAATCCTTCAGAAGAAGTTCCATATTGTTTAATTACCAAAAATAGAAGGGCTTCTATTTCATTAAGCAGCTCAAATAAATCTGTAGAAATAGAAGGTGTTTCAGAAGGAGGCCTGGTAACTTGGAGTCACGATGGTTTAGGCACACTCATTTATCCCAACAACAATCCAAATTCACTTTCTGTAATTTATAGATCTACTCCCAACGATTTTAGTGAGGTGGTAGTAACTATGACAACTACAAAATCAGATTCAGGGAAATCTGTGACATATAAAAGTTTTTCATACATCACAGTAAACGAAGGCACGTCACAATATTCTTTTCAAAGATATTTTTGTGATAATAAATCTGGTATTCCTGTAACACTGGAGGTAAAAGAACTAAATATGGATGATGATTATCGCTATAAGGAGTATGAGTATTTTTGGGAATTAAGCAACACAAACGCTGGAACAATAACTTCAAATGGCAGAATAGTCACATTTACTAAAAATCCTGATTTTAAAGGAACATACTATATTACAGCATGGGCTTGGCCATATAAGGTTATTGGTAACATGACCGACCCTAACAATTTTACGGTTTTGGATAATAGTGCTTACAAAAGAAGGTTGATGTATTTCTATCCTATATCTAGTCAACTTTCTTTTAGTGAAATTAAAGATTCTTGTTCTATGAGAATAGGCGTCAATGAGGTTGATGGTATTGAGTATAGTTGGTCTCCGCAAGACGGACTATCAGATCCGTTTTCAGCAAATACTTTAGCTTCGCCTGAGACGCTGACTAAATATACACTTATCTGTACCAGTAAACTTTGTGGAACAGAACTTGCGACTTTTGAATTTGAAGTAAATCCTAAATTTTACGAACAAAGATTGATTATTGTTAAAAATGATGAAATATGGAACAGAAATAACGTTTCTTCGAAAATATTAAAAAACAGTATTAGAGATGGAATAGTAGTAAAAAACGGAGCAACACTTACTATAAAAGATGCTATCATCAAATTTGGTCCCGATGAGCAATTTTTGAATCATTATCCACAAGATTTTGTTGTAACTAAAGGTATTGTAGTAGAAGAAGGAGGAAAACTGATTTTGGAAAACGTTACTCTAACTATTCAAGATAATTGCGACAACCTGTTTTGGGGAGGTATAGAGATTCGTGCTACCAATACTAAAAAAGGAGAATTAATTATGAAGAATTCTATCATAGAGTATGCCAACACGGCAATACTATTTGGGAAAAAATACTACGAATATTGGACATCTGAAGAAAAAATATATAATGGTTCTGCGTTAGGAAAAATAGAAGGATCTACCTTTAAGAACAATAAAGATAATATTGTGTTTCAAAAATCAGGTCGTGTATTTACCGATAGGGCTCTTGTAAAAGGAAATACATTTATCTCTAATTTTAATGTGAGTGGATTTGAGCCTAAACAATTTATTACACTCAACGAATCAGACGGTGTTTTAATTACAGAAAACACTTTTGTTGATGAAAAAATAGTTCCATTCTCTACAAAATTTTCGGCTAAAGAATTTTCTGTAAAGGCAATTTATAGTTTCAATTCCAATATTAGAATTACAAAAAACACATTTCAAAGAGTTCTAGAAGGAATTAACGTTTATGCACTGAATGGGAGCAGAACAGCAATAATAAATGATAATAATTTTAAATTTGTTTACAAAGCAATCACTTTACAGGGGGTGCCTTATGCGGAAGTTACAGAAAACACCATTCTTTGCTATAATCCTTCGGAATACGATTCTCAAAGAGAATGGATAAACAATATGTGGGTAGAATATCCGTCCTATGGAATATTTTCAGCATCATCGCCTGGCACGAATATTTCTGAGAATAAATTATCTGCAATAAGAGACAATACTCAAAGTGGTCTTCAAAATATTTCTCGTGGTATTGTTATTCAAAATTCTGGTAATGCATTAACAGAAGTTTATAACAATACTATAGAGGGCTTTGGTGTTGGATTAGAAACACAGTATGACAACCCAAATCTTTATTTTTATTGTAACCAATTTATAAACAACAATAATGGAGTATTTTTAAATGTTGGTACACCTGGATTATTGGCACATCAATCATCAACGTGTGAGCAGGCACTAAAAAAGCCTACACTATCATTGGCTTATTTTCCTAATAACGAATTTATAACAGATGAGGATGTAACTAATATATTTAGCGATATATATGCAGATACACTTATCTATGCTCCAGATGGTACTTTGGCTCGTTATTATGACAATCCAAATACACCCAATCACCCCGAGTTGATTGCTTCTATAGTTGAGTATTCAAGTTGCGATTCTTTAATCAATACACCAAATAAATATACATTACCTAATTGCGATGAAGTTGAAAGGCCTTCAAAATATAAGAATGATGTGTATGCAGATAGTGACATTTTAAGAGACTATCTGAAGAGCAATAATTTGGATGAATATATTATTTACTTAGAAGAATTAAATACAGATTTTTCAAACAAACAATTAGTATCTGTATATTTTGAGTTAGACATGAAAGATAAAGCACAGGAAAAACTCAAACTATTATCAAAAGAGAAAGATAAGCTGTTTGTTGATCTGTACGATGAGTTATTGTCCTCATCAAATTAAGAAGGCAATTATTTGCACAACATAGTTTCATAGTTTAGAGAGTGATTATTTACAAAATCGGTTAGCCAAACGAGGCGGCCGATTTTGTTTTTTAGTTCTTTGAAACTATTGGCGTGTTATTGTGTTGAGGTAATTTGTAGTCTGAAATTATCAATAGATAATCCTCAATAAAAACCTCTACGTTGGGTAATGAAAAATAAATTTACAACGGTAGGAAATAAGTAACATACATAAGGAAATTCTGACTTTCATAGCGATTCAATCTACTATAATTTTGGTGTTATAAACGAATTAATAGTGTTAACCAAAAATTTAGAAATCATGAAAAAGCTAATTGTTACCTTTTCCTTACTTACAACAGTAAATATGTTTTTTGCACAAAATGAAAATAAAGTAAAAACCATTGCTGAAGAAACAACACAAACAGACGCCACGCTTTTGGCTCAAGGAATTAACCAAACGTTATCAGACGACTCATATCAAAGATGGGTAGTGTCAGCAGAAGTTAAAGTAGAAAAAAGAAAAACAACAACTGCACAAGCAGTAAATAATAAAATAGAAGAAACGATTGAATTATATCCAAATCCAGTAAACAAGGGAACATTGAATATAAAATTCAAATTTGAAAACTTTGGGAGCATTGCTCTATACGATATAACAGGAAAACTAGTAAAACAAATAAACGTTAACCAATTTGAAACACATCATACTATTGATGTTGCTGAATTAACAGCAGGTGCCTATATCTGTTTGATACAAGAAGCAAATTCTGTACATAGCCAAAAAGTTATAGTACAATAAAGAACACAAAGAGAGAGGTGAGGCAATTGACCCCAAGGGAAGTACAGTACCTTGGGGTCTTTTGTTTTGTTAAAAAGAAATTAAATATTAAAATACTTGAAACCAAATGCTTATTGTGCGTGCATAAAAAATATTAAGTATTATTCTTGGAATAATAAATATTATGTAATAAATTCGCTAGTGGGCGGACTCTTTTGGGAAGAAAAAATTAAAAAAAGCACTTATGAATAAAATTACATGTATTGTAGTAGATGACGAAGAAAACAATCGAGAAGTCTTAGTAAAGATGTTGTTTAAGTTTTGTCCCAGTGTAACTGTCTTAGGACAGGCCTCCAATGTAAAAGAAGCTATTCAATTAATTGAAGAAAAAAAACCTGACGTAGTTTTCTTAGATATCGAGCTTCCTGATGGTAATGGTTTTGATGTTTTAGAACATTTTAAAAAAATAAATTTCTTTATAATATTTACAACAGCTCATGCCGATTATGCCTTAAAAGCAATAAAATTTGCTGCTCTAGATTATTTACTTAAACCTTTAAATGTTTCAGAACTTAGAGAAGCTATAGGGCGAGTATCTGAGAAGATGGAGGAAAAAGAAATTCACTTTGGAGAAATTGGTCAACGTATGGAGGTTTTTGGAGCAAATAAAGATAGCTCTGGGCAAAAATTTAACTTTAAGAAAATTGCGCTTCCAAGTTCTGAAGGACTTGAATTTTTCTCTGTAGCCGATATATTAAAATGCGAAGCCGATAGGGCATATTGTAATTTTTATTTAACCAGTGGTAAAAAAATTACTGTGTCAAAACCTTTAGCAGAATATGACGATCTTCTTGCAGAGTGTGGCTTTTTTAGAGTACATAAGTCAAACACGATAAACCTTAGTCATATACAAAAATACGTGAAAGGTAATGGAGGTTATGTAGTTCTTTCAGACGGAAGTAGTGTAGATGTTTCAGCACGCAGAAAAGATGAGTTTTTAAGAGTTTTTAAAAATACAGATAGTCAATCTTTATAATATTAAAAATTCATTCTCATAATTTACTTTTTCTCTTCTGCACGCTTGTGGCGTTGCATTAGGTTTTCGCCACCACCACCCCAGCTACTTGGACCACTTTTATATAACTCAAATCTAGTTGGCTGTACCATGCGAGGCCAATAGTTGTTGTAGATGTCGGTATCGGCAGTTTCTAAGTGTGGGTCTAAACGAATAGCAATAACCTCTTTAGGAAGAGGAAACACCTTACTTACCTCTACGTTATTTTTTAACCAAATTTCAGCAGGTATGCGCACTTCTTGTTTTGTTCCATCTTTATAAGTAAACTCAACAATAACGGGCATTACCAAGCCGCCATTGTTTTTAAATGTCAACTCGTAATAGTTATACCCAGAGTTAAGTAATGAGCGTTCATTTTCGTTTAATTTAGCTAAGTATTTTTCGTAATCCTCAATATCCAATGACGTTATTTCAAACTGGTCGTGTTTATTATAAAAATCTAAAATAGATGGGTCGCGCTCGCTATAAGTTTCTTTTACTTCCGTTTTGTTGCGCTGAGTTCCTATAAAGCGCTCATCATCGGCTTTGCTTTCAGCACGTTTTTTTGGAAACTCTACTTCTGGATTTTTACTATCTATTTGATACCATTTTACATCTTCTAAAGAAATATCTACATGGTCTGTAGTGTAGAACCATCCTCTCCAAAACCAGTCTAAATCAACACCTGAAGCATCTTCCATAGTGCGGAAAAAATCTTCGGGAGTAGGATGTTTAAACATCCATCTATTCGCGTACATTTTAAATGCGTGGTCGAATAATTCTCTGCCCATAACGGTTTCACGCAAAATATTGAGTGCAGTTGCGGGTTTTCCGTAGGCGTTATTTCCAAATTGTAAAAGAGATTCTGAGTTAGTCATAATTGGCGCAATGTTCGATTTGTCGCCTTTCATGTAATCAACAATTCTAAACGCAGGGCCTCTGCGGCTTGGATACCCTCTCTCCCATTCTTGCTCAGTGAGGTATTGTAAAAAGGTATTTAGTCCCTCGTCCATCCAAGTCCATTGGCGCTCGTCAGAGTTTACAATCATCGGAAAATAGTTGTGCCCTACTTCGTGAATGATTACACCAATCATCGCATATTTTGTTCGGTCGGAATACGTGCCATCCGCTTCTGGTCTTCCTCCATTAAAACAAATCATGGGGTATTCCATTCCAATATCTTTTGAATGCACCGAAATGGCTACTGGATAGGGATAATCAAACGTGTGTTTTGAATAAATTTTAAGCGTATGCGCTACGGCTTTGGTAGAATATTTTTCCCAAAGCGGATTGCCTTCTTTAGGATAGTAAGACAGTGCCAACACATCTTTTGTAGATTGTTTTACCGTCATGGCATCAACAATAAATTTACGAGATGATGCAAAAGCAAAATCACGCACATTTTTAGCTTTGTAATGCCATGTTTTGGTAGAAGTCGCTTTGTATTTTTCTGCTTTTTCGGCTTCTTCTTGTGTAACGATAATTACAGGATTTACGGTTTCGCGTTTGGCTTGTTCCCATTTTTTAACTTGAGCTGCAGAATACACCTCTTTCATGTTTTGCAACTCACCAGTAGCGCCCACTATATGGTCAGACGGAACGGTAATTTTCACATCATAATCACCAAAGGTGAGTGTAAACTCTCCTGCTCCTAAAAACTGTTTATTTTGCCATCCTTCTACATCGTTATACACACACATTCTTGGAAAGAATTGCGCAATGGTGTACAAGTAATTACCGTCTTTTTCAAAATATTCGTAGCCAGAGCGTCCACCAATTTTCATGCGGTCGTTAATGTTGTACCACCATTTTATTTTGAAGGTGATTTTTCCTTTTGCTGCTAATGGTGTGGCTAAATCAATGCGCATCATGGTTTTGTTAACCGTATATTCCATGGTTTTTCCAGAGGCATCCGTTACAGAAGTAATTTTAAAGCCCCCATCAAAATCGTTGTGCATGCGCTCCAGTTGTGAAAAAGCCACTTTACCGTTCATTTTACCCGTTTGGATAAGTTTTGAATCCGAGTCACGGGCACTTTGGTTTTGGTCGAGTTGCAACCACAAGTATTCCAACTTATCGGGTGAGTTGTTGTAATAGGTAATGGTTTCTTCTCCCGTAATGGTTTGCTTGGCATCATCCAACGTAATGTTCATTACATAATCGGCTTTTTGCTGATAGTACCCATGCCCTGGCGCACCACCCGCAGTGCGATACACGTTAGGCGTGGCAAACTCCTGATACATTTGGCGGAATTTGCTTTTGTCGGTGTTTTCTGGATTGGCAACTTGTGCCATGGAAGTAACTGCTAGCGCAGAAAGTACAGTTGCAGAAAATAATTTTCTTATCATAATGTGAGCGATTGTTCTATAATTTCGTTAGTAAAAATAGTGGTTTTGTTTACAACACCAATTTTTGAATATACAATGTTTTGTTGCTTTGGAAATTCTCTAATGAGTAATGTATTTATAAGTGATAACTGTTTAATGGGTTCCTCTAAAGTTATTTCCAAGTATATCCACAAGTCTTCATCTAGTGCCAACTCTTTGCCAACATAATTAAGAGACTGAGGAGTTTGATTTATAACAACCTTGAAATTTTTTTGAAAATAATCAAACAACAAAGAGTCTGCATCGGGGTGTTCGTTGCGCGAATTCATATTAAGATATGGATAATCTTGGCGCATCATGGCTTCTTCCACATCGTGGGCAATAAACTTGGCACTTATCTGCAAACTTTTGCCATCTCTGCTTTCGTTTATCTCAAAAATAGCAATGTAGTATTCGTGTGCCCATGAATTAAATGACAACGCAATACACAAAGCCAATAACACTTGTTTAAGTCTCATTTTCAATTTTGATGAAGTGTAAAAATAGAAAATCCCGCCTATAAAAACGGGATTAACACTAATTATTTGATGAATGGTAAATTTAGTGACTACTTCTGCACCACTACACGCTCTATGTGTTGCGTTTGCTGGTTGTATATTTTTAGAAAATACATGCCATTTTCTAAGTGGCTTATGTTAAGCGATTGTGTGCTTTGTTTGTTGCTGCCAAAATCTACAACTAATTTACCTGTTACATCGGTTAGTTGTAGGTTATACGCCCCTTCGGGTAAAGTAACGGTTAGCTCACCACGTGTGGGGTTGGGATGGATGAAATTCTATCTAAAACATTTTCATTATAATTCGCAGAGTTTGTCATTATTTTTTTGATGTCTTTTTCTCTTTTATTTTCTTCTTCTGCAATATTTGCTAATCTCATTACAGCACAGTTAAAATCTGTATAGGCTCTGAAATTTGAACCTTCTTGGGCTATAAACCCGTCTCGTAGAATAATTTCATTTCCTGCAATTAGCTCAACAGTATTATTTGTTGGAACAACTACATTACTTATTGTTTCAATATTATTAGTCACAATTTTTGACTCAGTTAGATTACCTATATTGTTTAAAACTAAGTCTGTTGGTAATGTATGTCCTGAGTAAAGGATGTTCATGGCAGGGTTAGTAGATTGCATTTGACTTAATCGAAATAATACATATCCTGTATTGTTAGTGTAGTTAGACTCTTGGAGGTTTGGATATTGAGCTATTGTATTAATATCCCAGTTTAATCTCAATCTAAAAAGATATAATCCGTCTTGTATTCCTGTTAAGTCTAAGAAATTACACGAATTTAACTCATCATACACGTCATAACATCCAACAGAAAGCCCTTGAGTCCCCCAAGGACTTCCGTCAGAATTATATCCAGAAAAGTATTTTGCACAATTTGGATATGGCGAGTCAGGGTATGGGCCATTATCCGTTGCCCTAAACCCTCTTTTTCCTCCAATAGAGCCTCCAACAACAACATCATTGCAATTCATGTCGAATAGTTTATACTCTGCGTAATTATCAAAGTGATGATGTCCATGACATTCACTCCAATGAAAATATCCAGAACTAATACCTTTCCATGGAGTTTGACCTAATATATAATCTGCCGTTCCAACATTTAAAGTAACTGTAGAGAACCGCAATAAAGTGCTATTATATAAACTATTTACACAATGTTCATCAGGTTCTGTAATCATACATTCAGACGGCTTGTTCCACCAATTATTTACTGTATAGTCTGTTAAATCTGAGATGTGGTCTATTCTCAATGTTGTTATTAATTGGTTAACATCTAATTCCAAATCCATTAAATCGGTTTGTGATTTAATGGATTTGGATACCAATAAGAAAAGGATAATGAGAAAAACATTTTTCATAACTATCAATTTAATCTATGAAATATTAATGAACTATCACTTAAAGTAAAGAACTCGTTTGAGCAATATGTAACGAGTCCATAAAAATTTTTTCCTGAATCATACTTATCTTTAAAAATTGTATCCGTTAAAGATGCAGCATTTAGACTAAGATTTCCGTCTCCAATATTATAACATGTGCTATTTACTCCCCATAAAAATCTTTCTTCATTTCCATCAGCTGTAATGAATCTTCCTTTCTTGAAGTATCCTTGAGTATCCGCATCAAATATGAATTTTTCATTCGTGTTTATAAGCACCCACCGCCCCAGTAAAACAGAAGAAAATTCATCCGTGTTTAGACACTTTGTAGTGTCTTCCCAGTCATAACAAACTTTTTCATAAACAGTTGTAGTGCTAACATTGCCTCGTGGAGGTAGTTGCTTATCTTTATTGCAAGAGAACCAAATACTAATTAATAATATCACTAGAACAATAAAAGCTATTTTCTTTTCCATAATCATTGTTTTTTAAACTGGTTTATTTCTGCTTGAAGTAATTCTATTTTTTTATTCTGTTCTATTAAATAAAGCGTTAGCTCTTCAACTTTTTCCACAAGTAGGCGGTTCATCTCACCTAAATCAAGCCCATCACATTCTACTTCTTCTGCTGTAGGCATGTTCGGTAAGTGGTTGTTTTCTTTTATATAGGTCTCTAATTGGGATAACGAAAACAATTTATATTCTTCAGCGAAAACATAATCAGGGAAGTTTTCTTTTAAGCGCACATTTATTTCAGTAGCCCACACTTTCCCATCACCCATTACTCTAAATACATCTTCTCCTATGTTGCTGGTAATAAAAAAGGGTTTATAATCATCGCCCAAATTAGTACGTATTTTCATTGGCTGTGTGAAATATGAAGAACCGACAACCTCTAAGCTGTGTGTAGGGTTTTGAGTATTTATGCCTATAAACACAGATCCACAAATGCTATTAGCGGTAATTTTTGCAGGATTCCCGACTTTTGGTTGCCATACGGCCGAATAACTCCCATCAGAATTTGGTCCGTCAACACATGTGGGCTGCAACTCTTTTGGTATTTCTATCATTATTTTTTCAACTAACTCTTGCCCAGATAAAAAACCTAAAGTACCATCTTCTTGTATTACCATTACTCTGGGTAGCCCCAAGGTATTTTCGTTGGGTTGTTGCTTTAGCTGCTCTAATCTTATGCTTCCATCGGTTAACAAACGAATGCCTTCTAAACTGTTGGATTTAAAAACTAATGGTTTTTCGTTTACGGTACCAATAAAATGGTTATCGTTGGCTGTGTTTCCGTCCAGTTTCCAATGAACAATGCCTTGTCCGTTGTTTTGTCCTGATGAATTGGTGTTTTGTCCGTTAGCACCCATGGCTAACAACACGCCCACAGATAGGGCAAAGAGGTGTTTTATCATGTCAATTTAGTTTTTAATAATTTCGCTAAGCTAAGCTAAGCTAAGCTAAGCTAATGACATAAACAAACTTTCGGACAAGTTTTTTTTTGTAAAAAAACACTAACAACATAAAAAAATCCCGCCTATAAAAACGGGATTAACACTAATTATTTGATGAATGGTAATTATATCGACTTGCTTAATCATTCAGCTTCAGCACTGCCAAGAAAGCCGTTGGTGGAATTTCTACATTTCCAATTTGCTTCATCTTTTTCTTTCCTTCTTTTTGTTTTTCCAACAATTTACGTTTACGAGAAATATCTCCTCCATAACATTTGGCGGTAACATCTTTTCTAAGTGCAGAAAGCGATTCTCTGGCAATAATTTTCGCCCCAATAGCTGCTTGTATAGCAATATCAAACTGCTGACGGGGGATTAGTTCACGCAATTTTTTGCAAATTTTCTTGCCTAAATCGTAGGCATTATCTTTATGAACCAATGCCGAAAGAGCATCAACAGGATCTCCGTTGAGTAGTAAATCCATCTTTACTAATTGCGATGGTCGGAAACCAATGGGGTGATAATCGAAAGAGGCATATCCTCTTGAAATGGATTTTAATCTGTCGTAAAAATCAAAAACAATTTCAGCCAATGGTACATTAAAGTTTAACTCCACACGGTCAGAAGTTAAATATACTTGATTGGTGAGTTCTCCTCGTTTTTCGATACACAAGGTCATAATTGCTCCTACATATTCTGATTTGGTAATGACAGAAGCTT
>CAYVVI010000023.1:0-18013 GCA_964455265.1 uncultured Flavobacteriales bacterium | reverse complement strand
GCAATTTTTATTTGCTCTTTTATCAAGTCGTAATCGATTACTTCTTCGGTAATGGTGTGCTCTACTTGAATACGGGTATTCATTTCCATAAAGTAGAAATTACGGTGTTTGTCCACCAAAAATTCTACCGTACCAACCCCTTCGTATTGCACCGCTGATGCAGCTTTTTTAGCGGCATCGCCCATGGCTTTTCTAAGCTCAGGAGTCATAAACGGAGAAGGCGTTTCTTCTACCAATTTTTGATGGCGTCTTTGAATAGAACAATCTCTTTCAGAAAGGTGACACACCTTGCCGTATTGGTCTCCTGCAATTTGAATTTCTATGTGGCGTGGTTCTTCTATGAATTTTTCCATATACATACCATCGTTACCAAAAGAAGCAGCAGCTTCTTTTTTAGCTGATAAAAATGCGGGCTCTAACTCCTCTTCTTTCCATACCACGCGCATTCCTTTACCACCACCACCTGCGGTAGCTTTTATAATTACGGGGTATTTAATTTCTTTCGCTGTTTTTTTAGCGTGTGCTAAATCTTTTAGTAGGCCATCAGAACCAGGAATTACCGGTACGCCAGCTTTTATCATGGTGGCTTTAGCCATTGACTTATCTCCCATTGATTCAATTTGTTCTGGGGTGGCGCCAATAAATTTTATGCCGTGTTGTTTACAAATTCTAGAAAAATTGGCGTTTTCAGATAAAAATCCATAGCCGGGGTGAATAGCGTCTGCATTGGTAATTTCTGCTGCGGCAATAATGTTAGCTATTTTTAAATACGATTCTGAACTTGGTGGCGGCCCAATACATACAGCCTCATCGGCAAAGCGTACAGGTAGGCTGTCTTTATCGGCTGTAGAGTAAACTACTACCGTTTTTATTCCCATTTCCTTACAGGTTCTTATTACCCTTAGCGCAATTTCTCCGCGGTTGGCAATAAGAATTTTCTTGAACTTTTTTTTCTCTTGCTTCTTAGCCATAATACGTGATTTAAGTTTACACCAAATTAGTTTGGTTCAACCAAAAATAATGGCTGATCGTATTCGATAGGACTCATGTCATCTACCAATACTTTCACTACTTTTCCGCTTATTTCTGCTTCAATTTCGTTGAATAATTTCATAGCTTCTACAATGCAAATAACATCGCCTGCTTTGATAGAACTACCTACCTCAACGAAATTAGGTTTGTCTGGCGAAGGTTTTCTATAAAATGTTCCAATCATTGGTGATTTGATGGTAATCAATTTAGAATCTTCTGCGGGTACTGGAGCAGGTGCAGCAGGGGTTGCCACAGGAGCGGCAGCAACTGGTGCTGGCGCAGGAGCCGATTGATATACCGGTGCTTGTGGTAAAATTACTGCTGCCTCTTGCTTGGCAAACTCTTTTTTGATAGTAATTTTAAAGTCTTTTTGCTCAATTTCTACTTCGCTAACGCCTGTTTTGGCTACGAATTTTATTAACTCTTGAATTTCAGGTAGTTTCATGTTCTTGTTGTTTTAAGCAGTTTCGAAGTTATAATAAATTTTTTAATATGCCCATTTTAGGTACACAGCGCCCCAAGTAAATCCTCCTCC
This sequence comes from uncultured Flavobacteriales bacterium, assembly GCA_964455265.1. Taxonomy (GTDB): domain Bacteria; phylum Bacteroidota; class Bacteroidia; order Flavobacteriales_D; family Parvicellaceae; genus JBKHVV01. The sequence continues at coordinate 16,446 of CAYVVI010000023.1, read as the reverse complement.
AAATGCAGATAATATAATGTTATCTCCTTTTTTGAGTTGGTTTTCCCATTCCCATAAACATAAAGGGATGGTTCCTGAAGTGGTGTTTCCAAATTTATGAATGTTTATCATTACCTTATCGGTAGTAAGCCCCATGCGGTTGGCTGTGGCATCAATTATCCTTAAGTTGGCTTGGTGAGGCACTAACCAGTTTACGGAATCTCCTGTAAGCCCATTGCGCTCCATTATTTCTGCAGAAACATCTGCCATGTTGGTAACGGCAAATTTGAATACGGTTTTTCCTTCTTGGTAAACGTAATGGCCTCTTTTGCCTATGTTTTCTTCTGTAAGCGGTTCCTTAGACCCTCCTACTTTTTGTACTAAAAATTCTCTTCCGGAACCATCGTTGCGCATTATGGTATCTAAAATTCCAAAGCCATCGGTGTTGGGTTCTAACAATACGCCACCACCACCATCGCCAAAAATAACGCAAGTGTTGCGGTCGGTATAATCAATTATACAAGACATAACGTCCATGCCTAACACAATTACTTTTTTGTAGGTGCCATTTTCTACAAACTGAGTAGCCGTAGTGAGCGCATACAAAAAGCCAGAGCAAGCTGCGCTTACATCAAAGCCCCATGCGTTTTTAAGCCCTGCTTTATCGCAAATGATATTTGCCGCAGACGGAAAGCGGAAATCACCTGTAATGCTTCCTACAACCAAAAGTTCAATTTCTTCGGGAGAGATGCCGCGTTTTTTACAAATATCTGCGACTACCTTAGCGCCCATATCAGACAAGGCCTCGCCTTTAGCTACAATTCTTCTTTCTTTAATGCCTGTTCTTGATGTTATCCACTCATCGGTGGTATCTACCATCGTTTCCAAATCTTTGTTTGAAAGAATTTTTTCAGGAACATAGCCCGAAACGGCTGTAATCGCTGCTCTTGGTTTTTGGCTCATTAATTAAATGCTTGTTGAATTTTTTGGGGAATTTGCGCAGAGGTTACTTCTTTTGAGAGAATAATCATGTTTTTGGCTGCTACATTGTTTGAAATACCATGACCTATAATAACGTTACCATTCACGCCTAAAACGGGTGTGCCGCCATAGTTTTCGTAATTGAAGCGTTTGAAATAATCGTCTAAGAGGCCTCTTTTTGCAATGAGTTTATAGAACCCTTCTGCTTCTTTAAGCACAACGTTTCCTGTAAAGCCATCGCAAACAATAACATCAGCCATGTCTTCAAACAAATCTCTTCCTTCTACATTGCCAATAAAATTAAAGTCGGTAGATTCTTTCATTAATTGATGAGCGGCTTGTGTAAGCAAGTTACCTTTTTCTTCTTCTTCGCCAATATTTAGTAAGCCAACTTTAGGGTTGCTAATGCCTAATACATTTTCTGCGTATAGTTTTCCTAAAATTCCAAATTGATAGAGCACATCGGGCTTGCAATCTGCATTGATGCCCACGTCTAAAATAACGCCTTGTCCGCCTGATAGTTTTGGTAATACTGAAGGAATGCATGGACGAATTACACCAGGAATGGGTTTTACAGTATACATACTTCCTACCAACATAGCGCCAGAATTTCCTGCACTGCAAAAGGCGTCTAATTCGCCTTTTTTTAGTAATCCAAAACCTACGGTAATGCTTGAGTTTGGTTTTTGAAGTAACGCTTTGGTGGGGTGATCTCCCATACCAATAACTTCGGTGGTATGAACAAAGTTAAACTTTGATTCATCTGCGTTATGCTGTTTAAGAATGTTTAGCGCTTGGTCTTTGTCTCCCACCAATACAATGGTAGCTTCATCGCCAATTATTTTTTGCGCTTCAATTGCTCCAAGAACAATTGCTTCGGGGGCAAAATCGCCTCCCATAATATCTACACCAATTTTCACGGGGTGAAAAGTAGTAAGAATTTTTTAAATACTAGATTTAGCTAAAGAGCGAGAGGAGCAGATTAAGCTACCTCTTTTTCCATTACTACTTTGCCTTTGTAATAAAGCTTGCCTTCTAACCAGTAAGCTCTATGATAAAGGTGTGTTTCGCCTGTTGTAGGGCACGTAGCAATTTGTTGAAGTTCTGCTTTATAGTGCGTTCTTCTCTTGTCTCTTCTTTGTTTTGATGTTTTTCTCTTAGGATGTGCCATCGTTGTGTTATTTTAAATTGTTTAATTCAAATTTTTTAATCCTGCCCAGCGCGGGTCTATATCATTTTTTTCTTCGTGTATTCTGTATTTGTTAATGCTTTCAATCATTTCTTGGTTGCACTCTCCTTCGGGATGAACCACGCGTGAAGGTATCGCTAAAATGATTTGTTCAAAAACGTACTGTGCTACGTTAATGTGGTTGTCTGCTTTTGGTATTACTATAAGCTCATCGTTATCATCATTAAATTCTTCTCCCGATTTTACCACTATTTGCTTATTAGAGGAAATTGGATGCCAAAACATATCTGTGCAAACATCGCACGCCATGTAAAGCTCTCCTTTAATAGAAAAATCTAATTCAAAAAACGTAGATAGTTTATTAAGAACTATCTCAATTTGTAGCTTAGCGTCTTCAATATCAGCATACTCAAATACTTCAAAAAAACGTTTGTCCACCTTAAACTGGTAATTGTGTTTTCCGTTTGCTAAACCAGAAAAAGCTATGTCAAACTCTTTTAACGCTTTCACTTTTACAGATTAAGGGGGTGCAAAGGTAATAAAAAAAAGTTTTTAACAAAATAAAAATGGTTGATTGATTAATTGGCTCTATCGTTTTTTATATTAATTCGCATCTTAGTGGTGCCACACCTTCGAATGATAACTACGGAAACGTCCGCATAATCTATGCTTTAAGGCATAATTGTTCTTGAAAACATAATCGTTATTAAAGAGGGGGAGACGCCTCGCTTGTTTAACTTATGAACTATCAGATTTTAAGGCTTTTGTATTAGCAGTGTGTGGTTGCTTTGCGAATGAAAATAGTTTCTTTAGATTTGTTAAAAAATTAATTTGTTCGAATGACGCTTTATGTAAAATATATGGTGAGTTTACGCTGCAAGATGTTGGTGAAGGAAGAACTCAAAAAAATGGGTATTTGGTATGTCATCGTGGATTTGGGAACGGTGGAAATTTTAGAGGATATTACAGAAGAACAACGCGAACAGCTTAATAAAAATTTATTAAAATCAGGACTTGAGTTGTTGGATAACAAAAAAAGTATTTTGATTGAAAAAATAAAAACCCTCATCATTGAAATGATTCATTATTCTGAATTTGACGAGGTTTCAAAAATAAAATTTTCAAATTTTTTGTCTGAAAAATTAGACTACGATTACACGTATCTTTCAAGTATATTTTCGGAAATAAAAGGTATTACCATTGAGCAATACATTATTATTAATAAAATTGAACGTGTAAAAGAACTCATTTTATATAATGAACTAAGTCTTTCTGAAATAGCGAATAAGCTACATTATAGTAGCGTAGCGCATCTCTCTGCTCAGTTTAAAAAAATAACAGGACTAACACCATCGTTTTTTAAACAATTAGCACAAAACAGAAAACGCATAGCACTGGAAGATTTATAAAACGTCTTTTTCCTTTCTGTTCCCTTATTTCGTTCTATAATAATGTGGTTGCCCTGTTTAAGGCGACCAATCCTTCGCTTTTGATAAACACATCTGAGTAAAATAGCGACTAATCAGCTAATAATGTGTGAATGATATAACTAATCGCCTTAAATCTGTAACACAAAGCGAAAAGTATCACCGCACCTTTGCCACCGTGAAAATATTTTCACTCAATTAAACATAAATCAGAATGAAAACAAAAAAACTAGTAACGTCTATTGCGGTGGCAACACTTGTTTTATTTACAGGTTGTAAAAAAGACAAGTTTATAGAGAACACCGGAATATGTCCGCTTGTAATAGCAACAAACCCCGAAGATGAGGAAACTAACATCCCTCTCGATCAAATAATTACAGTAACCTTTAATAAGGAAATGAATCCTGAAACAATTACTGCAGAGTCCATCACCTTAAATAGCCCAACAGCACAAGTTACGGGTGTTGTTACCTATGAGGGTGTTATTGCAACATTTACACCATCATCGCTTCTTGCACCAAACACTATCTACTCAGGGAATGTTAAAACCCTAGTAAAAGACCTAGACGGAAACGCTCTTCAGGTTAATTATGTATGGACATTCTCTACAGGAACAACCATTGCTCCTAGGGTTATTTCAACAGATCCTGAAAATTTAGAAACGGATGTTGCACTAGATAAAATTATTTCTGCAACATTTAATGAGCCAATGGATGATTTAACCATTACAGAAACAAGTTTCATCATCACACGAAATGGGAATCTTGTTGCAGGAAATGTGGGTTATGCTGGTAGTACCGCAACTTTTATACCTTCTGCTAATCTTTTATCAGGAACTACATACACTGGTAGAATCAAAAAAACAGCCAAAAATTTAGCTGGAGTTGCTTTAATAAATGACTATGTATGGACATTTTCAACCTCTGCGCCTTTAGGTCCAAATGGAATTGATCTAGACTGTGTAGCACGTTTTGCTGTAATAGCTGGTTCAACAGTTACCAACACAGGACCAACCATTGTAGATGGAGACTTAGGTTTAAGTCCTGGAACAGCGGTAACAGGTTTCCCTCCGGGAACAGTTATAAATGGAGCTATTAAAATTAATGATACCGATGCCAACAATGGAAAAGGTTGTTTGACGGCAGCATATATTGATGCTTCTACAAGATCGTTAAATGTTATTGTAATGGCGAGTGGTGAATTAGAAGGATTAACGCTTGCGCCAGGTCTTTATAGAGCTCCGGGTGGTTCATTTGATATCACTAGCGTTGACTTAACATTGGATGCGCAAGGCGATGTAAACGCTGTGTGGATATTTCAAATGCCATCATCTACACTTACAGTAGGCAACGGTGTTAAAGTTACCTTAGCGGGTGGTGCATCAGCGGCAAATATCTACTGGCAAGTAGGAACTTCTGCAACCATTGGTACTACTGCAGAAATGAAAGGTACTATTATGGCCGATCAATCTATTACTTTAAAAACAGGAGCTAAGCTTTTAGGTAGAACATTAGCAATGACTGGAGCTGTTACATTAGATAGCAACGAAGTTACCATACCTTAATCATTATCTATAAATCAAGAAAACATGAAATCATCATATATTAATAAAAGTAAATTATGCAAGGCATGGTTTACTTACAGGAAAAAGGCCAAGAGCGTACTCTTAAGCGCCTTAATAATAACGGGGGTTACAACGCCCGCAGTTGCTCAAAACACAGAAACTTCCCAAACCAAACCATCTTGGTGGTTTGGTGCTGCGGCAGGAGCTAACTTTAACTTCTATCAAGGAAGCACACAAGAATTAAATGCTGATTTTACGCCCCCCGTTGCTTTTCACGATGGGTTTGGAGTTGGGCTTTATTTGGCACCAACCATTGAATATTATCGTCCGAACACTATGTTAGGAATGATGTTGCAATTTGGTTACGATGGCCGCTCAGGAAAATTTGACCAAGTGCTTACGCCTTGTGATTGTCCTCAAGATTTATCGGCTAAGCTTAGCTACATTTCCGTAGAGCCAAGTTTGCGTTTTGCTCCTTTTAGAAACAACTTCTATATGTTTGCAGGACCACGTTTTGCTTACAACTTAGACAAATCGTTTGTATACCAACTAGGAATCAATCCTGTATATCCCGAGCAAACACCTAGCCCAGAAGTAACAGGAGATTTTAGCAATGTAAACGAAATGATAATTTCTATGCAAATAGGTGCTGGAATTGATATTCCGATTTCGTCTCAAAGCAAAAGAACACAATTTGTGCTTTCGCCTTTTGTTTCTTTTCATCCTTATTTTGGTCAAGAGCCACGTTCTATCGAAACATGGAACATAACTACGGTAAGAGCAGGTGCTGCACTTAAGTTTGGTATTGCTAAAAAATCTTCTGATAAAAATTCGGGGAAAGATGACGTTATTGTTGTTCCTGTGAAAGAAACCGAGAAAGAAAAAGAAACGGAGAAAGAAAAAGACATTATACCTAAAGTTGAATTTACAGTAATTTCTCCTGAAAATATCCCAGCAGAACGTTTGGTAAGAGAAACATTCCCTCTACGCAACTATGTGTTCTTTGATTTAGGTTCAACAGAAATTCCTAAGCGCTATATTGCTTTGAAGAAAGGTGACGTAAAAGAATTTAAAGAAGACCAAGTAGAATTATATACTCCAGAAAATCTTTCAGGTCGTTCTAAAAGACAGTTGGTAGTGTATTACAACATTCTAAACATTCTTGGCGACCGTATGGTGAAAAATCCATCATCAACTATTAAGTTGGTTGGTTCATCAGAGAAAGGTTCTGCTGATGCTCGTCAAATGTCAGAATCTATTAAAACATATTTGGTAACAGTATGGGCAATTGATGGTTCAAGAATCACCACAGAAGGGCGCGACAATCCAAAAATTCCATCTCGACAAGTAGGCGGAACAGATGAGTTAGTTCTACTTGATGAAGGAGACCGTAGAGTTTCTATAGAAAGTAGCTCGCCAGTATTGTTAATGGAGTTTCAAAGTGGACCAAACGCTCCTCTTAAACCTGTAGATGTTACAGTTGTTGAAGAAGCTCCTATTGATAGCTATGTTTCTTTTGAAAATAAAAATGCTAAAGAACATTTTACCTCATGGATTATTGAGATTAAAGACGATAAAGGTGCTGTACAAACATTCGGTCCTTACACGCAAGATAAAGTAACCATTCCGGGTAAAGACATTTTAGGAACAAATGCCGAAGGCAACTACAATGTGAAAATGATAGGCACAACGAAAAAAGGTAAAAAAGTAGAAGAAGAAACCAATGTACGGATGGTTCTTTGGGTGCCTGCTAAAACAGAAGTAGCTATGCGATTCAGTGTTATTTATGAATTTAATGAATCAAAAGCAATTACTATCTATGACAAATACCTTACAGAAATAGTAGTGAATAAAATTCCTAAAAATGGTAAAGTAATTATACATGGGCATACCGATATTATTGGAGATGCCGATTATAACCAAAAACTATCGACAGAAAGAGCTAATGATGTGAAGAGAATTATGGAAAGCGCCTTAGCAAAACAAAGCAGAAAAGATGTTACGTTTGAAGTAATGGGATTTGGTGAAGACCAAAAACTTTCTCCTTTCGAAAACAAATATCCTGAGGAACGTTTTTACAACAGAACGGTACTTATTGATATCATCCCATAACAAACAATAGTTTTTAAGTAGTAATTATCTCGAAGAGGGTTGTCTGAATAGGCAGCTCTCTTTGAGTTTTACAGTGTGTGAATACTATAAGAAATAGATTTTGTTATATAACAACTTACAGCACTTAATGCATCACCTTTGTGTTGTTGTGAAGATTCATTCACACTTAAAAAAATAACAACATGAAAAAATCACTTTTATTACTTACAGTATCTGTATTTATTACAGCTACATTATTAACGAGTTGTAATTCTTCTGCAGAAAAAGTAGAGAACGCAGAAAACGATGTGCTAGATGCAGAAAAAGCTTTAGAAATAGCCAATGCTGAATACCTTTCTGATGTTGAAAACTACAGAATAGAAACAAGAGACAGAATAGAGGCAAACAACCAAAGTATTATTGAATTTAATGCGCGTATTGAAAATGAGAAAAAAGAGGCAAAAGCAGAATACAAAAAACAAATTGCCGAATTAGAACAGAAAAATACAGACATGGAAAAAAGAATGGATGATTACAAAGCAGACAGCAAAGAAAATTGGGAAAAATTCAAAGAAGAATTTAATAACGATATGATTGCGCTAGGTGAAGCATTCAAAAATTTAACAGTAAAAAATAATTAAATCATTAAAGCGGAAAGCAAAAAAACTTTCCGCTTTTTTATGCTTCAAACTATTGTCAAACACCTTATATAATGCGGAAATTATACAACTTATAACATTGGTTATATAACACAAACGCAAAGCAATAGTATCACCTTTACACTGTGAAAATTCTTTCACAATTAAATAAAAACAAAATGAAACAATCAATGATTATTATCGGCTTGGGGGTTCTGTTATTTGGAACAACAGCAAAAGCACAAAGTGACGAACCACGAACAGACTTTACATTTGGAGTAAAAGCGGGGATGAACTACTCTAATGTGTGGGACGAACAAGGACAAGATTTTAGAGCAGATGCAAAGGCAGGTTTTGCTGGAGGTGTTTTTATGGGAATTCCGATTGGAAAGTTCATTGGTTTTCAACCTGAATTATTACTTTCTCAAAAAGGGTTTCAAGCTTCTGGAAGCTTATTAGGAACTAGCTATTCTTTTAAAAGAACAACAACTTTTATTGATGTTCCTCTTTTTCTACAAGTAAAGCCCGCATCATTTATTACGTTTGTTTTAGGTCCTCAATTTTCTTACTTATTACACCAAAAAGATGTTTACACATTTGGTGCAAACAGTGTGGAGCAAGAGGACGAATTTAATAACGATAACATCCGTAAAAACATTTTGGGTTTTGCTATCGGAGCGGACGTTAATATTTCGCAATTCGTTCTGTCTGCAAGAATGGGATGGGATTTTCAAAACAACAAAGGCGATGGAACATCATCTACTCCACGTTACAAAAACCAATGGTTACAAGCCACCATCGGATACACATTTTAAAAACAAAAAATCATGGGCAACTTTCTTTACATCATAGCAGTAATATTAGTCATTTTTTGGGCTATTGGATACTTTAGTTATAACGCTGGGGATTTAATCCACATACTCATTGTTATTGCAATTATTATGGTTTTACTGAGAATTATTTCTGGAAGAAAACCCTTTTAACCGTTTAAAAATGCTATCTTCAAGCGTGCTTTAAGTAACTATTTTACCTCAAGCTCAGATTATACTATAAATCAACATCCATGAACAAACTATACGTGAAATACATGGTAAGCCTTCGCTGCAAAATGATGGTAAAAACCGAATTAAAAAAATTGGGTCTAAACTATGTGGCGATAGAGTTAGGGATGATTGAGATTTTAGAAGAAATTACCCCAGAACAGCGAGAACAGCTTAAAATCAACTTAAAAAAATCTGGGCTTGAGTTATTAGATGATACACGAAGTATCTTGGTAGAAAAAATAAAAAATGTGATTATTGAAATGATTCACTATAGCGATGAAGAACCAAAAGTGAACTATTCAGAATTCATTAGTGAAAAATTAGGATATGACTACACTTACTTGTCCAATATATTCTCAGAAGTAAAAGGCATTACCATTCAGCAATTCATTATTCTTAATAAAATAGAACGTATAAAAGAGTTGTTGTTGTATGATGAATTATCTCTGTCCGAAATATCTTATCGTTTGAATTATAGTAGCGCAGCACATTTATCCAATCAGTTTAAAAAAATGACAGGTCTTACGCCTTCTTTTTACAAACAACTCAAGAAAAAGCGAACCATAAATCTTGAGGGTTTGTGATACATACATTCTATTTAGGGCGTTGCTTTTAGAAAAAAATAACCAATACTTACGGAAGTACCCAATCAGAAGAATCATTCGCTGATAAAAACTAAAAGATGACCATTACTTCCATATCAATCATAAAAAAAATAGCGCTGTTATTTCTTGTTTTTGCAGGATTGTACTATGCGCAAACCTTTCTCATTCCTTTGGTAATTGGGGGGCTTTTGGCAACACTTTTTTTGCCTTTTAGCAAATGGTTAGAACGAAAAAAAACTCCAAAAGGGTTAGCTGCACTTATTTGCTTAATCGTTATACTAATCGTTGTAACAGGCATTGGTTTTTTAGTCGCGTGGCAGTTTATAGATTTGGCAAATGATTTTGCACTTATAAAAGAAAAGGCAATCCAACATTTTTATAGAATTCAGCAATACATTTTGATGCACTTTGGCATCTCAACAGAAAACCAAGTGTTGGCATTAAAAGAGCAGCAACCTATTCTAACTAATGCTATAACATTTATGGCTGGGTCTATCGTTGCTATATTAGCACAATCTGTTCTAATTTTGGTGTATATTTTTTGCATCATTTATTACAGGACACATTTAAAAAATTTCATCATTAAGCTCTATCCTTCTTCTCAAAAAAAAGAAATAGAAAACGTCTTTTATCATAGCACAAGAGTTTCTCAGCAATACTTATTTGGGTTGGCTAAAATGATTAGCGTATTGTGGGTAATGTACTTTATCGGGTTTAGTATATTAGGAGTAAAAAACGCCCTGTTTTTTGCAATTTTATGTGGGTTATTAGAAGTTATTCCATTTGTTGGAAACATTGTGGGCACAACCGTTACTTTATTAGTTGCGGCTGTTAATGGAGCAAGTCTGCCATTGTTAGGAGGAATTGCAGCAACTTATGGCGTAGTACAATTAATACAAGGTTGGATATTAGAGCCGCTTATTGTTGGGTCACAAGTAAAAATAAATCCACTTGCTACCATTATTGCGTTAATTCTTGGTCAGCTTTTGTGGGGTATTCCAGGTGTTTTTATTGCCATACCAATTATCGCTATTTTAAAAATAGTGTTCGATAATGTAGAATCATTAAACGCTTATGGATTCTTAATAGGAGAAGTTATTACTCGAAAAAAAGAAATAGGATTTATTAAAAAAATTCAAGACCGACTTAGTGGGCTTATTAAATAAAAAATTATCTCTTCGAAAAAGAGTGAATGTTGCAACAAATATGGGTAGTTGTGTAACAATTTCTTTTTCAATAGTCAACACCTTTGTGACATAATAAAAATCATTTAAAAAAAACCAATAATTATGAGCACAAAACAAATTTTAGTAGGTGTACTAGCAGGCGCTGCCGCTGGTGCTATCTTAGGTATATTGTTTGCACCAGACAAAGGATCGGAAACAAGAAAAAAAATTGCCAAAAAAAGTTCTGATACCGTAAATGACTTAAAAAAGAAATTTGAAGGTTTAATGGGTGATGTTGCAGACAAATTTCAAGAAGAAAAAGAAGAAGTTGCAGAAGCATACGAAAAAGTAAAAGGCAAGGTTGAAGCTTTTAGCAGAGATGGTAAGGCTTAACCAAAATTAAATCATCAAAAAACATTCTTTTAACATTTTATAAAAAATGGAAAACACATTTGGTCGCATTGATCCTTTAATTGAAAAAATTGAAGATTATGGAAAAGCGAGCTTCGAGTTATATAAACTCAAAACAATAAGCAAAACTGCGGAAGTTGTTTCAACTTTTGTATCTCGTGGAGCGGTTGTTATTGTTCTTTCTATGTTCTTGATTTTTGCAAGTATTGGGTTGGCACTTTGGCTGGGAAATATACTTGGCGAACCTTATTTGGGCTTTCTATGTGTTGCCACTTTTTATATTGTGTTAGGAGGTGTTTTATATTTCTTCTTACACAACGTTATCAAACGTAAAATAAGTAATTCAATTATCTCAGAAGTTTTTAGCACCTAAAATGGATACAATAACAAATCTTAAAGAACTGAATGCTGCTATTTTATTACTTGAAAATAAACAAACTCAAAAAGGACTTTTATTAAAAGAACAACTTGAGCTAACTTACGAAAGTCTAAGACCTATAAATCTTATAAAAAGCACCATTAAAGAACTCGTTACAGCGCCCAATTTTAAGGAGGATATACTAAATACTTCTATAGGTTTAGCTGCTGGTTACTTCTCAAAAAAATTAGCTGTTGGATCAACTAAAAATCCGTTGAAACAAATCTTAGGCAGCTTTCTTCAAATGGGCGTTACAAGTGTTGTTTCTAAAAACGCAGATGATATCAAAACAAAGTTTATGGACATAATAAGCGTGGTTTTTGAAAAGAAAGCAAAGGATAAATCGTGAAAATGTGTGATATATGCAATCTATTTAGCTTATTGTGTAATAGAAAAGATTAACGGTTGCTCCATCTTTGTGATGTTGTGAAAATGTATTCACAACGTAAATAAAAAACAACATGGAACCAATAAACAAAACTGCTGAGACATTTAAAATTACTGGCAACTGGGAAAAACAGTCTAAAGAATTAAAAAACAAGTTCTCTCAACTTACAGATTCTGACCTGAAATTTGAACCAGGAAAGGAAAACGAACTACTTAAAAAAGTAGAAACTCGTTTGAACAAAAATCGTGAAGAAGTAATCAACATCATCAAGAAAGCTGAACTAAAAGTAGTGTAAGCCGTGTTGAATTTTAACCTCTAAAATGGGCAAACCTTAAAGGAGTTTGCCCATTTTTTAAACCCCTTATAAAAAATGAAAAATGAAAAAAATCAAGACCTTGAAAAATCGAAAGTATTTATAATCGTTGAGATTATCGAGTATGTTCCAAATTCAGTGGTTATTAAAACCATTCTTAAAAAAACAACAGGTAATGTTAGTGCTATTTCGTTTGATTCGGGAGAAGGTTTTGCAGAGAAAACCTCTCCGTTTGACACATTCATTCAGATAATAGAAGGAAGTGCTGAAATCTTCATCGATTCTAGCCCACATTATCTTACTACTGGACAATCCATAATCATCCCCGCTCATACACGAAATATGATAAAAGCAAACGAACGTTTTAAGATGATTTCGACAGTTATTAAAAGCGGATATGAAGATGTTATTTCATAAAACATCAACTTTGAGTGCTGTCTCTTGCTTTCAATAAAAACATTGCGGACAAATTAATAAAACTTACGTTTGGGTTGTTTCTACCTCTCTCTTTCAACAATTTCTTTTACCTGAAGTGGGTTTTGAGTAATTTCCTTGAAAAGAAGTCTGTTAAAGAAAATATCGTGTGCAAGATAAAGGGCGTTACGAAAAGATGTTTCGTTGGCTTGGTTTTTTCCTGCTAAATCATAGCCTGTGCCGTGGTCTGGAGAGGTGCGTACAATAGGCAGTCCCGCTGTGTAGTTTACGCCTGTTCCAAAAGAAAGTGTTTTAAATGGCGTTAGCCCTTGATCATGATACATAGCAAGAACAGCATCAAATTTGGTAAAGCTGTCTGATCCAAAAAATCCATCTGCTGGATAGGGACCAAAAGCTAAAATGCCTTCGTTGCGCGCTTGCTCTACTGCGGGGCTTATTATTTCAATCTCTTCGCTTCCCAACAATCCTTTTTCTCCTGCATGAGGATTCAATCCTAAAACAGCAATTTTTGGTGCACGAATGGCAAAATCTTTTATCAACGATTGCTGCATAATTCTCAGCTTTCGTAATATTTTTTCTTTCGTTATGGTTTTGCTTACACTTGCTAATGGCTCATGGCCAGAAACTACACCAATGCGTAATTTCTCAGAAATCATAAACATCACCGAATCGCTTTCGTTAGAAAGTTTGGTTAAATATTCGGTGTGCCCAGGAAAATCAAATTCTTTGCTGTTGATGTTGTGTTTGTTGATGGGTGCTGTTACGATAGCGTCCAGTTTATTTGATGCTAAATCTTTGGTGGCTGCCTGAAGCGATTTAAACGCATATTTTCCGCCCTCTTCTGTGCTTTGTCCTAAGTCAATTTTCACATCATCCTCCCAGCAATTAATCAAATTTATTTTGCCTTTTTTGGCTTCTTCAACTTGATTAATTTTAAACGGATTAAATTCTTGCGCATCGATGGCTTTTTTGTGGTAAGACATCACCTTACCAGAGCCATAAATTATGGGCGTAATGTTAGTAAGAATTCTATTGTCTAATAAAGCTTTAATAATGACTTCAGGGCCTATCCCATTTACGTCTCCGATGGTTATTCCTATTCTTACGGTGGTCATGTTGGTGGTGTAATACTATGTTAAGCTTACTATAATCTCTTATTTTCGTTGTATGTTTGTGCAACAAAAACGCTAAATTAGTGTTTTAAACACAAATGCTACGCTTTTTTAAAGTCATATTGTTTTTTGTTGCGTTCTCTATTTCTTTTGGAGCATGGGCAACACACGTGCGTGGTGGCGAAATCACTTATGAATATGTTGGCAATAGGTACCGCTTTGTAATTACGCTTTGTAATGATGAAGACGGATTATTTGGTGCTGTTGATTCAAACCCTATTGATATTTCTGTAATTGCAGACAATTTAACAGGAAAGGCGTTTAGGGTTAGTCCCAATCCTGTTCCTGGTGTTTTTCAAGAAACAGTGTTTGAGTTTTTCTCCGACAGATTTGTTGATGACAACGGCACTCCAGGAGACACTAGTGATGATAGAATTGTCGCTTTAGGAAATGGAACACATGTTATTACCGTGCTTATTTTCGATAGAAATGCTGGCATTTTAAACATAAATGGCGGTGATAGTGAAATGGGAATTTGCCTAGAAACCATGTTGGTTATTGGCGACCCATCCACAGGAGGATTTAATAATTCTGTGGTGTTCGACAACGATATTTGCCCAGAAATTGCTTGTGCAGGGCAGCCCTATTGCTTTAACCCTTTAGCTGTTGACCCAGATGGCGATAGCTTGGCATATAGCTTAACCATTCCCAAAGGAGACGACTGTTTTTCTATTGGCACATACTCTAATCCAAATTTTGTTGGAGGAGGAAATATTTCTATTGATTCAAGAACGGGAACTATTTGTTGGGATTCTCCGCAGGTGGCTGGCGACTATGTGTTTGTAGTTAAAGTGGAAGAATATCGAGGAGGTATTTTAGTGGGCTATGTAAAGCGCGATATTCAGCTAACCATAAGGGGAAATTGCAGTAATTTTCCGCCCACACTCAACCCTATTAGCGATACGTGTATCATTGCAGGAGAAAGCTTTACGCTGCCTGTTAGTGCTACCGATCCAGATGGCAACACTGTTTTTCTTACAGCATCAGGACTGCCTTTTTCATTGACTCCCCCTGCCGAATTTAATATTCTTACACAAGGAGCCACATCCACTGCTGAGTTTAGTTGGGACACCAATTGCTCACACATCCCATTAAATCCCTACAATTATGTTGTTACTGTAGAAGCATCTGATTTAAGTTCCACACCGCCTTTAAGCAACTATCAAACATTTTATGTGAGGGTAGTTCCTCCCCACGTTACAGGAATTAACGCCACTGCTTTAGGCGATGATGCAACAATTACTTGGAATACGCCTTCCTGCCCTGGTTTTATTGGTTTCAAGGTGTATCGTTTTGCGGGCAGCGCACCTCCTGCAGATGTGTGTTGCGAACCCAATGCCGCTTTAGGATTAGGGTATGAGCTAATTGGAACCATCAACAACCCCAACATACGCTCCTTTGTTGATTCAGATTTAGACATAGGCATAGAGTATTGTTATACGGTTACAGCTCTTTACAGAGGCAGTGTAGAAAGTTGTCCTATTGAATTTGCGTGTGTCCTCATCAAAAAAGACCTTCCAGTAATAACGCATGTTTCTGTAAACATTACAGGCGGAGATGGCGTTGGAGAAGACACCGTTAAATGGTCTAATCCTGTAGATTTAGATTTAGCTGTTTTTCCTGGCCCATATTTTTACCGTGTATATTTTGGCGAAGGAAATAATCCTGCCAACACGCTAATTCATACTACTCCTCAAGTGGCTACTATTCCTGAGCTAGATACCGTTCATGCGTTTATTACCAACACAGAAGCTAGAACCAATAGTTTTAGAATAGAATTGTGGTGGAATAATTCTGGAACTACCGAAGTAATTGGAAGCACTAAAAAAGCAACGTCTATTTTCCTTAGAACAGCGCCAAACGATAATCAAGTTACGCTTACATGGACAGAAGATGTGCCGTGGAATAATTTTATGTACGAAGTTTACAGAGCAGATGCTTTTGGAGGCCCCTTTGTTCTAATTGGCACAACAACCGTTCAGCGATTTGTAGATACAGGATTGATTAATGGTCGAGAATATTGCTACAAAGTGTTGGGCTTTGGAGAATATGACACGCCAAGTATTATTCGTCCGCTGCTAAACTGGTCGCAAATTAAATGCGAAACTCCTACTGACCTCACGCCTCCATGTCCGCCCGAATTGACTATTGATAGCGATTGTATAAACGGAGTAAATGCATTAACCTGGACCAATCCCAACAACTCTTGCGCTGATGATGTAACCCATTACAACATTTACTACGCGCCATTTGAGGGAGACTCTTTGCAATTAATCACTTCTATAAACAGCGGTGACGACAGCAATGCCAACGATACTACGTTTACCTATAACTTTTTGAATTCGGTTGCGGGGTGCTATGCCATTACTGCCATCGACTCATTAAAATATGGCAACGAAAGCGTGTTTAGCAACATTGTCTGTATAGATAATTGTCCTATTTACGAGCTCCCTAACGTATTTTCACCAGATGGGCAGGGGCTTAATAATTTATTCCACCCATTATACCCTTACCGCAACGTTGAGAGCGTCAACTTTACGGTTTACAATCGCTGGGGGCAAATAATTTTCCACACCACCGACCCTGAATTGGGCTGGGACGGCACCCATAAAAACAATGGGCTACC
>CAYVVI010000022.1:0-18079 GCA_964455265.1 uncultured Flavobacteriales bacterium | reverse complement strand
AGAGAATTGGGTATAATCTCAGCCCGATTTTACGAGCACCCCTCATTGAGTTGGCGCAAAGGTAATTAAAAGTTTATGTTTAAAATCAAAATAAAGAACAATACCTTTATTTTTGATAAATTTCGATATAACTGTGAGGCATTATATAAACATATTTATTATCAAATACTTCAGATTATTAGCGTTTATATTTCCGCTTTTAGCGGTGCTTAGACTTTCTACGGAAAATCACACACTTGATGACTGTTTGGTTGGAGTTGATGATTGGAATAGATATGCTAGAAATGCTGTAGACATTATTGAAAATGGTTGGTTAATGCCATCTATTAATGAAAATTACTTGCTTCCATCTGGATTTTTTTATAATTATTTTGTTGCTGTTATTTTTTTGCTTTTCGGACCTAGTCTAAATTCGGTCTATTTAGTACAAAGTATACTATTAAGCATCTCGATTATTTTAACCTATAATACTTTTTTTAAAAATACTAAAAACGACAAGGTAGTGTTTTATGGCTTAATTGTGTTTTCTTATTTTGACATATTCAGGTACTATACTTTTAAATTATTAAGCGAGTCTCTTGCAATTTTCACATTATCTCTATTCTTCTTTTTTATTGTAAAATGGCTCAAAAAAAATGATTTCAAGAACCTTATGTTTTCAATAATTTTTTTGGCAATATGCTGTTTAACGAGACCAACCATTTTACCGTTTGCTTCTTTTCTTTTAATTATTCTTTTAAAAAAACATTATTTAAACGAAAAAATAAAAGGATTATGGGTATCTATTTTAATTTTTATTTCACTACTGTCTTCGCTAAGTATAAGAAACTATTTAATCACCAAAAACAACCCAATATCTATATTTAATGATTTAGCTGATAAACATTTTCATACCGTTAGCAAGTTTAATGTTTTAGACGAAACTCTTTCGTATATCATATTTCTGATTAAAAAAGTTCTTTTTCTATTTGGATTTTTATCATTAGTAGAGCCAAATTTTAATATTAGACCTCACTGGCTAGTTTTATGGTTAGGATTTTTTATATACGTTAAATATTACTTGTTAGATAGAAACAAAATCATCTATAGTTCAGATAGAATAATCATTCTTTTTGTTTTGATATATTTTCCAACCATTTTAATTTTAACACCAATAGAGTCCTATGGTTTTAGGATGATCTTGCCTGGTTTGTTCTATGTATTAATACTCTCTTATAAAGGATGGTCACAGCTGATTGATACAGAAAAAATAAAATCGTCTTAAAAAGAAAAATTATTTTCTAATTAGACCTTCTAAAATTTCGATGGTTTTTTTTAGGCGTGTATCTCCTTCGCCAGAAACAACAGAAAAGGGTGTGCCGTCTTGTTGTAATAATGCTTCGTAACGTTTAAATAAGCGTTGTCTGTCTTCTGGGTTAGGATGTTCGCGAAGTGGGTCGGGTTGCCAGGGTAAATCAATATCGCAAAGCAAATAGTAGTCGTAGTTTTTTTGCTTAAGAACTTGCTCAATCCACTCTACGTTGGTTTGGTACTTTTCTTCAATCCAAACTTTAAATACGTAAAGGTTGGTATCAAAAAAAAGAGGATTGGCTTCAAAGCGCTGCTCTAAATCATGTTGTCCTTGCGCCATTTTTAATACATCCTCAAAGGTATAATTAGCACCGCTTTCTTTAAGATATTCTCTGGCAAATTCAGGAACAAACTTGGTGTTGTAGTGTTCTGCTAACTGCGTTGCCAATGTGGTTTTACCCGTGCTCTCTGGCCCAATTATTACAATTTTCCGCACTGCTTTTTTAGTATTTCTCGCCAACGAATATAACCATAAAGGGCTACAATGGCATTGAACAACATTAAATAACTATACAGCTCTAGCCCACGGCTTTGGTAAAGCACTATCGATGCCAAATTGATAACAATCCAGTAGAGCCAATTTTCTATCCATTTTTTTATAGTAAGCCATGTAGCAATAAAACTAAAAATAGTAGTAAACGAATCGAATAAGGGGCGTTGTGCTTCACGGAAAAACAAGGCGATTATTTGATACAATCCTAAAGATAAAAACAAACCAAATAGTAATAAAAATAAATGATTTTTTAGTGGCTTAGATACAATATCGGGCAAGGTGGATGTATCTCCATTTTTCCAATATATCCAACCCATAATGCCTGCTACCATATAATAACTATACAACAAGGCCTCTGCATACAATTTTGAGTACACAATAAAAATATAAATGCTGATGGCAGAACCCAATATACCAAAGGGCCAACACCAACTGTTTTTGCGCGCAGCTAAAATAACGTAAGCCACTCCACATAGCACAGCAACAATTTCTAAAACAAGGGCTATATTGTTAGATATCCAATGCACCGTTAAGGATTTTAACAACAAAGATAGCTTTGCCAAACTTCTCAAACGAAGTTTTTATTTCATCACTTAGCAATTGCATTACCACATCATAATCGCCTACAATATGTGTGCTGGTAGCGTTGGTTTTAATAGTTACGCCTTGGTGGGCATTACATCTATCAATAAAATCTTGAATTTTTGGGATATATTCTTCCGATAAAGGGTAGTTACTTATTTCGATGGTGGTTTTCATAAAGAGAGTAGTTTTAAACATATCCCGAAGGCATCGGGATTAATTCGGTTAAATTTTTGAGTTCGTTTACAACTCCTCAAAAATAAATCTCATTAAAAAAGGGGTAAGCTACTTGCATCGCACCGCTACAACCGCCTACCCTTGCTACATTCCTGTCCTGGGGGAGTTTGGCAGGAGCTGGTCGTACAAGACTTACCCCGCCACAAAAGTAAAAAAATAGAGAGATATTGCGCTAATAAACCTGAGAATAAAATTTTATGTAGTTTTGTAGAGTATGAACTACCCTTGTCAACTAAGCATTGTTGTTCCTTTATACAACGAGGAAGAATCTTTACCAGAGTTAATTAGCTGGATAAAACGTGTGTGCACTGAGCATTCGCTTAGCTTTGAATGTATATTGGTAGATGACGGAAGTAAAGACCGCTCGTGGGAAGTTATTCAACAACTTAGCACCCAATATGCAGAAGTAAAGGGTGTAAAATTTCAAAGAAATTATGGTAAGTCGGCTGCACTAAATGTTGGTTTTGCACATGCCAAAGGCGAAGTGGTAGTTACTATGGATGCCGACCTACAAGACAGTCCCGATGAGCTCCCTGCACTATACAACATGGTTGTAAATGATGGTTACGACTTGGTGAGTGGATGGAAGAAAAAACGCTTCGACCCCTTATCTAAAACCATTCCTACAAAATTGTTTAATTGGGCTACCCGCAAAATGACCAAAATTAAATTGAATGATTTTAATTGCGGACTAAAAGCATACAAACACAATGTTGTAAAATCTATTGAAGTGTTTGGCGAAATGCACCGCTACATTCCTGTGTTGGCTCAAAAAGCAGGGTATAAAAAAATTGGCGAAAAAGTAGTGCATCACCAAGAGCGCAAGTTTGGTGTTACCAAGTTTGGCTTAGACCGTTTTTACAAAGGATTTTTAGATTTATTGACAGTTGTTTTCTTGTCAAAATTTTCAAAAAGCCCCATGCACATTTTTGGTCTGTTTGGTTCGGTAATGTTCTTCATAGGATTTTTATCTGCGGGTTATATTGGCGCAAGCAAATTGTATTACTTAAGTCAGCATGTAAAAGCACCGTTGGTTACTGATAATCCTTACTTCTATATTTCTCTTGCCTGCATGATTATAGGATCACAACTCTTTGTTGCTGGTTTTTTGGGTGAGTTAATTTCAAGAAGTTCTTCCGATAGAAACACCTACTTAATTGCAGAAAAAATAAAACTGAATGATTAAGCGCATTGTTATTGTTGGTCCTGCACATCCTTACCGTGGAGGCATTGCACAATTCAATCATCGCCTAGCGTCAGAACTACAACAGCAAGGACATACCGTTGAAATCTACAATTTTTCATTGCAATACCCCTCCATACTTTTTCCTGGTAAAACGCAATACTCTACTTCTGATGCACCACAAGGAATTGTTATCAAACGAAAGATAAATTCCATCAACCCGTTTAACTGGTTTAAAATTGGTAGAGAATTAAAAAACAAAGAAGCCGATATTATCATTTTCCGTTACTGGTTGCCTTTTATGGCGCCCTGTTTAGGAACTATTGCCCGCATCATAAAAAAAAATAAACACACTAAATGTATTGCCATTGCAGATAATATTATTCCTCACGAAAAACGCTTAGGAGATAAATTACTCACACGCTATTTTGTAAATAGTATAGATAGCTTTTTAGTAATGAGCAAAACCGTAGAAAACGATTTGCGCACATTCACCACTACTAAGCCAAGTAGGTTATATCCGCATCCTCTATACGATAATTTTGGAGCTATCATTTCAAAAGAAGAAGCAAAGAACCAATTAGGATTAAATGAGCACACACGCTATGTTTTGTTTTTTGGTTTGATTCGCAACTACAAAGGATTAGATCTTTTATTAGACGCATTTCAAGACAATTATTTTAGAGAAAACAACATTAAACTAATTGTAGCTGGTGAGTTTTACGGAAATTCTGAGCAATATAAACCAGCATTAAAACGCTTAGGTAAACAAGTGCTATTACATGATGAATTTATACCTGATGAAAACGTTGCCAGTTATTTTTGCGCAGCAGATATTGTGGTGCAACCTTACAAAAATGCCACGCAAAGCGGTATTACCCAAATTGCGTATCACTTTAATAAGCCTATGATTGTAACCAACGTGGGTGGCTTAGCAGAGCTTATTCCTAACAACAAAGTAGGTTATTGTGTAAAACCATTTACTTCTGAAATTCGCCAAGCCATTATCCGCTTTTATTCAGAAAACAAAGAGTACGAATTTTCTAAAAATGTCGAACAAGAAAAACAACGCTTTAGTTGGAAGGGGTTGGTAGATAGCCTGCTTAATTTCTAAAGACTGACAAACGTCAGTAAAATTTATCTTTAAAACTGAGTTTCGTCATATTTCATACGTAGTAAGTCTTATACGTTTGTGGTATAAAATTTACACACTATGAGCACAACACACGCAAACGAAAATTTAACGGGAATAGATAAGTTAATTGCCGATGCAGAATTCAATCGTTTTTCGGTTATCTCAATGGTATTATTAATTGTAGGATGTCTTGGTGGCATCAACGTAGCATTGGGTGGTTTAACCAGCACTTTTCAGCTTATTGCTACAGTAATTCCTACAATGGCTACACTATCGTTTATTCTTGCGGTAGCACCAATGCGACTCTTGCTTGGTACTGCCCTTATTGCTACACTCATTGATGTGATATTTATCATCATCAATGTGATTTAATTTTTCTCTTTTTTCTGAAAAAAAGCACTTCCAAACGTGGAAGTGCTTTTTTTTCGTCCTAACTTTATAGCATGAACTTATATGAAGTTATATACCAATCTGCAACGGAAAGTTTAATTATTTCAAACCGAGAAGGAATTATTGAGCAAGCAAATCCTGCTTCTGAAGAACTATTTGGATATACAAAAGAAGAATTGATAGGGCAAAAAGTAGATATTTTGATTCCTAAAAATATTCGCCACAAACACGAAGGACACCGTGAGGGTTACTATCACAGCCCAGATAAACGTAAGATGGGTGCGGGTAGAGATTTGTATGGTCAACGAAAAGATGGTAGTGTAGTTCCTCTAGAAATCAGTTTAAATCATATAAATACAGGCAAGGATATAAAAGTGCTTGCGATGATTTCTGATATTACTGAACGAAAAAAAATAGATCAAAAAATAAAAGAACTAAATCAAGAGTTAGAGCAACGTGTAAACGAACGCACCAAAGAACTTCAAGAAACACAACGTTTATATCGCTTAATTGCACAGAATTTTCCGAAAGGAACCATCAATGTTTTTGATAAAAATTTGAATTATGTTTTTGTAGAAGGAGAAGAATTGATGAAGCTGGGAATAGACCCTCGCATACTAATTGGAAGCAATTATATTAATCGCTTACCCAAAGAGATAAGAGCAGATGTGCAAGAAAAAATGGAAGAGAGTTTTAGAGGTAATTCTTTATCGTTTGAAATCAAAACACTCAATAATTATTACAAAATAAATACGGTTCCTATTTCTTATGAATTAGGAGAGGTAAGTCAAATTTTAGTAGTAGAAAAA
The DNA here is from genome assembly GCA_964455265.1 of uncultured Flavobacteriales bacterium. Classification (GTDB taxonomy): domain Bacteria; phylum Bacteroidota; class Bacteroidia; order Flavobacteriales_D; family Parvicellaceae; genus JBKHVV01. The sequence continues at coordinate 11,900 of CAYVVI010000022.1, read as the reverse complement.
AACATCACACAAGAAAAATTAGCAGAGATAAAAGTTTTGGAAGCGTTAGAGCGTGAGAAGCAACTTAACGAACTAAAATCTCGCTTTGTTTCTATGGCATCACACGAGTTTAGAACACCATTAAGCACAATACTTTCAAGCGCAACATTGGCTGAAAAATACATTGAAATTAATGAATCAGAAAAAACAGACAAGCACCTTAATCGTATAAAATCATCCGTTGGTTTGCTTACATCAATACTCAATGATTTTCTATCCTTAAGTAAATTAGAAGAAGATAAAATTCAATTGAATAAAACAGAGTTTAACGTAAAAGAATTGTTTGAAGAAATAATTGAAGACCTCAGAAACACTCAGAAAAAAGAATTTAGTATTGTTTATCATCACGATGAGGAAGAAATTATAATTACGGATAAATCTTTTATAAAAAATATTGCCTACAACTTACTTTCTAATGCTTTTAAATACGGTGAAAAAAAAGTAGTTTGTTTAACAAAAACTGAAGAAAATAAGCTATATTTAAGTGTAGAAGATGACGGCATAGGAATACCGGAAGAGGAACAAAAAAATCTATTCACCCGATTCTATCGCGCTAAGAATGCTATAAACATTCAAGGCACAGGGCTAGGCCTGAATATTGTGAAACATTACATTGATTTGATGGAAGGGAAAATTTCTTTTCAAAGTACCAAAGGAAAAACTATTTTTGAAGTAATTATACCTATTGAAAACAGATAACATGAGCAAACTTTTAGTGATTGAAGACAATCCCGAAGTGAGAGAAAACACTCAAGAAATTCTTGAGTTGGCGGGTTATGAAGTAACAACTGCTTCTAATGGGAAAGAGGGTGTAAAACGGGCAACGGAAGACCATCCAGACTTAATTGTTTGTGACATAATGATGCCCGAATTAGACGGTTATGGAGTGCTAAATATTTTAAGTAAAAATCCAAACACCTCAGCCATTCCGTTTATTTTTCTTACTGCTAAGTCTGAAAAAGACGATTTTAGAAAGGGCATGAGCATGGGTGCAGATGACTACATCACTAAGCCATTTGACGAAACAGATTTATTAAATGCTATACAACATCGTTTAAAAAAAAATGAACTTTTAAAACAAACATTTTCTAAATCAAGCGATGGATATTCTAACCTTATAGAATTTACAAGTTCTTTAGAAGAGTTAAAACATTTACCAGAAAATCATAAAGTAAAATCTTTTCCAAAAAAAGAATTCATTTATTTAGAAGGTGGGTTTGCACGCACATTTTTCTATGTGCAAAAAGGACAAGTAAAAACTATAAAAACCAATAAAGACGGCAAAGAGCTTATTACTGGAATTTATACGCAAGGACAGTTTTTTGGCTACATGTCTTTCTTTAACGAAAATGAATATACAGACTCTGCAGTTGCATTAGAAGAAAGTGATATAACCATTATCCCAAAAGAAGATTTCTTTAAATTACTACAAAACAATCGTGAAGTAGCGTATCAATTTATTAAGCTTTTAGCCGATAACGTAGAGGAAAAAGAACGCGACTTACTTAATATTGCTTACAACACCATGCGAAAACGCGTTGCTGAAGGATTGGTAAAATTTTACGAAAAAAGCGAAGTACACGATGGTGGTGAGCTAAGTATTTCTAGAGACGATTTAGCTAACTTAATTGGTACAGCAACCGAAACTGTTATTCGTACCCTTGGCGAATTTAAACAAGATGGCCTCATAACTACAAGCGGCAGAAAAATCATCATCAACGACATCAATAAACTGAAGTTTTTGAAGTTCTAAATCATAAAAACTGACGAAAATCAGTTTTTTTACTGACGAATGGCTGTTTTTATGTGCTCGTAATGACTCATCTTTGTATTGTTAAAAAAAATCATAACGATATGAAGCAAATTTTGGTCCCTACAGATTTTTCGTTAAGCGCAGAAAATGCGTTTAAAGTAGCTTGCGAAATTGCAAAAAAACACGACTCTCGCTTAGTTGTTTTTAATGTATATGGTGTTCCTTACAACTCAAGTTCTGTAATGATAGACCTTACAGATGTTTTAAAAGAAACAGCAGAAAAGGCGATGAGCAATTTTCTTAAGAAATTCATTGAAGAATATCCCTCATTAGAAATTGAAGGAGCTTGTAGCTTTGGTGCCGTAAGCGACACTATTGCAGAAAAAGCCAAAGACTTTGATTTAGTTGTTATGGGAACCAACGGTAGTAGTGGATTAGAGGAAGTGTTTATTGGTAGCCATACATCAAATCTTGTGCAACGCGTTAGCGACACTCCTGTACTTGCAATTCCATCAAATTTTACAATTGGAACATGCTCTTCTGCACTGCTTGCAGTAAGTGGCTCTTCAAAACCTAAAAGCGAAACATTCGAAAAATTAAATAGTTTGTTTGAACAACTTGACATAACGAATGTAGATGTTCTTAACGTTCAAAAGGAAGATAAAACTAACGAAAACGAAATTGAACGATTAATTAAAACCATAAACACAAAATTAAAAGACACAAAGCATACGTTTAGTTTTTTGGGTAGTGATGACGTGGAAAATGCCATTTTAAAACACGCTAAACCAGAAGATTTAATTGTAGTGGTAACTAAAAACTATTCATTTTTTGAAGGATTATTTCACAAAAGCATTTCTAAAAAATTAGCTTTGCACTCTAAAAATCCTTTATTGATTATAAAAGAAAATTAAATATTTTGAGTGATAAACGCTATACGTTTATCAATAGATAATTTAGGAATTTCAATTAATTCAAATCCAAGCGAGCGGTAAGTATTATACAACTGCTCGCTTATTTTTTTTGCCTCATCAATTGTTTCCATGCGCTCGCTATCGGTAACGTAAATATCATCCCAAACTGGTGTAAAAAACACCTTTGATTGGTAAGCATAATTCTCTAAATGCTCAAAATATTTTGGGTGAGGTTTTACTCCTGCATGATTGAAATAACCGATAATATCTGGTATGCCTCTATCTAAAAAAGAAAGACTTTCTTTAAAAACTTGTGGTTTTTGGTGCAGCATAATTTCCAACACCAATTCACTGAATTTTTCAATGTTTATCCATGGCAAATGGTCGGTGCCTTTGTCTAATTCTTGAGCAATAATTTTACGTGCTACCTCATCAAAACAAACATAACCACTTGTGCGCAATTCCTTGATAATAGTAGATTTTCCAGTACCAGGCGCACCTGTAATAATGTATGCTTTTGATGTAGTCATAAATTTAATCAAAAGAGGTAATTTGTTCTTCTATTCGCTCCCATTCCAACAATAAATCATCAGACTTTTGTTTTAATTCTGAGTATTGTTTCATGGTAGAATCGGTATAACTAACTGATGCCATTTGTGCTTCTAAACGCTTTAACTCCACTTCAATTTGTGCAATTTCTTGCTCAATTTTTTGAGATTTGTTTTTTAAGTTTTTTAGCTTTTTTCTATCGTCAAATGACAATTCTTTAACCGTATTTTCAGATGCTTCTTGCTTTTTTTGTTGCTGCTCTTTTACTTGTTCTTTGTGTAAATTTCTAGCATCAATCCCTGCTTGTTTGTTACGCTGCAAAAATTCATCTACAGTATAGTGGTGTATGGCTATGCGATTGTCCTTAATTTCAAACAAGCGATTGGTCAAATCAGAAAGAAAATCTCTATCGTGAGAAACGAGTAAAATTGTACCATCAAATTGTTGTAGTGCTTTTTTAAGAACCTCTTTAGAGCGAATGTCTAAGTGGTTGGTTGGCTCATCCAACACTAAGAAATTGTAAGGTTTTAGAAGTAGTTTACAAAATGCCAAACGCATTTTTTCTCCTCCCGACAATACCGATACTTTTTTATCTACATCATCGCCACCAAACATAAATGAACCCAAAATGGTGCGTACATTTTTGCGCACTTCACCTTCTGCAACATCATCAATGGTTTCAAAAACTGTTTTGCTAGTATCGAGCTTTGATGCTTCATCTTGCGCAAAATAACCAAGGTTTACATTATGTCCTAGTTGAATACTTCCTTCATACGTTTCATCACCTACAATAAGCTTTATTAAGGTAGATTTACCCATTCCATTTTTACCAACAAGTGCAACCTTTTCACCACGACCTATTATAAAATCGGTGTTTTTAAAAATAGTTTTTTTAGGATATATTTTGGTAATGCTTTTTCCTTCTACCACAACTTGTCCAGAACGTGGCGCTGGAGGAAATTTTAAGTGTATCGCTGCATTGTCTTCATCGTCAATTTCTACCAACTCCATACGGTCTAGCTTCTTAATGAGAGATTGTGCAAATGATGCTTTGGAACTTTTTGCGCGAAATTTATTGATTAAATCTTCCGTTTGTTTAATAACCTTTTGCTGATTTTTTTGCTCAGCTAACATTTGCTCTCGCTCAATTTTTCTTCTAACCAAATAGGGAGAATACGAACAATTATAATCGTATGCTTTACCGCCAGATAGCTCAATGGTGCGGTTGGTAATGGCGTCTAAAAATTTTCTGTCGTGTGATATTAAAATAATTTCACCCGAATGATTTTTTAAAAATTCCTCTAACCAAATAATAGATTCTATATCCAAGTGGTTAGTGGGTTCATCCAATAGCATTAAGTTGGGCTTTTGCAAAAGGATTTTAGCCAGCTCTACGCGCATTTTCCAACCACCGCTGAATTGATTCATCGGCTTAGATAATTCGTCTTGAGAAAATCCTAAACCTATAAGAATGCGTTCTGCTTCTTCTTGTAAACTAAAGCCACCCAACAATGCAAACTGTTCGTTTTTTTCAGAAAGTTGGTCGAGTAAATTAAGATAACTTTCCGATTCATAATCTGTACGCTCTAATAATTGTACGTTAATGGCTTCAATTTCTAACTCAAGTGTTCTAGAATGTTTTTGAGCATTTTTAACTTCATCAACAATGATAGCACTTTCGTTGTGCTTCATTTCTTGAGGCAAGTAACCAACTTCGTAGTCTCTTGGCTTGGTAACTTCTCCCGAATCTGGGCGCTGCAGACCATTAATAAGTTTTAGCAAGGTGGTTTTACCAGCACCGTTTTTTCCTGTAAGACCTATTTTATCTCCAGGTTTTACCTGAAACGACAATTCATCATACAAAAACTTGCCTGCAAAATGAATAGATATGTTATTAAGTACTATCAAAAAAAACGCCCCCGTTTATTCGGGGGCGTAAAGTTATAAAAGTTACGATAATCCTTAGATTAATAATGCCACAAATCGTGTTCTATTTTAAAGATTTCTTCTTTGATTTTTTCTGATTCTAAAAGTCTGCTATTACCTTCATTTTCTGTAGATAGTATTTCTCTATCATACACATTTGATTCTTTAATAATAAAACTTCCAAATCGTCTTTTCCAAAATAAGTCATCAAAAGACATGCGCATAGCATCATTTTGGGCATTGTAAACAAAGAAATTTTGGAAAACATACCTTGATTCTGGAAAGTAAATCCAAAACAATGCTTTCTCACCAGCAATATTTCCTGCATCGTCAACTTTATAAGACACAGGGCATATTCCTATAATTCTAACATCCATTTGCGAACGTTGCTTATCAAAGAACCATTCTTCCTTAACTTCATAAGCGATTATATCAGTTGCTGAATATGGTTGAAAAGACTCAATCATAATAGGATCACCATTATCATTAACCATACCTTCTCCATCATCGTCTTTCTTTTGAACTACTGATATTGTTCCGAAATAATTCTCTAACAATTTAACGTACTCTGGGTCTTGTCTATTTCCATTAGCCGGTAAAATAGGTTTTGTAAACTGATCTCCCCCACCATTAAACTTAGCAGGATCATAAATAGTCAAAGAACCTTCTTGAAAAACAGCATATTTAATAACATCCCAAAGAGCCATTCTATCAGATATTGGTTCTTCTGGATAGAATAACGGAAAATTAATTCTCTCTTTAGTTTCTATCCTTCTCCAAATTCTTCTAGTCCAAAGAACATCAGCTTCTCTCAAAGGAGAGTAAGCGATAACTCTTTTTGTTGGGATATGTGTTTGTTGATACACACCATCCAAAACGGTTGTTTGACCAGATGAAGGAAGTTGAGCTTTTACACTCATCATTCCAAAAAATGTAAGTAAGGTGAGAATTAATTTTGCTGCTTTCATATTATCTAACTAATTTAAATGTTAAAGGAGGGGCTGGTTTTGATGCAGAAGATCCAGCTGATTTTACTTTAATAGCATTAAATGTAATGATTGTTCCTGGCTTCATACTAGCTATTGCTTGTCTCATTTGCGATGTTAAATTCGCTGAAGGAGACTTAAGCTCTTCAACTTTTCCTCCCGCACCTGGAAGTATCATCTCAAAAGATGTCACCTCATAAGGTACATTAAGTGGTGAGTCTGGAAGACCAGCTGTTAATTTAGCACCTTGTTTAGCATCAGCTATTTTCATGGTTGGTCTATCAAACGACTGACCAACAAAGAATACTCTAGCATCTGGTAAATTAAATATTCTAAACTTCTTTTGTGCAATTTGAGTTGATTTACCGTTGGCATTTGCACTTACGGTAATTGTAGCTTCTTTAACGTTACCTGTAACTGTTGCAATGTAATGGTCGCCATTTTTTGCCAAAGAAACTCCAGAACTTGCACTAACTTGAATACTTTCCGGAGGGAAACCTGATGCTGAAACTTCAATTTTGTTTTTCCATCCTCTATAAAGAGCCATTAAATCCATTGGTGATACCGATGCATTTGGTGCGCCAACTTGGTATTCAAACTTCCAAGGAATTTCTTCGTCTTTACCGTTACGGGTTACAACGATTCTACCATCCAGTCTGTGTTCTCCAACAGACGAACCTGGAACACCTACAAAAGCATATCCTCTCATTGGTTTAGCATCAATTCTATTCTTTAATGTACTGTCATTCATTGAATAAAACGCCTTAACGGTAGAGGTACTATCGTAAGCAGCAATCATTACTTTAACTTTAACAGAGTCACCTTGGTTTACATAAGGTAAACCTAATGCCAACGGCTCAACTGCGTTAAATTTAACAGGTGGTGCTTCAACTTTAGTTGCTAAAAACTCCATTGCAGAAGCTTGAGCATCTCTAATATCATTTTGTATAGAGGTAAACATAGCTGATGCTGCCACAACTGGAGCGTGGTCAAACATTACCAACTGCCATGCTTGCTTTTGTCCGTGGTTCAACATTTCTTCTGGTTGGGTTAAGTTCTTATACAGTTGAACCAATATAGTGGTATCTTTAGGATCAAACTTACTTAGTTGAGAATAAAATGAACTTGGATCTTCTGTTAAGGGAATTTCGAAAGTGGTTTTTGAGCCATAGATTTCAGCTAGTTCTTTTAGAAGAGAATCTCTATAAGAATGAATACGTTGACGAATTTCTGCACCTTTTTGATACCCTGGAGTACCTGCTGCACCACCGTATAAACGGGTTGGTGTATCGTAGTCCTCTTTCTTTTGGTATTCATCTAAAGGGTCTGCTAAATCTTTGATTCTTTTAGTTCCATCTTCGTCAACAACAACCCAACGCATTTTATCTGCGCCTGGTCCATCTGCTGCTTCAGCAAGCATACTAGATTTTAAATCAAAAATGTACTCATTAGTTCTTTCAGCAAGAGCAGCAACTCTATCTGCTTTCTCCTTCCAAAAATTGTTAATTGGATTTGGAGATACTGTTTTTGCAGCTTCTATACGTGAATACGCAGCCATTGCTTTTGTAACGAATGCTCCGTTACTTGACTGTAGTTTTTTATCTAAAGTGATGAAGGCATTGATGATTTCCTTAGATACGTTCATAGCTAAAAGAGCCATGAGTACTAGGTACATCAATCCGATCATTTTCTGTCTTGGGGTTTCTTTACCTCCTGCCATTGTTCAATCGATTTTAAAGGTTAAACACTAAATTTACGTTGCTAAATATTAGCGATTAACATTAATATTCATAGCAGATAGCATGTTGCCATAAACAGTATTTAAAGCTGTTAGGTTTTTGCTCAACTGAGCCATGCTTTCTTTGTATTGACGAGTATCTTCAACTGAATCGTTAAGATTTGTCATTAACTCGCTAATGCCTTTGTAAACGTGTTTAGTTGCATTTAAATATTCTGTAGAACCTTGTAATTGTAGTTCATATACATTGTTAAGCTCTGATAAGTTTTTAGAAACTTTTGCCATTTCTTGACCTAAAGAAGTTCCTTCTCCTTGGCTAGAAACTATACCCATGATTGAAGAAGATGCTTCTTCATATGATGTAGCTAACTTACCAACTCTACCTGAAGCGTCTTTAAGGTTAGAAACAAACTCATCATTTGCTGCTGTAGCATCAGAAAGTTTACCTAATTTATTAGCATTGTCGCTTAAGTTTCTTAAACCTGTACCTAAGCTTTCTAATAATTGTGGTTCAATTTTAGCCTCTGCTAGCATTTCATCTAAACGCTCTGTTACAGATCCCGCTTTAGTAATCTTTTGCTTTTCTTCGCCATTCTCATCGTGACCTAGTGCTAATTCTGGATAAACAATTGTCCAATCCAAATCTTCATGCAATGGTTCAAATGCTGATAGGGTAAAGATTACGGCCTCTGTGGTTAGACCCAAAATTAGGGTAAAGTCAGCACCCGGCCAGTGCATAATTTTAAACATCGCACCGATGATTACGATTGCACCTCCAATACCATAAACGAATTTCATGATATTCTTAAACTTCTTACTTGCGAAAAAACTGTTTCCTGCGCTCATTTTTTACTTTTTTTTAGATGGTTTTACAATAATTATAGTTTAGATTAAAAAAATTACTTGTGATTAACGTCTGGCAACATCAACAGGAACAATTTCCTCGTCTTGATTTTTGCCACCTCTACCCATGTGTGTCTGAACTGTTCTAAAGCCAACATATGCTTTAGCAGAGTCTTGATACTCAAAAGTACGTGTACCTGTTTGGATAAAGTAACCTATGTCTTTCCAAGAACCACCTCTAATAACTTTACGTTTCATAGAAATTGGATCGTGGTCAAGAGCATCATAAGTATACTCTGGATTTAGGTCGTGTGAGAATTCGTAGTTAGATTCATCGTATGCAGTGTTACACCACTCTGCAACGTTTCCTGACATATTATATAAGCCATAACCGTTTGGTGCATAAGAATATACATTTACAGTATAAAAACCTCCATCTTCAACATATCTGCCACGCATCGGTTTAAAGTTAGCTAAGAAACATCCTTGTTGAGTTCTAGTATAAGGACCTCCCCATGGATATGGATTTAAATTCATTCCACCTCTTGCTGCGTATTCCCACTCTGCTTCAGAAGGTAGTCTAAAGTCTTGAAGGTAAACTTCACCAGCAACTTGGCTACGGAATGTGTTTAAAAGTTGTGTTCTCCAAACACAAAATGCTTTTGCTTGATTCCAAGTTACACCAACTACTGGGTAGTCATCGTAAGCAGGATGCCAAAAATACATGTTGGTTTGTGGATCGTTAAATGAGTAGGTAAAGTCATGCATCCAAACTAATGTATCTGGGTACACATTGATTTTTTCATGTATAATAAATCTTGAACGATCTTGGTGACCACGAATAGCATTGTTCTGACCTTTAATGTTCCTAAAACCTAAATCTAAGTCTCTACCAGCGGGGGTGTCTTCACGAGGAAAAGGCATTTTATCTCCTGGTGATTTCATTTTCTTTCTGTGTTCTTCGTCAGTTTCTGCTTCGGTGTTTGAAAGGGTTTTAACCTCTGGTCTTCCTTTTTTTGCAGCTTCTTTCCAATCTATCCAATAATATTCAAAAACATACTCTCTTGTATCAAAATCAGTTCTGTTATAATAGCGCTCGTTTTCTGGCAATAACATTTCTGCCAAAAGCGGGTTGAAAATTTCATCGTTACCGCCTTCTACATAATAAGGAATTTTGGTAGCCCAATTTAAGTTCCATTGGCTTTCGTCTTTTTCTTCACCTTCATCATCAAAGGTTTTAACCAAGTATTCCTCTGGACTTTCTTCAGCTAAAATTCTTCTAGCAATAGAGTCTCTTACGAAAAACACAAATTGGCGGTATTCATTATTTGTAATTTCAGTTTCGTCCATGTAGAATGCATGAACAGTTACTGTTTTAGTTAATGTGGAATGTGCAAAAGGAACGTCCTCATCACTTTGCCCCATATTGAAGCTTCCGTGAGGAACATAAACGGTGCCTACAGGATGGTATCCTGCCCAGTATGGTCTTCCCAATACTCCAGTTAATTCACCTTGATTGGCCTTCTTACAACCTACTAATACTAATAAGGAAGAAGTAATGTACAACAACTTTTTCATGCTACCTTAATTTTTTTCTTTTTTGCCCTTAAAAATGCCTTGCAAACATTAGGAAGGGATGTGCTTTAACGTGGTTTGGCAGTTTAGGTTTCAAATTTATTAATCTTTTTACAAAAATCTAGGGTTTTTAGATTTTGTAACAATTTGTGGTTTTATAATTTTCATGCAATAATTTAATGCAATTTCATGCGTACCTCTTGAAAATTGATTAATTGCAGAAGTTGTAATACCATAAGAATATCCTATTTTTAAAATACTTTCGCTTTGGTTATTGAAATTGTGAATGTAACCAATCATTGGAGCGATTGCATCTTGAAATCTATACGTTGCGCCTAACCACACCAAATTACGGTACTCGGCTAATAAGTTTAAATCAATTTGAGTGGATACTAATTCAGATTTAATTAGGATGTTTGGTTTAAGATCCAAATCACCACCCATTAATCCTTTATACTCGTATCCAGCAACTAACCAGTAATGTCTCTTAATGTCCATTTTCAAATCAGAAAAACGACCTTCTGATACGTGTGTGCTAGACAAACCAACATAAAAATTGTTAGTAGTATAGTATAATCCAAAATTAAAATCGGGTTTCATTTCAGATGCTCCAATAGCAGGAATACTTGGGTCTGTGTTGTTATTTCCTTCATCAGGAGTAATCCATCCTGGCCCAGTAAGTGCTTGAGAAAACAAACCTGCAGATAAACCAACACCTAATCTACCGCCTAAAACATTCAAGTGGTAAGAGTACGACAAACGTGCAATGTTTCTGTTTTGAACACCTAACACATCGTTAAACACCGTTAAACCTACACCACCACGTAAAATCTCTACTGGAGAATGCACATTTAAAATAGCTGTTCTTGGAGCACCTTCAAAACCCGTCCATTGGTTTCTGAAGATACCTGAAGCACAAAGTTGATCATTTATACCCGCATAAGCTGGGTTGATAGATAGTCTATCAAACATAAAATGCGTCACCTGATAATCTTGCTGAGCCTTTGTTGTAAAAGGATTCGCGAGAGTGAGAGCAGTAACTAAAACAAAAAATATTTTCTTCATAATACCAATAAGTTTAGACCCTATACTTAGGTTACAAGGTGCTAAAATATATCTTTTTCAAATACAAAACAACTTGTTGATATTTTTTTGTGAAAAAAAAATAATCCGCTAACTTAATTTTTGGTAGGTTTTCCACCATATATCAGGCATTTCATCAGAAGAAGCAATTTTGTAATGTTCATAACTACAAGGTATTATCTGATGCCTTTGATATTTTGATTTGTTGGATGTGTATGGAACTTCAATCCACCATCTGTCTGTTTTTAGACTTTTAAAAAAAACTAACGTGTACTCCCCTTGTTTTAGGGGAACAACAAATTTTTGATAATTGGCTTTATCAGCTAAGGGTATATCTTGTTTTCTGTTATAATACCCATCTACAAAACACCAAATCATTTGCGCTATGAGTGATGCGCCTATTGTTCTATCATCAAAGTCTGGGTTGTATTGATAAATTCCTAATGAGGATACTTTATCTGAAATACCAGCATAGCGCATCAATTGGCAAATTT
>CAYVVI010000021.1:10499-18200 GCA_964455265.1 uncultured Flavobacteriales bacterium | reverse complement strand
AAAGTAGCTTTCTTTGTTAGAAATGAGTATTCTAAACCACCTGCAAATTGATCGTTGCTAAATGCGTTTGAAACAAATGTTGCTCCAGCAGTTAGTAGGTGCTCTTCTCCAAAATTAAAATCGTATGAACCAGCAATTAATAATTGAGATGGGAGCTCAAATTGTTGAGATCTTTGCTGTGTAGTAAGTGTCAATCCTGTAGTAGGAATAACTGTCTCGATAGAAAGACCATCTCCTGAATAGCTCATTGCTGGGCCAACATTTTTTAATGTAATTGAGAACTTCATTTTATCATTTTCACCAGTTACATAACGTACACCTGCATCAAGGGCTATTCCAGTAGCGCCTACAACTGCAGTTGACTCTGAAATTACCTTTACATTAATCCCTCCAGAAATACGCTCAGAAAACAATTTCGCATATCCTAATGCAATAACACTAGAGGTTGGACTAAAATCACCAATGCCTCCCTCTGGATTATCATATGTAGTAATCGGAATGTCTCCGTAATTCATAGATAATACAGATAAAGACAACACACTATTGTCATTAATTCTTTGAGCCAAACCAAAGGTGTTTACAGCAATTCCAGATTGGCTACCTAACCAGTTGGTTCTAGCAAAAATCAACTCTGTTTTGTCTGCATAAGCCAAGCCAGCTATGTTCATAAACTGAGCTTCTAGGCCTTTTACACTAGCGGAACCAGCATTTCCCCATGCTGAAGAGCGTGCCCAAGGGTTAATCAATAATTGTGATGAGCCTGCAGAGCCAGATCTATCTTCGTTACCAGCCATTGCTGCATATGAAGTAGATAAAATAACTCCTAAAATTAAACTACGCTTAATTATTTTCATTGTTACGTATTTATTTCGTTATTAATCGTTTTATGACTTTTCTAAGTCTGGTGTTCGCATTATACCTAACCATTTAATTACCTTCTCTCCTATACCAGGAACATCTATATGTATTATGTACATACCGCTTGCAATAGGCACAAGTCTGTGGTTGTTTAAATCCCAATCTAAATAGGTAATTTCACTATCTTTCTTGAATGTACGTACTAAAGTACCTCCAGTATTGTAGATTCTAATTGTACAAGTTTGAGGAAGATTAATAAGACGAACTCTTGTTTCTAGTCTTCTTTCTTCGTACTCAGAGTATGCATAGTAAGGGTTAGGTACTATGTTTATTCTATTCAATGCGCTTTGAGCAGAGTCTAAATTAAAGTCCTCGTGAGCCAAATCTGCAGTATTAAATGAATAAAGTGGGTACCAACTGTTAGAGCTTCCGCTTGTGTTGGAGATGCTCTGAGCTGTAGTTTTATTGGTAGAGAATTGTCTGTAAGGACTAGAAACTCTTAATCTAATTCTAGCGTCTGTTGATAACAACTCTTGTCCTGATCTTAATAGAGGAGCTCCTACCCAAACGCATGATCTCCATGCTCTATCTCTTGTAGCTGATGAGGTACTTTGTAAAGACTCCATTAGAAATTTACCTTGATCGTAGAAAGGCATTCTGTTAGCTCCTTCATATTGTTCATTTCTAAACACATATATATAGTGCTTACCACCGTAATTAGCTATGCTCGTAGATGGGTTCCAAATCATATCATTACCATTATGGCCAGCTTCCCAAGTGTCTTCTCCAAAAGCCATGTTCATACGCTCCCCAGTGTTAACGTCTATTGCATAACCAGGGAACCAGCTCATACCTGTTGTTCCTGATCCATCTGGTTTACCATCTTTTCCAACAGAAGGTTTTTTTCTAATGGACATTTTGGCTACGTTATCAAAAGAAAGAGTGCTCTCGTTTTGCATTTCAAGTACGGCACATCTAGTCCATTTTGATTGGTCGCTAGTAAACACAATATCAACACTTGGAACAGATTTTATAGATGCTTGGTTTTGAGCACCAATAAATTGCGAACCAACAGGATAACCAAAACATTCACCATTCGCTACTACAGCAAAAGGTGCCCAGGTTCCATTAATTACTTTTTCAAAATCTTGTTTAGTGTCTATAAATACACCTGCTTCTTTTCTGTCACTAGAATTTGAACATCCAGTATTATCTGTATCTTCTGTAGTACCACTTCTAATCCAATTGTAAGCAATGTTACCATCCGTGTCAGGTATACCACTTAACCAAGGTTTTGTAGTATCAGAAAAAGTTATTCTTGAACTTAACAAGTAAGGATAATCGTCTATGGCAAGTTGGTTTGCAATAATAGTACTTGGTTGTGTAACCGATATTGAGAAGCCCCAGTCTATATCAACAAACTGATTACTATTGAACTTAGACGCTTTAGAGTTTAATAAGACTTGCTCATTTCTGAAGGAAATGGTGGTATCAGACCAAACAGTATCTTTACTCGTTCTAGAAATTAATGCCCACTTTGAGTAAAGGATTCTAGTATCTACACCCAACTGAGAAAAATCTGGAAAAAATCTTAATTCAAACTCATCATTAGGAACTTTTAATGGGTCAACTATTTTAAAATCAATAGGAACAGCTCCTTTTTTATAGGTTGCAAATTTAGCAACACCATTTTTCAAAATATCTTCTTCAGTTTCTGCGGTAATATCCACTTCTAAACCACCGTTACCTCTACCTTCTTCTCTAACAATTAGTGGAGTATCTCCATAGCTAGAGTTAAGAACTGTACCTGCAATTGGTTTGTGAGGAATTAACGTTATCACTTCAATAGCTCCTCTTGCTGCTTTTCTACCTCTTAAGTAAGGTTGCTTTTGTCCGTCTAAAAACAATGGGTCGGCTTGTTTATAATCTCTGTAGTTGTTGTGTGCGTAAGCAACAACCATATAGTGGTATTTTTTATAGTTTACTAATCTAACATTACCTTGGGCAAATGCATCGGTAGTAAATTTAAATGAATGAACAATTCCTTTGTCTCCACCATTAACTTTTTCAATAGGAACGGCTGCAGACAAAAAGTCATCAAATTCAAAGTTTATTAAACGCGCAACTCCATCTTTAAAGTCACATTGTGCAACAATTCTTGCTCTTGATACATCATCTAACTCATTAGCACCAACACTTGCATCAACTAACTGAAATACTTGATACCCTTGAAATCTATAGAAATTATCATCTTTATAATAACATGTAGGACAAATTCCATCTCCTCCTATCTCAGCTCCAGTACCGCTTGGGTCAATGGAAGGACGAACAGTATCCAAATAAATTTTCATATTATCCAAAGTAATGTTAGGATCTTTCTCAATATATTTTTCTCCAGCATTGTTAGATAGGTTTGAGTTTGTTAAATAAAGGATAAGTTCTCTATCTAATTCTCTACCTGTAACGTCTGGAGCATCTGGACCATCAATTAATCTAAAGCAGTTGTCGAATAATGCCTGAGCTTTATCGTCAGCTAATCTTACCAATTGTACAGATTGAAATGGGTCTCCAGATGCTGCTCTAGCATAAACTACACCAACGGTAATATTGTTAAGTGCACCTGGCTCAAGGGTAAACGGTCCTGAAGATTGGAAGAAACGTCTATCTCCAGCTTGATTATCTTCATTGGCTTCTGTCCAGTCTTGAGGTACTGGCTCCCCTTCAGTTCCCCAAAACAATGGGTCAGAATCTCCAGGGAACACATATTTTGTTGGTATAGTACCGCCTAACTGTGCGTGACCTAAACCACCAAATAAAAATTCTGTTCCGTCTCTCCAAATACCTCTCATATAGTTGTAAAATTCTATGGCACTACTCGGGTCGTCTAGTGCAGAAATTGGAGCAGTTCCTGATCGATTAAAGAAAACAAAACGTGACATACCCATACGCTCATTGTCAATAACGCCATCACTATAACCTATTCCTAAGCCTTTATAAGGAATACCTTTTAAAGCAATTGCTTCTGCAATATCAGTAGTTAATGGATTATCTATACCGTCATTGTCTTGATAAGGCCCTTCAAAAAAATCGATACCAATAGCTGGTGGTGTACCATCGTTATAAGGCACCGCACCAAAACATTCTGCACCGTCAACAGCTGTTGCGTTATAGGCATAACCAAACCCTCTTTGTACATCACAACCAGAGTAGTCATCTCCTGAACAACCTATATCTGTATCAGCATACTGTCCAAAATAAGTATTTACAAGTGTAGTAGTTGACCTATTAATTAACTCGTAGTTATAAAAGGTCATGTTATTAACTTCATCGGCAGTAGAAAAAGCAAACGCTTGTGCTTTAATTTCCATACCTATGTCTTGTCCTCCAGATTCAGTATGTACGTTTCCTCTATCGTTAAATACATACCAAGCATTGTAGTCGCCAAATAAATCTACACGTCCACCTCTAGGTCTTGGACAATCGTTAGCTTTAAACAAATCGTAACCTGGATAATCACCTTTTTCAGGGTCATAGATTTGATCTCCGTCAACATCTACAAAGGGCGCTAAGAAATAGTCAACATACTTTGATCCATCATCAATGTAGTTTCCTGGCCATGTTCTAATAGACTCAGGCACTCCAGCATAGTCTTCTGGACATTCGCTTAGTGCTTTACAAAAATAATGAGTTAGTACGTCTTGACGTGAAGTAATCCACATTCTATCATATAAGTTACATGTTTGTGGGTCTATTTGACCTTCTCCAAAACCAATGGTGTTGATTCCATCACCAGGTTGGTTAGAGGTTAATGGTCCTGCCCAAAAGTCATTATTTTGGTGATATAAGTGTGCTGCTACTTTAAGAATACCCCCTTGCGTAGTACCACCTAACCATAATGCCCCCGCATAAATGGTGTTTCTCTTTCCTCCGGCAGGAACCTCATATGCTGGTTGACCTGTTGATCTATCTAACCAAGCAAAACCAGAGGTTTCAACAATAGTTTTAACGTTATTAAAAGGCACATTTACTCCTTTATCGTTAACAATTTCAAGAAACTGGCGACCAGTTGAAGGAGCGCAGTTGGCAGCTTTAGTTTTAATTCCATTGGTAGAACCCGAAGATGTTTTACCGCCATTAGATGGACCGTAAGAATAACCTACTGTTGTAAGTAATGCTGTTAAGGTGGAAAGAGCTACGTATTTTATCATTGTTCTCATAATTAAATCTATTCGTTTACATTAAAAATCAAACTTCACACCCAATCTTATTGTTCTTGGTAAGCTGAAGTTGTAAGGGTTTAATACTTTCATTCCGTAATAATCCGCATAAGCTTGTTGAGCTGGTTGAGAGTCTAGTACTGTTTGACCAACAGCAGATGCAAGGAACCCATCATCATCAGGGTTACCTGTTGCTCTATACACGTTTACAACGTTAATAATATTGAACAAGTTGTTTACTTGCAGATAAACGTTAAGGTTGGCTAGTTTTGGTTTCTCCTCATTCTTGTTTAACTTGATGCTAAAATCTCTATCAAACTGAGCATCAATTCTAAACTGCCATGGCTTTCTTGAGCCGTTTAATGTTCCAGTGAACTGTGCAGCACCCCCACCGGTAGCTTCAGGAGTGAAGTTACTTTGAGCATTGTAAGGAGTTCCTGAGCCGAAGTTAAACATTATGTTAGCACCAGTGTTCTTAAATATTTGTCTACCACCTACAACTGGTCCGTTGTAATCTTTACCTTCTCCGTAACGGTAGTCAATACTTCCTGCAAATGCATGTCTTTGATCGTAATCATAAGGAGAGATAGACCTAAAGTTAGGGATACCCGATCTGATGAAATCTAATCCAGAATCAGCTGCAGAACCAGTCCCTTCTGCAAATTGAAGGGTATATGATGCTGTTAAACGTACATTACCTGTTCTTCTTAAGTCGTACGTTAATGTAAGACCTTTAACTGTACCGAAGTCTAAGTTTGTAAATGTTCTGTAGCTTGTTGGATATGCTCCAAATACGTTTACAAGGGTTACATAATCTCTTTGTTCACGATAAAAAGAAGATATTTTTAAGGATGAACTTTTTGACAATACTTGTTGAAAACCTAATTCGTAATCAATAGTTTTTTGAGGAAGAAGGTTTGGATTTCTAATAGTTCTGTTCTGTCCATAGCTTTCAATAAATAGATACGCAAACGGATCAAACTGTAAGTTTGTTGGGCGTTCTGCTAAAATATCGTAGTGTGCAAAAAATAACGCCTCATCAGAAATTGGGAAAGAAAAAGCAATTCTCGGCATAATTACAAACTGAGGGTCGTAATCTTTTAATGCACTTCCTTGCTCCCCAACAAAAACTCCCCTGTGTGAAGATTCTACTTCATCAATTATAAAAGGCTGAGCAATTGGGTTAGTGTTTGCTCCTTTAAAGTCTGATACTTGAACACCTCCAGAGTTGTACCAGGTGTCTCCATCTCTAAATCCTGTAATTCTTGTAGGGTTAAAGGCATTATCAACATATACTGTAGCTGTTTCTGGAATGTTTGTTGGGAAACTAAATCCACTAAAACTTGTGTTATTAGCTTTAACTTCTGATATTGTGTATGCAGGAACAAACAAGTATCTATCTTTTAATACAGGTTGGTTCGCATCAAATCTGTCTACACGAACACCAACGTTAAATACTAAATCATCAAATGCAAATTTATCCATAATATATCCTGACATATATATTGGCTGGAACGCAGGGATGCTTCTTGTGTAATCTCCAAACTCATCTCTCTCTGTAAAAAAGTCATAATAGCTTGAGTTGTTTCTATTAAATGTACCATCAAAGTTATAACCTGCATAACTTACATAACTGCTTCCATTATTTAAAAGCTCATCTGCTGAAAACATGTTTAACCTAAACAAAGATGGGTCGTACTCATCTACGTTTAAAAAGTCTATACCATCTGGATCTAAACCTAGAGCTTGTCTTAACTCAAAGTCAAATCTTGATTGAGGGTCTTCAAATCCGCCATATTCTCCTTTAGATGTATTTTCTCTGTTGTAGTCGATTACTGAGATGTTACCTTGCGATGTTCTATATATTGGATTGTTTAAGTCTCTGTCTTCAATATGTGAGTTAGCCAATAATCTTGCTTGATCCCATAAACCAACTGGGCTTAAACTAAAAAATCTATCGCTTCTTTGTTCAAACTCAAAACCAACTTGTAGTGCATGATTACCCACACTAGCTGAACCTACGCCCGTTACACGGAATTGGCTATTGTTAGTTAAACTATATCCATTATATTGTGTTCCAAAATTGGTCCACATACCGTAAACGCTATTTGGCTGCGAACCATTTAAAAGACCTTGATTACTTAGATAATCTATTTCATCAAAAAACTGTCCACCAGACAAAGTATTTGTATACTCATTGGTTACGGCTAATTGGCTTAAGAAACTTTCTCTTGGATCAAAAGACACATAATTAGCTACCTGCTGAGCAATAAGTGATGCAACAGGGTTAGCGGTTGTGCTATCTGGTATAAATTGCAATAAACTACCGTAACCGTTCATTTCATAAAAACCATCTGTGCCTGTTGGTGCATACGTTTTGAAAAATGTTCTAGTAAATTTACCAATATGACCATATTTAAAGAAATTATCTCCTAATGATTCATCTTCTGTTCTTCTGTTTACTTTAGAATAGTCTACCATTAAGGAATAATATACGTTTTTAACGCCACCTTTTCTTTCGTTACCTTCTACGTCTTTTGCATTAGGGAAGCGCTGTGTAAATCTACCCCATGCTCTCCAATCTAATGATGTTCTAACTGGATTTTCATCATAATTAAATAGTGTT
>CAYVVI010000021.1:0-10399 GCA_964455265.1 uncultured Flavobacteriales bacterium | reverse complement strand
AGCTCATTACCTGATGACATTACTAAGTCTAAGAATCGAATTTTATCTGATGACACAGTAACACCTTGAGTTCTTGTTGGCGTATAGCCCACAGAGTTAACTTCAACATCATAAGATCCTGGTGTTACAGATGAAATGGTAAACTTACCATCAAAATCTGTGGTAGCACCACCCTTTACGGCACCGTTTTGAATCAACTTAATGTTGGCAAAAGGAACCCCTTCACCAGATTCTTTATCCTTAACAGTACCCTTGATACTACCTTGTCCTTGCTGAGCAAACGCAGCTGTTACTAAAAAGAAAAGGACGGAAAATAAAGTAAACTTCTTTATCATATTATTACTTTTTTATTATCAAAAAATTTTATCTTTCTTAATTTCAAGTGTGCTAATATAGAAATTAAATTATTCTCCAAATGATGTTTTTTTTACATTTTTTAACAGAATTTGAATTCCTAACAATTCG
Source organism: uncultured Flavobacteriales bacterium (assembly GCA_964455265.1). Lineage (GTDB taxonomy): Bacteria > Bacteroidota > Bacteroidia > Flavobacteriales_D > Parvicellaceae > JBKHVV01. The sequence continues at coordinate 9,934 of CAYVVI010000021.1, read as the reverse complement.
TCCTATAACATAATTGTTTTTAAGCACATTGTAAAGTTAAGACACTCAATGAATTATTTTATTGAAAATTTAGGAAACGGCAGGTTAATTTTAGGGAACGGTTGAAAAATTACTTTTTGCGGAAGATTCTTTTAAAAAATGGTGTACTATTTCCTTGTTTTAAATTACGTTTTGATTTCCGTTGCGTTTTTTTCATGCGCTTTTGCGTCTCTTTTGATTGATTTTTTACATGAGCTTTCTTTGCTTCTTCCTCTCCTTTCTTAGCTTTCTCAGCTTCTTTCTCCTTTTTCTTGTCGTAATACGCTTGGTCTTTTTTAGACGCTTTTTTATTTGCCTTTTGGGCATGGATGCTTTGTGATGCACTAATAAAAGCAATCAACAATATAATTGATAGTAGTTTCGTTTTTAACTTCATACCTTTGTACTATGATTTTGATGCGTAAATATACATATATAAGTGTTTTTCTGCTCGCTGTATTGTTATTTAATGGCTGTGGTAAGCGCGATCAGTATATTCCTTATGTAGAAGTTGATATTTATATTAATATAAACAATCCTAGTTTTTTTCAATTAACTTCTATTTCTGGCTGGACCTATATAAATGGTGGCTCAATGGGACTTATTGCTTATAGAAAATCTCAAGAAGAAATAATTGTGTATGACCGCCACTGCACTTATAAAGCTGAAGAAGCTTGCGGAAAAGCAGACGTAAATTCCGATAACGTTACGGTTGACTGCACTTGCGATGGTTCAAAATATTTATTGCAAGATGGTAGTATTTTGAATGGTCCTGCTCCTTATCCTTTGTTTCAATACCGCACTACGTTTGATGGTGCTATTCTGCATATTTTTAATTAAAATTCGTAGTTCTACTACGTTCGATATAACATTAAAAAAGGCGAAGAAAAATTCTTCGCCTTTTTTAATTATTGTATTCCTAATAATTTTAGTATCTGTATTGTTCTGGTTTGTATGGCCCATCTACCGTTACGCCAATATATTTCGCTTGGTCTGGTGTTAATACATCTAACTCAACACCAATTTTAGCTAAGTGAAGACGTGCAACTTTTTCATCTAAGTGTTTAGGTAATGTATAAACTTTGTTTTCGTACTTATCTGAATGGTTCCACAACTCTATTTGCGCCAAAGTTTGGTTGGTAAATGAATTACTCATTACAAACGAAGGGTGACCTGTAGCACAACCTAAATTTACCAAACGACCTTCAGCTAATAAAATAACTTGTTTACCATCTTTCTTAGTGTATAAATCTACTTGCGGTTTTACTTCTTCTTTTGAAGCATTGTCGTTTAACCAACGTACATCAATTTCATTATCGAAGTGACCAATGTTACAAACAATGGCTTTGTCTTTCATTTTTTCGAAATGACGACCAACTACGATATCTTTATTACCTGTTGTAGTTACAATAATGTCTCCTTCTGCAACGGCAGCATCCATTTTTTTAACTTCAAAGCCATCCATTGCTGCTTGAAGCGCGCAAATTGGGTCAATTTCTGTAACGATAACTCTTGCACCAGCACCTTGCAATGAAGCTGCTGAACCCTTACCTACATCTCCGTAACCAGCAACTACTGCTACTTTACCAGCCATCATCACATCAGTAGCTCTTCTTATTGAATCTACCAATGATTCTTTACAACCGTACTTGTTATCAAATTTAGATTTAGTTACAGAATCGTTTACGTTGATTGCAGGCATAACTAAAGTACCGTTCTTTTCTCTTTCCATCAAGCGGTGTACGCCTGTAGTTGTTTCTTCAGACAATCCTTTGATGCCTTTTACTAATTCAGGAAATCTATCGAAAACCATGTTGGTTAAGTCACCACCATCATCTAAAATCATATTTAATGGTTTACCGTCTTTAAATGCAAATAATGTTTGCTCGATACACCAATCAAATTCTTCTTCGTTCATACCTTTCCATGCAAACACTGGAATACCTGCTGCTGCAATGGCTGCTGCTGCATGGTCTTGAGTTGAGAAAATATTACATGAAGACCAAGAAACCTCTGCTCCTAATTCAACTAATGTTTCAATTAATACAGCTGTTTGAATGGTCATATGTAAGCAACCAGCTATGCGTGCATTAGCCAATGGTTTGCTTTTTCCGAATTCTTCTCTTAAAGACATTAAGCCCGGCATTTCTGCTTCGGCTAGTCTGATTTCTTTTCTACCCCACTCTGCTAGCGAGATATCTTTTACTTTAAATTTGGTTGCTTCCAAAGTTGTGCTCATTTTGTTGATGTTGTTTATTTTAAGGACTACAAATTTATGATATTTAATTATTTAAATCAAAAATAATTTTGGTATGTATTTTACTAAACAACCTTTATGTAACTTTGTTCGTCATTATAGTAACTCTATATAAAAATGCTACACATAAGAAAAATAAATCTGAGGGAACATAACGGGTATATCGTGTGGACTGTCTTTCGCTCGGGATTGCATGAAGATGTAGAGGAGTATTCTCTTTCATTTAAAGACTTAAAGTTTTTTTCATCTCTCAAAAATGTACAACGTAAAAACGAGTATTTAGCCACTCGTATATTATTGCATTCGTTAAACCCAACGTATGAAATAAAGTATGATAAAAACGGCAGACCATCATTAGCGGGTAGCGAAAAACATATTAGCATTTCGCACAGTAAAGATGTAGTGGCTATAATAGTTAGCGACAATAGTGAAGCTGCTATAGACGTACAGTATTTTGATAACAAAGTCTTGGGCTTACGCAAAAAATTTCTATCGGCTAAAGAGACGCGCCTAATAGCCAAAGAAGATGTAACTAACAACTGCTTAGCGTGGTCTGTAAAAGAAAGTTTGTTTAAGAGTATTCGTCAAGAAAATGTGCCATTTAACACGTGCTTAAATATTATTTCAATAAACACTAATTTTGTAGAAAGCAAGGTGATTCATCCAAACGTTAGTAAAAATGTTAGGGTAAACTACAAAGTTTTTGATAACTTCGTAATGACTTATATTCATTAGTGCGCTATTCTTTTTCACATACCAACACCAAGCAATTAGCCGTTTTAATTGACCCCGACAAAGTTTCGGATGGGTTTCTAGAACTTTTGTCAGGTAGTTCTTGTGTGGATGTAATTTTGATTGGTGGAAGTTTACTGCACAAGGGTAGTTTAACAGAATGTATTCAGAAAGTACGCTCTAAAACACATCTGCCTATTTACATTTTTCCAGGAAATCATGTGCAAATTGATAGCCAAGCCGATGGCATTTTATTGCTTTCATTAATATCTGGCAGAAATGCTGAGTTTTTAATTGGTCAGCATGTAATTGCTGCGCCTACGCTTAAAGCTTCGGGGTTAGACATCATCTCTACAGGATACATATTGGTAGATTGTGGTAAACCAACTACAGCTAGTTATATTAGTAACACAACACCCATTCCTTACAATAAGCCCGAAATTACAGCTTGCACTGCCTTAGCCGGTGAACAGTTGGGTTTAAAAATTATTTATTTAGATGGGGGTAGCGGTGCTGAAAAGCCCATATCTACCGAAACTATTAAAGCAACAAAATCTCTTTGTGATAACTTTATGGTTGTTGGAGGTGGTATAAAAACTTCTGAAGAAGTAAACATGGCTTGGGAAGCTGGTGCTAACTTGGTTGTAGTGGGAACTGCCTTAGAAAATAATCCCAAATTTTTATTTGAGCTGAGTACGCTTAAACAAGCTTAATTTTAATGGTTAGCGCCACTTGCTTGGCTACCAACTTCATCTTATTTACTATTTCTCCTTCAAAATGCTCATCAATAGTTGTGTTGAGTAACATGAGCCAACGTTCAAAATGCTGCTCTGTGAGAGGTTCTTTCGTATTTAAATCTTTATGTATTTGTATCAGATTGTTTTTATATCCTCCAACATGAAACAAAGCATTGTTCCAAAAACTTGTTAAATTGGGCAAGTGCTCTTCTAAATTAATTTTAGCCACATCTGTAAAAATGTATCCTACCACATCGTCCGTTAGCATTTTGCTATAAAATGCACGCATTAATAATTCAATATCTTCTTTTGTTGCAATATCTCTTTTCATTTTAACAAAAGGTGTAAAAACAAAATCGCCCCGCAAAGCAGGGCGATTTTATTGTATAACACTAAGTTTTTAATTCTTAGAAGTGGAATGTTAATCTTAATGAACCTGATGGAGCAAACATTGTGTTTACGTTGTCAGTATCCAATCTAAATGAGCTGCTACCAGAGTTCTCAATTGTTTGTTGGCCAATTGCAAAGATATCAGAACCAGCATCAGTATTTGTTCCTGTATCACCAATTGATTCCATAGTTACAGAACCACCTGTTGTAGAAGAGAAACCTAAGCCCCAACCAAATTCACCACCTAAAGAAATTTTAGGGAAAATGAAGTACTCAGCTCCGATAAATGCTCTAAGACCAAAAGTAAATGTTCTACCAAAGTTTTGTTCTGTTACTCTAGCGAAGTTACCATAAGTATCAGAAGTAAGGTTTGAACCAAAGTTGTCTTGACCGTTAACGTTTACAAATACTGTAGTATCACCAGGGTTAAGCGCTAAAGCGTTACCATACGTGTAAGCAGCTTTGCTAGAAGACACACTAAAACCAAGCTCTGCACCGTAGATTCCAATTAGGCGACCTGAACCTTTACGCATTTCAATACCACCTGAAAGACCAATGTTAGAATAAGACATCTTCATTGAGTTTTCAGTCATGCTTAACAAATCTGGGAAAGCAACGTTGTTGTTAATTGCTGTGTCAGCAAGGTTCACAACCATGTTGTTGTCAGTCCATGAACCGAAACCAATTCTCAAAGAACCACGATAAGCCATGTCATCAGAAGCAAAGTACTTACCAGTAATTGTTTGATTTGTTGTTTGGAAGTTCCAAGTAGGTGCATTGTTGTTTGCAGTTTTCCCAAAGAAATTTCCAGCATAGTTAAGGAATGGGGTAGCATCAATGCCAATTGCCCAATCACCAGCTACAGGAGTGTACACTTTGTCGTCCTGAGCGTTAGCAGCTGCCATCATTCCAACAACAGCCATAATTGATAATAATTTTCTTTTCATAACTCTTTTTATTTTTTGTTTTGTTTTATAGGTTATACTCGTCAAAATTAATGTTTGCAAATTTATGTAAATTTATTTTACAATGTTATTTATTAACACTTATTTGTGTGTGTTTAAAAATATACGTTTACTCCAATCATTAGCTGGTGGTTATCTATTCCTAAAGAAGTTTTTCCTTTAAAAATAGTTTCTTTTACAACTACACTCGTGTTGGTAGCGTCCCAATATTCTTCAATTACAAGGGCATCTTTAGTGGAGGATAAATCCAAACCCCATGCATATTCAAACCCAAACGATAAATTTGGGAAGAAGAAATATTCGGCACCAATTATTCCTCTTGCGATAAAGCTAAAATCGTATCCTTGGTTGTTTGATAAAATTCTGGAAGAAGAGGTAATGTTTTGTACGCCAAGTTGAGATGAAAAATCTGTAGTTTGTGGAGATTGGTTATCAATAGTTATTGGATTGGCGTAGGTATAATCAAATTTAAACCCATTGCCAAATGCCACGCCCATTTCTGCTCCAACTATTCCTTGCGCTTTTCCTTTTGTTTTGCGCTTTTCAATTCCACCAAACAACCCTATGTTGTATTGATTTATTTTAACAGACTCATCAAGAAATGTAATATCAATAGGATTGGTATTGTTTGCATCGGGAATTAGGGCATTAATGTTGGTAGATGTATATCCTACTCGAAACCTACCTCTAACGGCTAAATCATCTTTCAAAAAATACTTAACCAAAATAGCATTTGGAGAATTAGCTATACGCGATGTATATAATGGAGCGTTTTTATTATTAAAATTATCTACTTGTTTTATAAACGGAGCAACATCTAACGAAACACCCCAATTGCCTTTTGTTGGAAGGCCTGAATCTTGTGATTGTGCCACAGAAACTACCGCAGACAAAGTCATAATTAAGGATGTTGTTAAATTAAGTAGTTGTTTATTCATTTATCGTTTTGAAAAATCTGAGGGCTTTAACGCCAATATTGTGCCAAGGTTACAAAATTATACAGAAACTTTTTTATTGAGCATAGGCACAAACTTAAATTCCCCGTATTCCGTAAGGGTTACATCGCTATCAGAAAGTTTTGTAAGTTCATACATTTTTTGCACTTCATCGCCTATCGGGATAATCATTTTACCACCAATTTTTAGTTGTTCAACTAATTTTTTAGGAATGTCTGAGGCACCACAAGTAACTATAACTTTATCAAAGGGGGCGAAATGTGGAATTCCTTCATAACCATCTCCAAAAAACAAACGCGGACGATAACCTAAATCTTCTAGCATTTGCTTTGCCGATGAATGCAAAATTTTATGGCGTTCTATGGAAAATACTTTAGCGCCCAATTCGCACAAAACAGATGTTTGGTAGCCAGAACCTGTACCAATTTCTAAAATTTTATCACCTTTTTGCACATCTAACAATTGAGATTGATAAGCAACAGTAGAGGGTTTAGAAATGGTTTGTCCTGCTCCAATTTGAAAAGCCACATCTAGATACATGGTATCTTCAAAAACAGAATCGATAAAAAAATGACGCGGAATTTTATTCATTGCTTCCAGCACGCGCTTGTCGGTTATTCCACCTTCTTGAAGCGTTTCAATCATTTTCTTTCTTAAACCCTTATGTCTAAATGTGTCTTTGCTTTCTTGCATAATTCAGCGCACTTCAAAAAAACTGCCCCGCAAAATTAGGGTTCTATTGAGTTGAATTAACATAAACCTTAAAGTATATATTAAAAAGTAGAATGTTAATAAAACCAAAAACATCCTATCAAACAGAAAAGTAATAGACACTACTTTTGAATCATCAAACCAAGAAGCATGATAAAAATAGGTGTATTAGGCGCAGGACATTTAGGAAAAATTCACCTAAAAATTTTAAAGCAACTTCCCGATTTTGAACTCGTAGGATTTTACGACCCAAACGATACTATTGCACTAGAAACAGAGCAATTACTTTCTATAAAACGATTTGACAACTACGAACAATTACTAAATTTAGTGGATGCCATTGATGTTGTAACGCCTACACTTTCTCACTACAACGTTGCTTCTAGTGCCATAAGAAATTTTAAGCATGTCTTTATAGAAAAGCCGCTTACCAATACGTTAGACGAAGCAAAATCTTTAATAACCTTAGCTAATGAAGCAAAAATTGTTGCTCAAGTAGGCCATGTAGAAAGATTTAATCCAGCATTCTTGGCTGTAAAAGATGCTTTGAAAAATCCTATGTTTATTGAATCGCATAGGTTGGCGCAATTTAACCCGAGAGGAACAGATGTACCTGTTGTGTTAGATTTAATGATTCATGATATTGATATTATTTTAAGCGTGGTTAATTCATCCGTGAAAAAAATTAGTGCAAGTGGTGTTGCTATAGTTAGCGATACTCCAGATATTGCCAATGCACGCATTGAATTTGACAATGGTTGTGTTGCCAACGTAACCACTAGCCGCATATCAATGAAAAATATGCGTAAAACAAGATTTTTTCAGAGTAACGCCTACATCTCGGTAGATTATCTTGAAAAAAAATCTGAAATCATTAACATAAAAGATAGTGATGAAAGCAACCCATTTGCCATTGTTCTAGAGCTTGGAGAAGGAAAAGGTAAAAAAGAAATTGAAATAATAAAGCCCGAAGTTTTCGCCAACAACGCCATAGAAGAAGAATTGAAAAATTTCGCAGCAGCTATTAGACAAGAATCTGACGTTGAAGTGCCTCTAATTGATGGCTATAATGCCTTGAACGTTGCCACTCAAATTATGGAAAAGATTAAACTTGGCAGCAATATCATAACGAGCTAAAATAATTCATGTATTTTCGCGTTTACAAACTGTAACTTACCGTTTACACTAAATGCGAAATCATATTTTTATCTATATATTTTTATCCGTTGCATGGTTTGGCTGTAGCAAATTCGATCCTGCAGAAAAAATTCCATCGTACATCACCATTGATAAGGTTGATATTGAAACCACGGCTGCTCAGGGCTCCGATAGTACTACTGCTATACTAGACGCCTGGGTTTATGTAAATGAAGAATTAATCGGTGTTTTTGAAATTCCTTTTACTATTCCCGTTCTAAAAAGTGGAACATCTAACATTAAAATTTTAGCAGGAATAAAACGCAATGGGATGAAAGATGTGGGCATCAGTTATCCGTTTTTTAACCCCTACGAAATCAAAGCAAATTTAGAGGAAGGAAAAATTTTAAAGCTTGAGCCAGTATTTACCTACAAAACAGATGCTACCGTATGGCTTGAAGATTTTGAAGGGCCGGGTGTAAAATTTACTAAGACCTCTCGCTCTGATTTTGATTTAACTATAACTTCAACCCCTGGCGAAGTTTACGAAGGGAACAAATCTGCAAAAGTTATTTTTACTGCCGATGATAATTTATTTGAAGTTGAAACAGATGAAGCAGCATTCAACAATTTCAACTTCGGAAGTACGATTTATATGGAGTTAAATTATTCTACAAACTACCAACTTACATTAGGTATTTTCACAAGAAAAACGAATGAGCTTGTGGCAACACAAAGAGCTTATATAAACCTTTTTCCATCTACAGAAACATCTACACCAAAATGGAAAAAAATATACATTGATTTAACAGAAATTATTGCTCCTAACACTCCTGCAGAAGATATTGATGTGTTTATGGGTATTCAATACGATAAAGCTCAAAATACCACTTTGCCTAAAGCATATTTCGACAACATAAAAATTGTATATCTGTAAATGTTGTCACCAAAAAATCGTTTAGCTTTTCTATACATCATAAGCGATGTTTTTTCAGGAGTTTTTGCATGGGCAACGTTTTACTATTACAGAAAAATAAGCATAGAAGAAACGGCTTTTACCATTGATGAAAATTTCTATTACGGCTTATTTTTTCTACCTTCTTTATTAATCGTTTTATTTGGTTCTGCTGGTGCTTATTCAAATAGCTTTAGACGTTATAGAGTAAAAGAATTAGGGCAATCTACAGTGGTATATATTATTGCCAGTACATTAATGTTTTTTGCGCTGTTTTTAGATGATGAAATAACCACTTATAGCGACTATTACAAACTAATCAGTAGCTTTTTCGGAATTCTATTTCTATTTAATTTTATCCCTCGATTTATCATCACTTCATCAACCGTAAAAAGAGTACACAAGGGACTTATTTCTTTTCCAACATTAATAATTGGTGGCAATGAAAAAGCACTAAATATCTTTAAAGAAATTTCAGAAACCAAACCCTCTTCTGGAAATAGATTTGTAGGTTATGTAAGTATTAATGGTGTGGATAGTAGCTTTCAATCTCAACAGTTACAATATCTTGGCGGCTTAGATAATTTAGACAGATACATTGCAGATAATACCATTGAAGAAGTTATCATAGCTATTGAATCTTCTGAACACGAATACTTGAAAAAAATTGTAAACCGCTTAGCCAATCATCCAGTTATAATTAAAATCATTCCCGATATGTATGATATTTTATCGGGGTCGGTAAAAATGACCAGCATTTTTGGTTTGCCGCTTATTGAGGTTACGCCAGAAATAATGCCCCAATGGCAGTTTACCATTAAAAACGTGCTGGATAAACTTATTTCATTAGTTGCTTTAATACTTCTTGCTCCTTTCTTTTTAATCATTGCCTTATTAATTAAAGTTAGTTCTAAAGGTTCTATATTTTTTAAGCAAGAACGTATTGGCAAAAACGGACTTCCGTTTATGATTTACAAGTTTAGAACCATGTATGTAGATGCAGAAAAAGAAGGGCCTCAATTGTCTAGCCAACATGATAGTCGCATTACACCAATTGGAAAATTTTTAAGACGTAC
>CAYVVI010000020.1:16402-18203 GCA_964455265.1 uncultured Flavobacteriales bacterium | reverse complement strand
TTCTGAGCTAAATCAAAAAGCTTTCAATCGCTAAATCGTACGATTTTAAACCAAAGCCAGCTATAATACCTTTGCAGTTTTTTGCCATCAGCGATTGATGGCGGTATTCTTCGCGCGCATACACATTGCTTATGTGCACTTCTATAACAGGCGTTTTAATGGCAGCCACTGCATCGGCAATAGCCACAGAGGTGTGCGTATAGCCACCAGCGTTAAAAATAATACCATCGTAGTCAAAACCCACCTCATGTAGTTTGTTAATGAGTTCGCCCTCTACATTGCTTTGAAAATAGTGCAATTCTATCTGCTTGTGCTGTTGTTGTAATTTTGAAAAATAGCTATCAAAATCTTCACTACCGTAAATAGACGTTTCGCGTTTGCCAAGCAAATTCAAGTTAGGACCGTTTAGTATCAATAGCTTCATCTTTGTAAATAAACCTTTGGTTTTATTTATGGTAAAGGTAAAACTTTTATCATTGTTAGCGCAACGAAAACTATTTTAGTAGGTACAAGTACTTAGATTTACCATACTCAAAAGCATAGAAATTCTTTTTTGTATATTTGATTGAATGTTTTTATTGAACCTAACGAAAATTTAATTGGTCTATGAGATTTTTCTGGCAATCATATTTCAAGATACGAATAGAAATGAAAAGAATAGTTCTACTAACTTTATTTTTTAGTTTGTCAACCTCCTTATTTAGTCAGTCAGAAGATAGCTGTTACAGAAGGGTTAATCAAATAATCTTTGAAACACTAGAGTCAAATGTAGATTCATTGAAATTTAATGAATTCATGTCATCAAATAACAAAATTGTACTTGAATTAATTGTTCTAAAGGATGGAAGCATAAAAGAGTGTTCCATACTCTTGTCTGATTATTTTGATTTTATAGAAATTAAGGCATTAAATAATGCTTTTGAATCAGAAGATTTAACTTGTCTTTTTGAAATAGGTTTTGATGTTAACAGACAAATTGTTGTTAATGATGAGATTAAATTTACTTATATTTTTAAACCACGCTAGTGCGAATTGCTAACTCTCTTTCATCCTAATTACAAACGAGAACGAGTAGAGGATTCGGTTAAATGTAGAACTAAGAAAAAATGGGGAAATTAAAATATTATATTACGATTATATTTATTAATATATGTGTGATTTGTGTTTCGCAAAAACATAGTATCTCTGAAAAATATATTGAATCATATAATTTATACATTAACAAATACGATGTTAATAATCTTAAAGTAGCAGAAAGCATTAAAAAAGATTGTTTCACAATTATAAATGAGGCTGAGCCTTGTTCTGATTCACTAATTATTCTATCAAAAACATATTGCTCTGACGATTTAATTGTTTTTAAACATAACGAGTATTGCATAGAATTTCAAATTGATACATTTTTTGTAGAAAAAAATAAAATTAAATATAAAAATGAGAAGATATTATATGTTAACAATCAAGTTAAAATAGGCACTAGATATGATTTACCTAAAAATGTATTAGAAAAAGTTAACTACTATTATAATGACATACAAGTGCCATTTAACAAGGGTTTTTATGAAAATATATTTAATTTGAATATTATGTGTTCAAGTCTTGAAAATTGTTCTCAGGATAGTGGAGTTTCGGTGTTTTTCAATCCTTTCAATGAAATTATTTTTATTGTCATAAATGCTGGTGATGGAGGAAGTTTTTGCACATCTATGTTACTTTTTAATAGAGGGAAATATCTTGGTAAGTTATTATATACTCCATAATGTTGGTTTTATTTGTGGCGATACCCCGCTAGCGAGAGTTT
>CAYVVI010000020.1:3531-16302 GCA_964455265.1 uncultured Flavobacteriales bacterium | reverse complement strand
TATATACTCCATAATGTTGGTTTTATTTGTGGCGATACCCCGCTAGCGAGAGTTTAGCATAGCGTAACTCCTGCTAAAATAAATCAAGCACTTTCAATTAAGTTTAATAACGCTTACTTTTACATTCTGTACCTTCGTGCAACATTATTTTGATAGAAAACTCCTACATAAAAGGATACAAAGCGTATTTGCAATTAGAAAAATCTCAGGCAAGCAACACCATTGATGGCTATTTGCGGGATGTGTCTAAATTGTTTGCGTTTTTAGAACTGCACTACCCTATGCTATCTGTTCTAAAATTAGAATTAAACCATTTGCAACTTTTTGTAAAATGGCTGAATGAATTTGGCATTGCGCCTACTACCCAAGCACGCATTATTTCAGGCATAAAATCTTTCTACAATTATTTAATTATGGAAGATTTACTAAAGAATAATCCTTCAGAATTGTTAGAAAGTCCGAAGTTGGGAAGAAAACTCCCCGATGTGCTAAGTACTGAAGAAATTGATGCCATCATAGCACAAATTGATTTGTCGAAAAAAGAAGGCGCACGCAACAAAGCCATTATAGAAACCCTTTACAGCTGCGGCTTGCGTGTATCGGAACTGGTTAATTTAAAACTCTCGGAATTGTTTTTTGATGAAGGATTCATAAAAGTAATTGGCAAAGGCAACAAGCAACGCTTAGTACCTATTGGCAGTGCAGCCGTGAAATACATTAACATCTACAAAAACGAAATACGCAATCATTTAGTTATTGATAAAAAACATGAAGACTTTTTGTTTTTAAATAACAGAGGCAAACAGCTTACACGGGTAATGATTTTTACCATCATCAAACGCTTGTGCGAAAAAGCAGGTATCAAAAAGAAAATTAGTCCGCATACGTTTAGGCATTCGTTTGCCACGCATTTGGTAGAAGGCGGTGCAGACTTACGTGCTGTGCAAGAAATGTTGGGACATGCTTCCATCACCACCACCGAAATTTATACCCACCTAGACACCAATTATCTTAAAGAAAATATTTTGAGTTATCATCCGAGGAATAAAAATAGGGTTTAGTGTTTAGGGTTTGGTGTTTGGTGTATAGTTTTTAGTAGATTTAATGACTCGAAAAAATAAAATAGAAAAATGAAACAACCTTTAGTACAACCGTTACCTACTGTGGGTAATGCAGAATTGGAAGAGTTGGTAAAATTCTTTAACGAAACGTTAGGTTTTTGCCCCAACAGTGTGCTTACCATGCAACGCAGACCACACATCGCCAAAGCATTTGTAAACATGAATATGGCAGTGATGAAAAACGAAGGACGTGTTACCAGTGCCTTGAAACGTTTGGTGGGCTACATGTCAAGCTACACCGCAGGTTGCCAATATTGCCAAGCGCACACCATAAGAGCAGCCGAGCGCTACGGAAGTGAAAAAGATAAACTCAACAACATTTGGGAATACAAAACCTACCACGCTTTTACAGATGCCGAGCGTGCTGCCTTAGATTTTGCCATAGCCGCAAGTACCATTCCTAACGCTGTTTCGGATGAGATTGCAGACAACTTGCGCAAGTATTGGGATGAGGGCGAAATAGTAGAACTGCTAGGCGTAATAAGTTTGTTTGGCTACCTAAACCGCTGGAACGATTCGATGGGTACGCAACTAGAAACAGCTGCCATTGAAAGTGGCGACACCTACCTAAAACAAAGGGGTTGGAATGTTGGTAAGCATGGATATTGATTTGATAATGTGGAGATAATTTTATATTTTTGAAGAAATGAAAACATTAAACCTCATAATTTTTGTATTCGCTTTTTCCTTATTTATTTTAGCTTCATGCAGAAAAGATAAAGAAAGGAATACTATTAGTGGACAGCTTTTAATTAAAGAAACAAATAAGCCCTTAGGTGGTTTTACAGTTATGTTTGATGTTGCTGAAGGTTCTGGAATTTTCGGTACTGTCGAAAAAAATAGATATTCTGCAACATCTGATAACAATGGCTATTTTTCTTTTGAAGCAGAAAAAAAACATAGAGATAAATGGTTTATAGTTGATTACAGTAATGGCTACATATGTACAATAAATATGGACACAAATAATGTTCAGTTCAAATATAGGATGAATGATGAAGAAAATTATATTGCAAAAGATTCTAAAACAAAACTCTACTATTCTCCAAGAGGAAGGGTGGAATTTTATACAGAAGATGAAACCTTCACAAACCTAAATGCAGATAAAATTATCGTTAAAACACGCTATGGCTCAGATACGCTTGTGGATAGTAGAAGAGGAAAAACAATAAATTTTGAAACGAGTAGCTATCAAGATTTTACATACATTGCTATGAAGAATGGATCAATTATCAGAGAAGTAAACAAAAAAATCTATATAAGACATGATTGCATAGATATGGGATTTGGTATGGGCTCCGCATCACAATCTATAGAAGTAAAGTTCTAAATTAACCCCTAAGTCTTGTAAATCCAACTAAAAGTATCTTCTTGCTTACAAGATTTTAGTTCGCTTACCTAAAACCGATGGAACGATTCGATGGGTACACAACTAGAAAATGCCGCCATTGAAAGTGGCGATACTTACTTAAAACAAAAGGGTTGGAATGTTGGTAAGCATGGGTATTGATTAGATAATTTTATCTAATCAATACCTCTTGATCAATATATTTCTTCGCTAAATCAACTTCGTGGGTTGAGATAAGAATTGTTTTGCCTTGTTGCGTAAGTTGCTTTAACAACGCAAATAATAATTCTCGATTTGGAACGTCTAAATGAGCAGTTGGTTCGTCTAAAATAATAATTTCTGTTTGTTGTGCAATGGCCCTTGCTAATAGTACTCTTTGACGCTCTCCATCGCTTAACGAAATTAATTTACGTTGTAAAAATGATTCAATTCTACACACTTTTGCAGCTTCATCTATTGCTTGTTTGTCTTCGTTATTAAGTTGATACCCCATACCTACATAAGGTGTTCTGGCAATTACCAATACATCTTTAACGTATAAAGACCCATCAAAAATTCTATCCGTTAAAACAACACTCATTAGCTTAGAAAGCTCTTGTGGTGTGTGCTTTTCTAAATTACTATTGTTGATGATTAGCTCTCCATCTAACTTTGGAATAAATCCAGCTAAGGTTTTTATAAGGGTGGTTTTTCCTTTTCCGTTTTCTCCAAAAATACCAACCAAACTTCCTTTCTTAACGGAGAAGTTTATATTAGCCGCCAACACATTAGAACCATGTCCAATAGTAAGTTTCTTCGCTTGTAGTATGTAATTATGTTCTGTCAAGCTATGGCTTTATTTTTAAGGATAACACTGATAACGATTGGTGCTCCAATTAGTGATGTAACAGCATTTATTGGCAACACATAATCTAACCCAGGTAGTTGCGCAATGACATCACATACCAACATTAAAACGATACCAATAAGAATACTTGCGGGAAGTAAAATTTGATGCAGAGCGGTATTGAAAATATTACGAGCAATATGAGGAACTGCAAGACCAATAAAGGCAATTGGTCCGCAGTAAGCTGTTACACTACCTGCTAATAATGCTACGGATGCAATTGAAAGTATTCTGGTTGATTTAATAGAAATACCTACAGATTTTGCGTACTCTTCTCCCATTAAAAATGCGTTTAATGGTCTAATTAGCATCACTGCTAAAACAAGTCCAATTGCAATAAAAATTAGTAAAACACCGTTTTGTTGTAGTGTTGTAGAGGTAGTGCTTCCCATCGTCCACAGCACAAATTTTTTCAACGATTCTATATCCGTAAAAAACTGAAGAACACTAATTATAGCAGAAACAAATGTGCCTATCATTACACCAATAATCAATAACGATGCTGCTTGACGAACACGAAAACTTATAGATAAAATAAGCAATAATACAGCCAAGCTACCTATAGATGATGCCATAACTATTGACAAAGAATAATTTGTTGTAAAACCAAATGCAGAGCCAGCCATTAGCAACAATGCAACACCCAATCCTGAACCAGAACTTATGCCTAAAACATAAGGCCCTGCTAGTCCATTTTTAAATAATGATTGCATGATTAATCCTGAAACAGAAAGGGCAACACCCACTAAAATAGAAGTAATCGCTCTTGGAATTCTCAATTGATGAATGATGAAATTGTTGGATGCATTTTGAGAATCTCCTCCTAAAGAAGCATAAACTTCAGAAAATGAAATCCACTGAGAGCCCGCCATAAGTTCGATAAAAACAAGCACTAGCGCAGCAAGCGATAATAGAATGAAATATGTGATATGTTGTTTACTCAAGTTTTTTGTAAAAATACAATTCGTGTTGTGGCAAAGCACTTGGATGAAAAATCTTTACCAAATCTTTTAAGAGCATGTCTGGACGCAACAAACCTGTTTCCCAAAAATCATTAGCCCCACCTTCTAATGCACGCTTATTTGCTTCGTAAACAGCGTTTGTTTTTACAGGTTTAAAAGCACTATACCGTTCGTCTTCCTTAAGCAACTCTTTAATTGATGATGCTCCTGGTGAAATCCAAATATCTGCATCTAAAAAATCTTTGGACACTTTCTCTAAACTTAATGGTAAGCTGTTGGTATTAGAATCGGTTTCGAAATAAGGATAAAAACCACCAGCATCGTGAGTAAGTATGCTCGAAAAATTTCTTCCTCCAGGCATGTACCAAGTCCCTTTGTAGCTTTTACCAGACATGATAAGTGGCTTTTTGGCAATGTCTTTTATGAGGGCTGTTGTAGACAAATAATCGTTTTCAATTTGGTTAAACAAGCTATCGGCTAATGCAAATTCTCCATAAAACGCTGCAAAAAATTTAATCCACTCTGCACGAGCGAGGGGATGTACTTCTACCCACTCTACAACCTCTACCACTGGGATTCCAGCGCTTGATAATTTTTCAAATTGAGGTAATTTTCCTAATAACCCCGACACAAAGAAAACATCTGGATGAATCTTAACGGCTTTTTCTAAATTGAAATCTCCTTCACTGTTTAATTCTTGAGTTTCTCCATTTTCAATTTGTGTTCTCACACTGCTGTTGTAAATGTATTTTGTTTGAGAAAATCCAGTTAAATAGTTGATTTTATTTAAGGCATGTAAAAAAGATACATGCGTAACGGAAGAAGAAGCCACAGATTTTGGATGTTGTTTAATCCAAATGGCTTCGCTTTGCTTTGGTTTAGAATTAGAAATGACTAGTTCTTGAACAACACTATTGTTTGACGGATTTTTAATGGTGATATACACCTCATTTTGATTATGTTTTATCTCAAATGCTTTAGCATACTTAAGTTCAACAGAATGTAAAGAATTGTCATCACTATGTTGCTGCTCATTTTTATGAGACGAGCAAGAGAAAATTAGAAGAGTAATTAGTATATAAAGCTGACGCATAGGTAACAAAATTACAGTTTTAAAACGGATAGCCAATACCAAAAGTAAGCTGCGGAATAAAATGAGACCCTGTTACAGTTTGCTCCTGAAAAATCCAGCGCTCACCTATTGGTAAATAAGGCACTTTAAATGGAACGGCTAAATCAAATCGAAGAAGAAAATACGTTAAATCAAAGCGCAAACCAAACCCTGAGCCAATTGCTACTTCACTAATAAATGTTGATGGGTTAAAGCTTCCGCCAACCCTTGCAGAGTTTTGATCGTAAAGCCAAATGTTACCGGCATCTACAAAAAAAGCACCTTCTAATGTGTTAGAAAATTCAAACCTATACTCAGCATTTCCTTCTAAAATTATGTCTCCAATTTTATCAAAAGTACGTTGACCAGTTGTGTAAGTTCCTGGCCCGAGAGTACGTGCTTTAAAAGCTCTTAAACTATTTGGCCCTCCTATGAAAAAACTTTTTTCAAACGGTAACGCATAATTTGAATTTCTAAATGGAATTCCCAAACCACTGTTGAATCTAAAAGCTAAATCATTACCTTTTGATATGTTGTAGTGATAGCGAAGTTCTGTTTGTAATTTCACAAATTGCGCAAATTGAATCCCCAAAAAATTGTAGTTGCCTTGTGGGTTTCTTTGTACGTCTAATGCATCATAAATCTCATGTAGTACATTGCCAACACCTTCTAAATAAGTGTCAAAAAACAACTTACCTCTGAAAGTAGTGGTAAGGTATTTATAGCGCAGTCTAGAGCCAATTATAGCATGATCTATAAAGCTATTGACAAAAAACAAATCAGACCGTGAAAGTATAGAATCTCTAAAAATTGGATTTGTAATTTCAATATCAACAAAACTAATCTGAAGCGCATCTAAAAAGAACTTGTGATTACCTATAGACCAATCGTAACCAAAGGTATATTCTTCTAAATTCCTTGTATAATCTGGTGTTCGTTGCCAGTTCACATTGGCAGAAATTCTTGTTTGAGTAAAATCTAACCGTTTAAATGCCTTATTAAAAAATAACATTCTTGGTAAAAAAAACTCAAGCTTAGGGCCTATTTCAAAGGTGTTGAATGTTTCTTCTAAAAACTCATTAGAGAAGTTTGTTATGCCAGAAGTTTCAGTAGATGTAAACGATTGTTGTGTTTGCAAACCACCACCAACAGATAGTTTTAGCTTTTCACCTCCTCTAAAAAGATTTCTATTTGTATAAGAAAGACCTCCTTCTATACCATAATTTCCATTGGTATACGTTCCTCTCGACTCAGCAGAAATGGTTTGCTTTTTTAAAAGTTTTAATCGTATTTCACAGTTAAGCACACCAAATCTTTCAGTACCATTGTCCTTTTGAAAAACGATTTGAACATATTCAAACAAACCAATAGAAGATAGGCGCTTGCGTGTTTGCGTTACTAAGTCTATGTTGTAAACGGAATTAATATCAAACAAAATTGCTCTAAGAATTTCTAATTCTGACAGTACTTTATTATCTCCGTAATAAAAAAATTCGTGACCATTTACATTAGTTGATATAGGATTAGGCACCTTTAAAGTTCCACCCTCAACATAAATTTTAATAGAGTTTATAGTGTATATTCTGTGCGGAAAAACAGATACAGAATCTTGCAAAACGTCTCTGCGCTTGGGTTGGTTTAGTAGTAAACGCAACTTAGCTGTTTTAGCAGTTGCGTTTGTATCAATTTGATACGTGAAAAATTCCTTGTTAAAATCATAAAAACCAATTTGATGAAGTTTATCAGAGATAATTTGACGCTCATTGTCTAAATGTTCAATGTCTAAACGCTGGTTGTTCCAATTTGAAATCACACCACTATTTTTTAATTGCTGAACGGTTTGATTTATTAGTGAATCAGCTATATTTTCCTCATAACTGGTTACTGTATATGGTGTGTTTGGCAATACATGATACGTTACCTTTACTTTCTTTTTAGATAAAAATCTATTACTCACTTTATAATTTACCGTAGCATCAAAGTATCCTTTTTTAAATAAATAATTTTTAAACTGAGATGCGGTAGTACTTGTTAGATTTGTGTCTAAAATAACTGGTGGCTCCCCTACTATATTTCGCCATTTTTCACGCCAAGAAAGTTTGTATTCCTTTAGTTCTTTTTCCTTTTTACCTTGCGCTTTTCTTAGAATATTTTTATCAGAAATTTTGGTGTTCTTACGTTCTAATTTTTCTTTGCGTCTGGCGGTTTGCCTATTCATTCGCTTTTCGCTTACCGTGTTGTACAAAAACAAGTGAAATCTAAAAATACCTACTATTTTTCTGTTGGGTTTTTGTTTTATAAAAGACTCTAGTGGTTCAGCATCCGAAGGCAGATTGCCCTCAACAACTAGCTTGTTTTTAACCAATAATTTTTCATCTTCAACCAAATGGCGGGTGGAGAAACATCCTGTAAGCAGGAAAATAATTATGGATAATAAACCAAACCTAATCACAAACAACTAATTTTGTTCAGCACAAATATACAGGAATGCCCACTCATAATCAGATAAAATTTATTCATTCTCTAAAACTGAAAAAATACAGAGATGAAAGTGGTCTGTTCGTTGTTGAAGGAAAAAAATTGGTAGATGAACTTCTTCAATCTAATGTTAGGATTAAGAATATTTACTACTCCGAAGGACATTCCATAACCGATGAAAAGGCAGAAAAAGTAAGTTCTCAAGAGCTCTCTCGAATGAGTCACTTATCTACTCCATCAGGTATTTTGGCTGTTGCAGAAATTCCGAAAAATGAAGTAAAATTAGTTACCAATCAATGGTACTTGTGTTTAGACACAATTAACGATCCTGGTAATTTAGGCACAATCATTCGTACAGCAGATTGGTTTGGTATAAGCACAATTATATGTAGCGAAAATACGGTTGATGCTTACAACCCCAAGGTTGTTCAATCCTCTATGGGGAGCTTGTTTAGAGTAAATATAGTTTACGTAACTATTCATGAGCTATTAAGTAATTACAGAGGTCCTATTTATGGAGCTGTGCTTAATGGAGAGAATCTATATAAAACCTATCTTGCTAATAAAGGCATTATAATTATTGGTAGTGAATCTCATGGTATTTCAACGCAATTAGAAAAATATATTACACAAAAAATCACCATTCCTTCTTTCGGAGGTGCAGAATCATTAAATGCAGGAATTGCAACAGGAATAATACTTTCAGAAATAAAAAGAAAAGATAATTAGGCCACTTTATACTTTTCAAAAAAGCTATCCCAGCAGAATAAATAATTCTTCATCAACTGGTCTAATCTTCTTAAGAAAATTGGATTGGGAGTGTTCAACTCCTTAAAGTATCTCTCTTGATGAGCAAACAATTTGTATTTGTGAAACAATGCTTTAGACATGGCATACACCACATTGCTCGAACGCTCTTTAACTCTATAAAGCAAATGAGTAGTGTCGTCTAAATGTTTTGAAAATTCAGCTACACTCACACCATATATGTCTGCAAATTTTTCTACAATTTTGCGCTTAACAACATGCTCTTCTTCGTTGCTAAAGTGCTTAGAAATTTGGCTCATGTTGGCAGCCAATACAATAAGTAAAAATCTATCGGAATGGTTTACTGAAATATTTGGCGAAGTACTAAACTCTGGCGCTTCATTTATAAAATCAGCTACATCACAGAAAGTTTTGTCAACGCTATCTATAATTGATGATACAAACAAATCAGCCAACTGAGTGCTTGTAATTTTTTTCTTTCCGAATAAGGTGGCTAGCATCATTTATGCAAAATGGTTTTTCCTTGTTTCGTTTACAAAAGTAGAATGCAATACATTTAAATTAACATTCCCCTAATATTGGTTTTTAACAAAGTTTTCAACTAAGAGGGGCTGGACACAGAAAACGGCTCAGTCGATAAGCAAAGCATAATCACAACGAACCAATGAAACAAACTCTACCACCCTTCATCCATAAATAATACCACTAGTGTAGTAACATATTGCCTTTAACACAATTAACATACCTTTGTTTTGTAAAATAAAACAGCAAAAGTATATGACACGAATTTTAGTTTGGGCACTCATCTTTATAACGCTTCTTGTGGGCGCATTTATGGGCGGTATGGTAATGCAAATGAATAAACCTACTTCCAACAAAGAAGTTTCTGATAACGATACACTTCAAAATACGAAAGGTGTAAAATACGTAAGGGCAGAAATAGCAACTCCAACCAGCTTAAAACTTAGCATTGATGCTAAAGGAAGGGTTATTGATGGTCAACAAATAAGTGTTATTGCAGAAGCACAGGGCCGACTAATACCTGGAGATATCAGCTTAAAAAAAGGAGCTACCTTTAAAAAAGGACAACTCATGGCGCGTATAGATAACTCTGAAGCAGAGCTATTACTTAAAGCTCGTAAAAGTTCCTTCATCAACTTAGTTGCTAATGTACTTCCTGACATTAAAATAGACTATCCCGAAAACCACATCTACTGGAATAAATTTTTTGAACTTATTGCCGTTGGTAATGCCCTACCCGACTTACCTCCTTTTAAAGGTAGCGACCAAGAGTTTGTGCGTTTTAGAAATTTCTTAGTATCTAAAAATGTAATGACAGAATACTATAGCATACGCAGCGAAGAAGAGCGCTTTAGAAAATATTACATACACGCCCCTTTTGATGGTAGCATTACAGAAAGTTTTACTGACCTTGGCTCGGTTATAAATCCAGGTTCGCCTATTGTGCGCATTGCTAAAAAAGACGTGAAAGAAATAGAAGTACCTGTTTCAAATGTTTCTATTGCCAAAATATACCTCAACGCAGTTGTAGATGTTACCACGGAAAAAGGCGAAAAGATGAAAGGAAAAGTGGTTAGAAAAAGTGACTTCATTAACCCTCTAAGTCAATCTGTTTCTGTATTTATTGAAATTATCTCTAGTGAAAACACCTTATACAGTGGGCAGTACGTAAACGTGAGTATTAGTGGACCTACATTGCCAATGGCTTTTAAAACCACCCGAAGAGCGATACAAGCCAACAATACCATCTATGTAGTTAAAGATAGCGCATTGTATCCTATAAATGCAACTATTGAGCATTACACAGAAAACGATGTTATACTTTCTAACATCAACGCAAATGAAGTTTTGGTTATTGAACCAATTTTAGACATTAAAAAAGGACAAAAAGTAGCTCCGTTAATTTCAAATAGTGAATTAGTAAAGTAGCGAAGTAGTGAAATAGCGAAACAATAACTTTTAACCTTTAACTTTTAACATTCAACTAAAGATGAGAAATTTCATCAGCTTTTTTATAAAATATCCCATTTGGACTAATGCCATAATCATAGTAACTGTGTTCTTTGGTTTGGCGAGCATGTTTTTAATGCGCCACTCGTTTATGCCAGAAATGGAACCTACAAAAATATTTATCACAGTGGCTTACCCTGGTGCATCGCCCGAAGAGATGGAAGAAGGTGTTACTAACAGAATTGAAGAATCACTTGAAGGAATACCTGGCATAGAAGAAATCACTTCCTCATCAAGAGAAAATATTTCTAGCATTACTGTTGAAGCTTACGAAGGCACCGACCTCAACGAACTGTTGCAAGATGTAAAAAACTCTGTAGATGGCATCAACTCTTTTCCTGCGGGTGCTGAAAAGCCCGTAGTTATTAAACAAAAAACAACGGGTATGAGCTTAGTGGGCTTTATATCCATTCAAGGCCCTGACGATTTATGGAAGATGAAATCAATCTCCGAAAAGATTGAAAAAGACTTACTCAACTCTAAATACATTTCAGATTTATCTCTAAATGGCTATCCACCTTTAGAAATGGTAGTAGAAATAAAAGAAGAGAATCTGCAACGCTACAACCTGCGCATTGAAGAAATATCCAACGCCATCCGATTAAACAACAATAACATTTCGGGTGGAACAATAAAAACAGACGAAGAACAACTGTTTATTCGCGCCATGTCAAAGTCTACCAACCCTGACGACATTGCTAAGATAATTATACGTACTCAGCCCGATGGACAAAAAATTCGCATACAAGATGTTGCCAATGTGAAATTAGACTTTTCTGAAACACCAAACAAAAGCTACGTTGACGGAAAAAGAAGTGTAACGCTATTTGTAAACAAGCTTCCTGGAGAGGATGTTAGCGCTATGTCTGATTTTATTCGCGATTATATCGATAAATTCAATAGTGAGAATAGCGAATACAAAATGCAAACATTATTTATGTTTGATGAACTGCTTGACGACCGCATAAAAATGCTTGTTGACAATGGTATTTTTGGAATGATACTCGTATTAATTGCACTGTTTATATTCTTAAAACTTCGCTTATCCTTTTGGGTGGCTTTTGGTATCCCCTTTTCGTTTTTGGGCATGTTTATCATTGGTTACCTCTATGGTATGACTATCAACCTTATCTCCTTATTTGGGATGATTGTAGTAGTAGGTATTTTAGTAGATGATGCTATAGTAATTGCCGAAAATATTTACACCCATTACGAGCGTGGCAAGTCACCACATCAAGCTGCTGTTGATGGCACACTTGAGGTAATTCCATCTGTGTTTACATCTGTACTTACAACCATAGTAGCTTTCTCTGTATTATTTTTTGTAGGAAAAGATTTAAAGATGATGGGCGAAATGGCATTTGCTGTAATAGCTTGTTTAGGATTTTCTTTATTAGAGGCGTTTTTGGTATTGCCTTCTCACTTGGCATCAGAAAAAGTACTTTCAGAAAATAAAAACAAAAAATACAAATCGTTTAGAGCTAAACTTGAAAAAGGTGTTAACTATTTTAGAGATAAATATGCTAGTATGCTGGCCCACATGATTCGCTTTTATAAACTCTATGTGCTAGTGCCATTAGGATTTATATTTTTAGTGGTAATACTATTTGTAACTGGAGTTATTAAAAGTGCTTTCTTCCCTTCTATTCCATTTGATGCTATAAAGATAGAGATGGCATACAAACCAGGCGAAACAGAACAACGTACCGAAGCATTTTTATGGTATTGCGATAGTATTGTAAGTGAAGTTAGAGAGGAAGTTTACAATGAGTTTAAGGATTCAATCATTACCTATGTATCGTTAAATGTTGGTTTTACCGAAGGACTTGGAGAAGCTGGTCCTCATGCAGGTAGTTTACGAGTGTCTATAAAAGAAAATGATAAAATATCTGCCAACGAAATTGCCAATAAAATTCGTTCACGCATAGATTCTATCCGTGTAAAAGAATTAGAAAAATTTTCAGTGGGAGACCAAGAACGATTTGGTCGTCCTGTAGCACTCTCTATTAGGGGTGAAAATTCTAAAGAGATGAAAGCCGCTAAAGATTTCATTAAGCAAGAGCTTA
>CAYVVI010000020.1:0-3431 GCA_964455265.1 uncultured Flavobacteriales bacterium | reverse complement strand
GGTGAAAATTCTAAAGAGATGAAAGCCGCTAAAGATTTCATTAAGCAAGAGCTTAAAGAAATGAAGGATATAAAAGATGTTACAGACAACTCTGGTATTGGCAACAGAGAATTACACATTGAACTAAAAGAAAAAGCCAAATTGCTTGGCTTAACTCACGCAGATGTATTAAACCAAATTCGTCAAGGATTTTTTGGCGCGGAAGCACAACGCGTAATTATTGGTAGAGACGAAGTGCGCATTTGGGTGCGTTATCCAAAAGAGGATAGAAAAACACTTGGTCAGCTAGAGCAAATGCGCATAAGAACATTAAATGGTGAAGAGTACCCTTTACAAGAATTGATAACCTATAGCATTGAAAGAGGCATTGTTGGTATAAATCACATCAATGCCGAAGAAGAAATTTCGGTATATGCAGATTTGTTTAACTCTGAATTAGCAGCAAAAGTTAACAACGACATCAAAGAAAAAATTGTGCCTCTTGTAAACGAAAAATATCCCGATGTTGAAGTGAAATTTCTAGGCCAAGCAGAAAGTGCTCAAGAATCCTATTTTCAGTTATTTGTTGCTCTTTTAGGCACATTACTAATGATTCTTATAATACTCTCTTTAAACTTTAGGTCGTTCTATCAAGCAAGAATTATTCTTATGGTAATTCCTGCTGGTTTGGTAAGTGCTTTGCTCGGACATGGAATAGAAGGTAAACCATTTTCTGTTTTAAGTATGTGGGGTATTATTGCGTTATTAGGCATACTAGTAAACGATGCTGTTGTTTTAGTTGACACATTCAACAGACTTATAAAGCAGGGAAAATCGTTGAAAGAGGCCGCCTTTGAAGCAGGTGTTGCCAGATTTAGACCTATTATATTAACTTCCATCACTACCGTTGTGGGTTTATATCCTCTTATAATGGAAAAAAGTTTTCAAGCACAATGGCTAATACCTATGGCTATTTCAGTAGCTTATGGCGTATTGTTTAGCACCATTATCATCTTATTGTTTTTACCTCCACTTATGCTCTACTTTAATGATATAAGAAGAGAACGCTGGAGAATATGGCGTTGGCTAACATTTAAAGAAGTTTGGACAATACCTTCGGAATTAGAAGTAGAACCAGCGCATAGAGAATTATTAAAAGAGACTAATTTGAAAGGAAATGAAATTTAAGCTATCTATTGTTGCGTCCTTATTATTGTTTTCACAATTAAACGCACAAACTAATCTGTCGCTTGAGCAAGCTTTACAAAACACGCTTCAAAACAACTTTGATGTTCAGTTGAGTAAGATGGCTACAGAGCAAGCAAAAATAAACAATACGTGGGGTGAAGCAGGTAGATATCCTACCATTGGTATCTCTGCTGGGCAATCTAATAACATATCCGATCAAAGCCAAAACCCTACATCGTTTATTCAAGATTTATTGATTTCAAATAGCTACCAAGGTGGTGCTAATTTAAATTGGATATTGTTTAATGGATTTAGAGTAAACGCCACTAAAGAACGCCTTGAGCAAATAGAAAAGCAAAGCGAAGGAAATGCCAGTTTAGTTATTGAAAATGCTTTAAAAGCTACCATTATTGCCTACCACAATGCCAAGTTGCAAAAAGACAAGTTGATGTTGTTGCAAGAAGTACTTAAGCTATCGGCCGATCGTTTAAAATACAACCAAATAAGAAGTGATATTGGTTCTGCATCTTCTTCAGAGTTGTTGCAATTTCAACAAGCAGTAATGATGGATTCGAGCAATGTATTGATGCAAAGAATGGCCTACAAAAATGCTGTACGCAACTTGAACTTATTAATGAATCAAAACCCAGAAACGGAATATACCCTTACCGACAATCTTCCTGTGGGCTATAAAGAATACGTTTATTCGGATTTAAAAACTAAGATGATGTCTTCCAACATATCCTTACAAAATGAATACATCAACAAAGAAGTGTTCTCTAAAGATGTTGACATTGCAAAAACAGCCCTATACCCTATTGTATCTTTTGGAGCGGGCGCCAACATAAGCCGCAGTCAATTTCGCATTGGTGATTTTCCTTCTATACCTGGAACAAACATCAATTACTTTGCGTCACTTACTCTAAGTTTTAACATATTCGATGGTGGGAAGGTAAAACGAGCTTTACAAAGTCTGCAAGTTCAAAAACTTGTTACAGACCTAACAATAGAGCGTATGGCACAAAGCTTAGAAAAAGACTTGTTAGAAAAATACGAAATGTATTTAGCGCAAAAAGCCATTTTCGACCTGAACACCCAAATGTACCTAATTGCAAAGAAAAACATGGAGTTAGCCACCCAACGCTACGAAAGCGGAACAATAAACTCGTTTAATTACAGAGATGTGCAATCAAGCTTTTTGAGTGCGGGTATTACAACACTTGAGTCTAAATTTAATCTTTACGTTACTCAATTAGACCTGGCTGGCCTTACTGGGGGAATTATTGATGAAGTTAAAAAATAGTTTATTAGCTTTAGCGGATGAAACTTTGGCTGTATAGCTTATTAATCATTCTGCTTTTTTCTTGTAATAATAATCAAGAAAACAGAAGTGCCTTTGACTCATCTTCATCTAAACCCAACATTATTTTATTTGTAGCTGACGACCTTGGTTATGGGGACTTAGGTATTTATGGTCAAGATAAAATTGAAACCCCTAACATTGACTCTTTATCCAAGCAAGGGATTTTATTTACCCATCATTATGCGGGCTCAGCAGTTTGTGCGCCATCAAGATGTATTTTGCTAACAGGTATGCACGCTGGACATGCAAGCATACGCTACAACGATGCTTGGCCTGAACGTAGTTATAATTTTGGTGCTAAAGTAGAATACTGCAACAAATATTTAGAAGGGCAATATCCCATGAAATCATCTGATATTACTATTGCAGAAGCGTTGAAACCATTGGGATATACCACTGCAATTGTTGGTAAATGGGGACTCGGAGCGCCTATTTCTGTGAGTACTCCTAACAAACAAGGTTTCGATTATTTTTATGGATACAACTGCCAACGGCAAGCGCACAATTTGTACCCAAAATACTTATGGGAAAATGGGAAAATGGTTAAACTCAACAACACATTTTATTATCCCGACAGTAAATTTCCAGAGGGGACAGATGTAAACGACCCAAGAGAATATCAAAACTACAAGCAGAAAGATTATGCTCCAGAATTGATGCACAATAAAGCTTTAGACTTCATAGAAAACAATTCTGATGCTCCTTTTTTTCTTTACTACGCATCCCCTCTTCCTCATCCGCCTTTACAAATACCTCCAAAGTATATTGAAAAATATCACAAAATTTTTGGTGATGAAAAACCTTATTTAGGTGAAGAAACCAACGACATTCCTTGCAGATATCCTAGAGCAACGTACGCTGCAATGGTTAATTTGCTTGACAATCAACTTGGAGAATTGGT
>CAYVVI010000019.1:0-18378 GCA_964455265.1 uncultured Flavobacteriales bacterium | reverse complement strand
AATGAATATCTCCACCAAAAGAAATCTTGATGGTTTGCCCTACCAATTCTGTAAAGGGAATAGTATGCATCGGTTCAACAACATCAAACAAAGGAAGCGTGTACAACACTTCTTCGCTAAGTTCTCTGTTCATTTTACGTATGTTGCCTATAAATTCTGACATTACGCAGTAAAAGTAAGCATTAATAGCTCTTCTAGAAAAATGATACGTAAATTTGCAGCATGAAACGCGTGGTAGTTGGTCTTTCTGGTGGTGTAGATTCTAGTGTGTCTGCTTATTTACTTCAAGAGCAAGGATATGAAGTAATTGGTGTGTTTATGCGCAATTGGCATGATGAAACCGTTACCCTTCATGATGAATGCCCTTGGATTGAAGATAGCAACGATGCGCTGATGGTAGCAGAAAAACTCAACATTCCATTTCAGGTTTTAGACTTAAGTGTAGAATACAAAGAGCGTATTGTAGATTACATGTTTGCCGAGTACGAAGCAGGCAGAACCCCCAACCCTGATGTGCTGTGCAATAGAGAAATTAAATTCGATATTTTCTTAAAAGCCGCGCTCGACTTAGGCGCAGACTATGTAGCTACGGGGCACTACTGCCAAAAAGATACCTTTGAAAAAGATGGTAAAGAAATTCATCGTTTAATATCAGGAGCGGATGCCAACAAAGACCAAAGCTATTTTTTATGCCAACTCACACAAGAGCAACTGGCTAAAGCACTATTTCCAATTGGGCATTTACAAAAAGCTGAAGTGCGCCAAATAGCTAAAGAACAGGGTTTGGTAACTGCTGAAAAGAAAGACTCTCAGGGCTTGTGTTTTATTGGAAAGGTGCGCTTACCTGATTTTTTACAACAGCAGTTGGCTCCCAAAACAGGAAATATTATTGAAATTCCCAACGACTTTCCTGCATACGCCATCGCAAAAAACACTTTAGAAGAACAGTCAGCACCTAATATTTACAAAGAAGTTGATGGTAAAAAAGTAGGTGAACACTTTGGTGCGCATTACTTTACCATTGGTCAGCGCAAGGGCTTACAAGTTGGTGGCACACCCGAACCTTTATTTGTTATTGCCACAGATGTTACAACCAACACCATATATGTTGGGCAAGGTGAAGAACATTTAGGGCTTTACAGAAAAGCGCTGTTTATACAAAATAGTGATATCCATTTTATTCGTCCTGATTTAAAACTAAACGATGGTGAAACTGCCACTTACGAAGTGCGCATACGTTACAGACAAGCACTTCAGAAAGCGACCTTACACAAAAAACCAAATGGATTGTACATTTCGTTTGAAGCTCCTCAAAAAGGCATTACATCTGGACAGTTTGCTGCATGGTACAGTAATGGCGAACTTATTGGTTCGGGGGCTATTGCTTAATCGTTAAAATAAATTGGTAAGAAAACAGTCGTTTCAACTGTTTTACCATCTTTATAACCTGGTATCCATCTTGGCATTTCGTGTACCATTTTAGCAACCAATTCATCCATTGCAGGATTTATTTCTCCTTTTACAATTGCAATATTGGCAACAGTGCCATCTTCTAACACGCTAAACCTAACAAAAATAGGGTCAATGCCGTAATCTTTGTATTTTTTATAATCGATTTTGCTGCCAATGTATTTGTGCATCCAATAAATGCCACCAGGAAATTGAGGAGTGCGCTCTACATCTTTAGAATATTGAATTTGATACGATTTATCTTCAAAATTCATAATGTCATATACCAACTCAAAAGATGGTTTTGAAGTATTTGGTTCTGGCATATTATAACCACGAGTATCTAACGCAAATCTCCATTTATAAAAATCATTCATTATATTGTTTAACAATGAATTATAGTTTTCATCTAAAGTATTAAATGAAATAAGTTGACTCTTAGAATAGTACCCGTAATCCATTCCGTTTTTACTGAATTTCCAATCTGTTACATCATCAAACAATACAGTTTTTTCCACAACACCTTTTTTAACTGGCTCGTCATACGTAAAACCCTCTGCGTTAATTCCTTTAACTTTTTGCCAAGTGCTTTTTTTCGTTTTAAGACTATAAGTTCTTACAAAACATTCTGTTGTGCCTAATGAAACTTCTTGTTTAAAAAACTCTAAAGAATTGTGGGTAAAGAACAGTTGATGCTCGTAATACTCGTAAGTAAGCCATTCTTTTGGGAACGTTTTAGGGTCGCTGGTGCCTTGTGCGAAAGAAAGATTAACAAAAAAGGCAAAAATGATTAAGGTTAAGGTTTTTCTCATTGTTTTAATATATTTGGTAAAATTTTCTCAAAACTACATTTAAACTTAATATTTTAAGTGAACTGTAGATAACTTATCGAAAATGTTGAAAAATTTTTCTAAAGTACTTGGCCCTGGAATACTCTTTGCTTCAACTGCAATAGGGGTTTCGCACTTGGTACAATCTACTAGAGCTGGTGCCGACTTCGGGTTTTCATTGTTACTATTCGTCATCCTTGCAAACGTGCTTAAATATCCATTTTTTGAATATGGTTCTCGCTACGCTAATGTTACTGGAAAATCTTTAATTGACGGATACAAACAAATAGGCAATTGGATGCTTGGCGTGTATATCGTCATAACCATTGGCACTATGTTTTTTGTAACCGCTGCAGTAGCTATGGTTACAGGGGGTTTTATGGAAAACTTGTTTGGATTAATAGATGTCTTTTCGTCCAAAATAATTCCAACGCTAATTGTGCTCATTATATGCGCAGCCATTTTACTTATTGGTAAATTCTCTGCTTTAGACAAATTGCTTAAAATTGTTGGGATAGTTCTTCTGCTATCTACCGTAATAGCATTTGTACTTACACTTATAAATGGGCCAATCTCAAAAGAACCATTGTTTGTAAAAGACCTTTCGCTTTTTGGTAACGACACCAAAAGTATTGCAACGCTTGCGTTTGTAATATCATTAATGGGTTGGATGCCCACCGCTGTTGACTTATCTGCATGGAATAGCTTATGGACCATTGAGCGAATAAAAGAAACCGACTACAAACCATCTTTAAAAGAAACCTTGTTTGAATTCCGTTTTGGATACATCGTGTCAGCCGTTTTATCCGTTGTATTTGTTACGTTAGGGGCGTTTTTACTATTCAATACTGGCACACAATTGCCTGAAAGTAATGTTGAGTTTTCTCATGCGGTGGTAACGCTTTATACCCAAGTAATTGGCGATTGGAGCTATATCAT
This sequence comes from uncultured Flavobacteriales bacterium, assembly GCA_964455265.1. Taxonomy (GTDB): domain Bacteria; phylum Bacteroidota; class Bacteroidia; order Flavobacteriales_D; family Parvicellaceae; genus JBKHVV01. Next base: position 15,160 of record CAYVVI010000019.1, on the reverse strand, counting down.
TATTGCTGCTTCGGCTTTTTCTATAATGTTTAGCACCTGTATTGCTGTATTAGATGGTTATGGGCGTAGCTTTAAAAAATGTGTTGAATTGGTGATGCCTCAAAGTAATTCAAAAAATGCTTACAGCTATGCGTTGGTTACTGTTGCAGCAGTTTCTCTAGGAATAATTTACTATTACTTAGAACTTTCAGGAAACCCAAAAGGTTTTACTCAATTAGTTGATGTAGCTACAGCGCTTTCGTTTGGTGTTGGCCCCATAATAGCAATTGCAAATTTTTATTTAGTAACCAGCAAAGAAATTTCACCAGAACACAAACCAGGTAAAGCCCTTAAAATACTGAGCATTATTGGAATAGTGTTTCTTTCTCTGTTCAATGTTCTATACTTTTTAGCATAAAACAAGAAGAATTCAAAGTTAGTTAACATAACTTTTGATTTTTCAATTAAGTCATTTTGGTTATATTCGCAAAATAAACATAAGTGATAGTGATGAGCGTAAAAGAAGCAGTAAAAAACACAGAGAAATCTATCTCCTTTGACGATTTTAAAAAAGAAGTAATCAACGATTATAAATTAGCTTGTATAAGCAGAGAAGCATCGTTACTTGGACGTAAAGAGGTACTTACCGGCAAGGCCAAGTTTGGTATTTTTGGCGATGGTAAAGAATTAGCTCAAATTGCACTGGCTAAGCAATTTAAATTGGGCGACCACCGCTCTGGCTATTACCGTGATCAAACATGGATGATGGCATTAGGCGAATTGAATGTGAAACAATATTTTGCTGCATTGTACGCTCACACCGATTTAGAACACGAACCCACTTCTGCTGGAAGACAAATGGGCGGACACTATGCCACACGCTATTTAAACCCAGATGGTTCATGGAAAGCACTTACAGAACAATACAACTCATCGGCAGATATTTCACCAACAGCTTCTCAAATGCCGCGTTTGTTAGGTTTAGCACAAGCATCAAAGGTGTTTAGAAATAATCCTGAACTAAAGTCATATACTCAGTTTTCAAATAATGGAAATGAAGTTGCTTTTGGTTCTATTGGCGATGCCAGTACCTCTGAAGGAATGTTTTTTGAAACTATCAATGCAGCAGGCGTTTTGCAAGTACCTATGGTAATGTCTGTTTGGGATGATGGCTTTGGAATTTCAGTTCCTAAAAAATACCAAACTACCAAAGAGAGTATTTCTGAAATTTTAAAAGGTTTTCAAAAAGAAGGTAATTCTAACGGTTACGAAATTTTTAAAGTAAAAGGTTGGGATTATCCAGCCCTTTGTGCTACTTACGAAAAAGCAGTAAAAATTGCCCGTGAAAAACACACGCCTGTTTTAGTTCATGTTGAGGAAGTAACTCAACCACAAGGTCACTCTACGTCTGGTTCGCATGAGCGCTACAAAACCAAAGAACAATTAGAATGGGCTAAAGAATTCGATTGCCTAAATCAATTTAAGCAATGGATATTAAATTATGGTGAAGAGTATGGGCAAACCATTGCTACCGAAGAAGAATTAGCAAGCATTGAAAACGATGCTAAAAAACATGTTCGTGATGAAAAATCAAAAGCATGGAAAGCATTTTTAGACCCCATCAAACAAGAAATTTCTGAACTAAATACCCTGCTTACAAATCTTGCTAGCACAAGTGCTAATAAAGTATTTATAGAAAAATTAATGTCCGATTTTTCTTCTAAAATTGAACCTTTAAGAAGAGAACTATTAGAGACTGCACGCAAAGCATTGCGCATGGTGCGTAATGAAAATTCTCCTGCAAAAACAGAACTTTCACATTGGATTACTAAGCAAATTGAGTTAAACTACGAGCGTTACAGTTCTTATTTACACGATGAAACAGACTTTTCTGCACTCAACGTAAATGCTGTTGCACCTATGTATGATGCCAATCCAGAAATGGTAGATGGTAGAATTGTTTTGAATAAAACATTTGACCATTTGTTTGCTACCAACCCTTTATTCTTAACCTTTGGGGAAGACACAGGTAAGATTGGCGGTGTAAACCAATCTATGGAGGGTATGCAAGAAAAATATGGAGATTTGCGTGTGTCTGATACAGGTATTAGAGAAGCAACCATATTAGGACAAGGTATTGGATTAGCCATGCGTGGCCTACGCCCTATTGCCGAAATTCAGTACTTAGATTATTTGTTGTATTGCTTACAATTAATGAGCGATGATTTAGCTACCGTTCAATACAGAACAAAAGGTGGGCAACGTGCTCCATTGATTATCCGCACCAGAGGTCACCGCTTAGAAGGTGTGTGGCACTCGGGTTCGCCAATGGCGGGTATTTTAAACCTAGTAAGAGGTGTGTATGTATGTGTTCCGCGAAACATGACCAAAGCCGCTGGCTTTTACAACACCCTTATGGCAGCACAAGAGCCCGCATTGGTTGTAGAATGCTTAAACGGCTACCGCAGTAAAGAACCACTACCTAACAATATCGGTGAGTTTAGAACGCCTCTAGGAGAAATTGAGGTTGTTCAAGAAGGTACAGATGTTACCATTGTTTCGTATGGTTCTACGTTTAACTTATGTATGCAAGCAGCTAAGCAATTGGCAGAAGCAGGCATTTCTGCAGAACTAATAGATGTACAAACCTTATTGCCTTTCGATTTGGGTCATGACATTGTGAAGTCATTACAAAAAACCAATAAAATTATTTTTGTAGATGAAGATGTGCCAGGTGGTTCAACTGCTTACATGATGCAAAAAGTAATGGAAGAACAAAATGGTTACAAATATTTAGATAGCCAACCACGCACACTTTCAGCTAAAGCGCACCGTCCGCCTTATGGTTCTGATGGAGATTATTTCTCTAAACCAAGTATTGACGATATTTTTGAAGCGGTTTACGATATGATGCACGAGTACAGACCAAAGGATTTTCCGAAGTTGTATTAATTAAACCACTACTGAATGACCAAATCAACAGCTAACCCTTTTTTGTTTTGGTTAATTTCATTTCTACTTTTAGGATATGTAGTTGTTTTCTGCTATGTTTCGTTATTCAGCCACCCCATAGCCGATGATTTTTCGTATGCATCTGCCTCAACAACAAAAGGTGTTTTTGCCGCAGCTTACCAAGAGTATTTCCGTTGGGGAGGACGATATACTTCAAATATTTTGTGGCTTTCAAATCCAATAAAACACAGCTTGTTGGTGTATCAACTTTCAGGGATAGCCATCATACTTAGTTTATTTTTGGGCATTTACTTTTTTCTAAAAAGCATACTCAAACCTATACAACATCACTACGTAGTGCTTTCTACTCTTAGCTTACTGGTTTTGTTTTTATACAATATGCCCACCACCGCAGAGGGCTTGTATTGGTACACAGGAGCTGTGGGCTACACGTTTGGAAGCGCACTAACACTTATGTTTTTTGCGCTAATCATTTGGTATAGCCAAGGAAAGATTTTCATTCATAAATGGGTGCATATACTTTTTTTAAGTGCTTTATTGTTTGTTTGTATGGGCTTTAATGAAGTGCTCAGTGTAATTATTTTACTGTTGCTGTTTGTACTTTTTTTAGAGAGTTTTAAATACAACAACCCACATAAAGGTGTGTTTACGTTTTTACTTTTGATAGGCATTGCAGGAATTGCTTTGCTGTTAATTTCTCCAGGCAGTGCCAACCGAGCGGGTGTATTTGAAAATAATAAAGACATCACCCAAACCCTATTCATGGGAACCCTTCAAACCATTCGGTTTTTAGCAAACTGGATATCTGTTCCATTAATTATTTTTTCCATTGGATATGTTGGACTACATCGCCAATTAGCTGAGCGAAATATTCTTTTTTTGAAGTCATTCTACCTTAACCGCTGGTTAAGTTTAACGCTATTAATAAGTGTTGTGTTTATTAGCGTAGCCCTACCCTACTACGCTACGGGTATTTTGGGACAACACCGCACGGTTAATGTGGGTTATTTGTTTTTTCTATTGCTATGGTTTGTAAATTTAAGTGTATGGATGAATCATTACCAATGGCGTGTTCCATTTTTCACAACACTACAAAAACTAGTTTTACTAATCGTGTTAATGATGAGTTTAACCTTTACCAATAATGGCTACAAACTACTTACTGATATAGCCAATAATAAACTACAACATTATGATTTGCAAATGCGTGAACGCTACGCAATTATTAAATCACATCAGCAAGATTCTTTGATACCTTTAGAGTTTAATGCCATTAGTAATCCACCTCAAACACTGTTTGTTTTAGATATTCAAGAAGATTCTACCCATTGGATTAACGAGAGTTATCGATTGTATTATAAGCTTGAGGAACACGTTAAATTGAAAAAGTAATCGCCCAAAAATCCCTCCTAAAAAGGAGGGACTAAGGGAGGTGTAAAAAAGAAAATTACAAACCTGTAAGCCGGATTCTGTCGAGTTCTATCATTTATCTAGCTGCGGCATCACTACCGAAGTCTATCTATCTACCCGTTAGGATTGGCCGAGCCGACCTTAAGCCCTAACTTACTTGATATTTCAGCGCATAAGGTTTACCCGATGCAGATATTGCTATCCACACCCGTGAGCTCTTACCTCACGTTTTCACCCTTACCACGACAAGTCGTGGCGGTAGTTTTCTGTGGCACTTTCTGTATCCCAATTGCTCGAAACCCTTCCCGTTAGGAAGTATGCTGCTCTATGCTGTCCGGACTTTCCTCGTTGATATTGCTACCCCCGCGATAGAACGGTTTGTAATTTTTACTGCTTGTACTTTAATAAAATTTCTGTAGCACCATAACCATATACTTGGTAAGATGCATCATAAAATTCAAAATTAGGGTAATATGCCTTTAACTCATTGCGAATTTCTTGGCGCAAAACCCCTTCGCCTACACCGTGTATTACTACCATTTTTTTCAAGCGTCTGCTTAATGCTAAATTAAGCGAACGTCTAAAATTTGCCATTTGCACCTCTAATATTTGAAAATTTTGCATGCCTCTGTGACTATCAATCAAATTTTCTATGTGCAGGTCTATCTCTAAAATATCTGGTGATTTAGTGGGCTTTATATGATTAAATTTTTTGTCTAAAACAGCATGGCGTTTGGCAAATTTTTCAGCGCTAGTAAGCGAATTAATGTCTTGCTCATCCACTTTAAAATCATCGGTTTTGGCAGCAGGTACTAATTGAACCAAGGGATACTCTAAATCAAAACCATCTTCAGTTTCTACCAAAGCAGTTGACTTTTTGATTTCTAGAATTTTACCTTCTCCAACTTCGTTTAAAAAGCGTACGCTATCTCCTACTTTAAATGCCATTGATTGCAAAAATACTAGTATTTAACTAAAGAAATACTATATTTAACGCTTCTAAATTTTCAATTGCAAGGAAAATGAAGTATTTATTGTGTATTTATATCCTGTTTGTAGGAGGATTGTTGAGCGTTGGAGCGCAGGAGAGATTATCCTTCCCAGTTGATACGGTTCTTCATGAGGGAGATTCTGTTATTTTGTTTTCTGACAAAACATGGGAATACCTTAATAAAATGGACTTTGATGGCGTGTTGAACGAAGATATTTTCAACTTCGCTGCAGCCGATTCTTCTTTTAATCTTAATTGGAACAATGACGTTACATTTAGTCGTCAGAACTACAACTCTGTTTTTACTGATTCTCTTTGGTTGTGTACCATTGACAGCGTTAATAATGCGTATTGTGTTCCGTATAACGGTATTGTAACTTCTCGCTATGGTAAGCGTGGTAAACGCTATCACCAAGGGGTTGATATTGATTTAAAAACAGGTGACACAGTACGAGCTGCCTTTGATGGTGTAGTGCGTTACTCTCGCTATAACAGTTCGTTTGGGTATTTGGTAATCATCCGCCATTATAATGGTTTAGAAACCTATTATGCCCATTTATCAAAATTGAATGTGGTGCCCAACCAAGAAGTAAAAGCAGGTCAATCTATTGGTTTGGGTGGAAATACTGGTAAATCTTACGGTAGCCATTTGCACTTTGAAACACGCTTTTTAGACAAACCTTTTGACCCTGAGTATGTATTTGATTTTAGTGGAAATCTACTCGTTGATGAAAATTTAATCATCACTCAAGATGTGTTTAAGTATAAACACTCGTCTAAAAGCGTTGTAAAACATACTACTGCACCAACCATTTCCGAAGCGAAATACCACCGTGTTCGCTCTGGAGATACATTATATAGTATTGCTAGAAAGCATGGTACTACAGTTAAAAAACTTTGCGAATTAAACAGAATCAAATCAAGTGCTCCTTTAAAAATTGGCAAATCTTTACGGGTTAGATAAAATTTGAATAATACACAGCATAAAAAAAGTCCTAAGGAATCTTAGGACTTTTTTTGGATAATAGAATGTATAACCTATTATTTTATGATAATATTTTTAGAAGCAGTTCCGTTGTTTGTTTTTACTCTTACAGAATAAACACCAGAAGGTAGTTCAAATGTTTTAGATGTGGTGTTAAGCACCATCTGTCCTAAGCTGTTGTAAACTTCTATAGTAGCATTTCCTTTCACATCAACGTTTACAATTCCGTTTGATGGATTAGGATAAATTGAGAATTCAACACTGTTTAATTCTGAAACAGACAAAATTTCGGTTACATCGTTAGCGTCTCTTGGTTCAATTTTAAAACGGCTAAAAGTATAAGCAACAGGACCCGTAATCATGTATGTTTCTCCAAGTGTTGGCGTGGGTGTTGTAAGATACATTAAATCATCTACCATAACATTGCCTGAACCATCAGACACTTCCCATTCTGCAAAACCATTAATATCTACAGTTACATCTGCATTAGTTACAGTAACCAAAACACTCTCATACTCTTCTGCATTTACTGCATTGGTTGAAAGTGAAACAGGTGCATACACAGCATTACCAGAACTTTCTAATACAAAAGAAGATACATTGATAAGTTGGGTTTGGTTAAAATTCTCATAAACCTCTGCAATAAATATTACGCTATCTCCACGTGCAACAGTGTTGGCACCATTATCAAAAACATAGATACCATTCCAAGAACCTGCGTTGTCTTGAATGAAAAAGCCCTTAGTTGATACTACACCCGTAACAATACCTCCTACTTTTACGGTTTGACCTTCTAAATCAGAAAGGTCTCCACCTGTAGTAAACTGCACATCTTTAATAGGAATTTGTGTGTAATCGTTATCTACAATTGTAAAGGTGTTGGTTGAGGTAGAACCAATGGTTAAACCAGCGCTTACAGCAGAAATTTCAAATTCAATGGTTTCGTTTCCTTCTACTGTAGCATCATCATTTATTGTAACATTAAAGCTTACAGATGTTGCACCAGCAGTTACAGGAACATTAAAGGTGCTTGTAGCTCCATTTGGTGTAGTTGAATAATCACCACCGTAGGTAGCAGTACCTGTTCCTAATATTGAAATAGTAACCGTTTCGTTACCTGCTGGAGCTGGATTAATACTTAAGTTAACTGCTACTGTACCATCTGCTTCGTTGGCTGATTGAGTAGATGTAGCAAACATAACCGTTGGTGAAGATGGTGCCGACATCAAATCAGCCCAAGTGTTGGCTACTCTTATTCCATCAACTGTAGTGATAGGTATACCCGCAGATTGTCTCAAACCTATTTTATCTAACGCTGTAGCATTTGTTCCATCACTTGAAACAGCATTCGCTGTTGGCTCAGTGCCTGTAACAGCATTGAGCACAAATAATGAAGCAGCACCTGCTGTAAAATCATACTTAATAACCACTAAATAAGTCGTATTATAAGAGTAGCTAGTAGTTGAAAAATTAATTGTTCCTGTATTAGTTTCAACAATTCCTAAATTCAAATTTCCAGAACCATCATCTTTACCATGAACTCTAGCATAGAAAATAGTTGTACCAGACTGAAAATGCAAAAAGTAATTTTCTGTTGCTGCTGCAGAAGCCACATTAATAAGTGCACTTGCATATATCACTCCAGAAGTTTGATTTGTAAATGCTCTGTGAGCATCTTCAGACCTTGAGCCATCAACTAAAGCAGAACCGCCAACTCCTGTTGATGGATATCCTGTCATTGATAAACTTGTTGTTTGGTACTGGATGGTTGTTGTACCGTTGTGATTTACCCAGTTTCCTCCAGAAAGTGCAACCAAGTCTCCGGCACTAGCACCGTAATCAAAATTTTCATCTAAAAGCAATTGGGCATTACTTGTAAAGGTAAAACCCAAGAACAATGATGCTAAAATGTAGATTTTTTTCATATCGTTTTTGTTTTTTGGTTTGTAAAATAATAAGACGTTATATTAGTAAATAAGGGTTGCACACCTTAGCGTGCAACCCTTTAATTGGTTATTCTGAAATTTTTACGTTGTCAATTTGCCAAGTACTACCACTTGAAGTCCCTCCAATATATCTGAAAGCAATACGAACAGATGTGCCTTTATGGGCACTAATATCACCATTTCCTGAGTTTACAAAGCTCCATGATCCTGTATCAGAATCTAAGGTAAATAAAGATGTAATATCTGTCCAAGTTGCAGTTGATGGGGCGCTTGTACCATCATAGTTTGTAGAGATTTTCACTTCAATGTTATCTCCTGTGTATCTTTTCACCATATCAAAATTTAATTTAGGAGCCGTGGATGATGATAGGTTAATTGCTGGAGAAATTAACCACCAGTCAGCAGTTTGATTTATTGAACCATTCCAGTTAGAAGCTCTTGCATAGTTTCCAGAAATTGTTCCATAAATCCAGCTTTGTAAACCACCAGGATTTAAAACTTCCTTTACAACCCAAGGTTGGTTTGCTGTTAGTGAGCCGCCTTCAAAATCATCAAAGAAGTATGAACTACCTCCTCCGCCACCGCCAGTGCATCTTTCGTTTATCATTCCAGCACCATCTGTTAATGATCTAGGTATTAATTCCCAAGTAGTATTGTATAATTCTAAAACTCCAATTAATGGGCCATTACCTTGAGGAAGCGGTTTGTTATTAAAATCAGCCGTATTAGCTACGTATGTTATCATAGTATTACCTGCACAATCTTCAAAATCATCTATAAAACCCCATGTTCCAGTTGGGTCTGTAAATTCAACATCTAATATTTTTACTAAAGTACCCGTTGCGTAGTCTCCATTTAAAATTTCTGTAATGGTTGCTACGGTGAAAATTTCAGGGCATTTGGTTTTGGTCATTTCTTTCACATCGTCTATGCTACGCATACGCAATTGAAACACACCATTAAATTCTGTAACAACACCATAGATAGGCCCCATTTTGGTTGGCACTTCCTCATAAGACCAATCGTCTGTAGCATAAGTAAACACTGTTAGCCCATCTCCTTTGCAATTTCTAATAGTTTTGCTTCCACTAGCATTAGAAGATGTTCCGTTAAATTTTGTACCTGGAAGGTGGTCAAAATAAACACTATCTATCATTACGGTTTGCTCATTGAACTTACCTGTAAGAATATCTGCAATAGTAACTTTCACAGGATTCAAGTTGTCTGGCTTTTCGATAACTTCATCTTTGCAAGAAAATGTTGCTACTGTGAGTGCCGCTAAAATTAATGTTCTGAATAATTGTTTCATGTGTATCATGTTGTTTGTGTTGCTTTATTAAAAAATTAAAAACTTACAGATAATCCTAAAAAGTAAGTGCGTCCAAAATAGAACTGTACAAATGGAGACGGTTCTGGGTCGGTAATGGTTGCAGTACGTTGGTTAGAATCTACTATAAATTGATTGTTAAATAGGTTGTTGATGTTTGCTTTTAATTGGATAAAGTAGTTTTTCACTTTCCAAGATTTTCCTGCATATATATCCATAGTATAGGCCCAAGGTAGGCGTTCTACTTGGTTAAAGAAAGGTTCTGGGTCGGTTTTTGTTTCTGGGTTAAAGTCGGCATACATATTATCAAAGTAGTTTCCTGAGCCACCTACATACCAATATTTTTTACCTCTATAGTGAAAACCAATAGCCCCAGTTGTTTGAGCTACACCACCCACTTTTAAATCATCAATATAAACTGAAACAGGGTCTTCAGTTGTTGGTAAACCAGAATCTGGATTGGTTAAAACGTTTAATCCTGGGTCGCGCAATACAATGGCATCTGCATTGCCGTTATATCTCCAATCGCCAATAGATAGCATAGCTGTTAAACTTAAGTTGTTAATTACATTAAACTTACCGTCTAATTCAATTCCTTGATGCAAGGCATTTACGTTGTTCATTACATAGTTTACAAAATCGCCACTATATACTTCTGATGGGAAACCTATAACATAAGAACGGTTATTCCATTGTGTACTATACACGTTTAAATTGGCAGATACTTTAGGCGAACGGTAACCGTAACCACCTTCTATCGAAAAGAAATCTTCATTGCTGATGCCTTCTCTGTAAATGTTAGAGATTCTGTTATCTATAAATGCGTTGCGGAAAAATGGTGCTCTGGTGAATTTACCAGCGTTTAAAAACACATTGTGTCTTCCGTTTATGCGGTAATTAGCACCTGCTTTGGCCGTATAATTATCAAACGATTGTACAGCAGAATAACCTAATGAAGACTCTACAAACTCTGCGTGTAAAAATAATCCGTTTCTGTAGTATTGAGTATTTGAATACGAAAATGTAGCAAATAAATCGATGTTTTTGATGGTGTGCTGAACTTGAGAGAACGCACCTACAGTAGTTACATTTCCGTTGTAGTTATAGCCAACGGTATCTCCGACTCTAGAAATGTTATTGGGCTCAAGTAGGTTGTTGTCTGGAAGACTGTTAAAGCGCTCTCTATCTACCCAAAAATCTCCACCCATTAAATCTTCTACCACTTGATAGTGATACCCTCTGTACCAACGGTAATCTAAACCGAATGTTACGTTGGTTAAATCGGTAAACTTGTGATTTAACGTAGTAATAGCTCCAAACCAACTGTGGTCGTTTCTGCTTTCAAGTTGAACGTATTTAGAACGCTTTCCAATAATTTCTTCTTCTTTACCCAAGCCATCTACGTTGGCAATGGTATCTAGGTTGTTAAGGTTTTCGTTAATCATGTAATCCCACTGCACTTGGTAGGTAGAATCACCAGCGCCTGGTAAAAGATTAAAAGGAACAGGTACAATGGTTTCATTCGTTCTGTTAATAGTGGTTCCTCCGCCTTTTCCAAAAGAATAATACAAACCAGTGGTAAGCGTTGTTTTGCTATTAACGTAAAAATTGTGGTTGAGCATAAATACAGGTTTGTGGTATCTGTTTATGGCAGCACTTCTTATAATAGAATCTCCATTCTGACCATATTTTTGATAGCCCCACGCTGGATTATAAGTACGGTTTTTAGCGCCTAATGAGTCTCTCACTAAATCGTAAGAACGTAAAGTAGCTTGTCTTCCTCCCCAGCTTTCTTGAGGGGCTCCAAACCCTGTAAACATTATTAAATGCTTTTGATTGATTTCTTTTGAAACCGTTAAAAAGTAAGAATAGGCATTGGCTTTTGTTCCTTCTCTCCACCCAAAACCTTGACGTGTAGAACCAAGCGCTGTAACTGCCCATCCGTTTTTCATTTGACCAGTTGACATGCTTAGCATTAACATATCAGAATACGAACGGTTACTGCTAGAGTAAGAAAGCTTTACGCCTTTTTTATAGTCGGTTGGTTTGGTTAAAATATTGATGGTTCCTCCTACTGAGTTTACCGCTAACTTAGTTGCACCCAAACCTCTTTGTATTTGTTGGTTACGGGTTACGTCATTCATACCACCCCAGTTGCTCCAAAACACTTGGCCGCTTTCCATATCGTTTACAGGAATACCATTGATAAGCACAGCGGTATTTTCAGAGCCAAATCCTCTTACGCGCACACTAGCATCACCAAAGCTACCGCCTACTGTTGATACAAACACACCTGGCACAGATTTCATCATCTCTGGAAATTCTTGAGCACCTAATTTTTGTTCAAAGTCTTCTGCTGAGATATTTGTTACTGGTGTTGGTAATTGACTCTGCTCATCAACAAAATCAGCAAAAACTGAAATTTCCTCCAAACCAATAACATCTGGTCTTAAATAGATGTCGCCTAATTTGGTGGTTTCACCATTTTTAATGGTTACGGTAAGGTCTTTGTCGATGTAGCCCACCCCAAACGAAACTTTCATTTTGTAAGTTCCTGCTGGAGCAGAAATGGTAAAACGACCTTCTAGGTCTGTTGATTTGATAATGTTCGCTTCAACCAATAATATTTTGGTGTAAGGTACTGCGTTTTTGTTTGAAGAATCTTTAACTACTCCTGTAATTTTCCCCTGAGAATGTGCAGACATTGAGAACAATGCTGCTACTAAAAAAATAAGCGCTCTTTTCATCGCTACAAAAGTATAGCCATTATGTTAACACAATATTAAATAAACCCTCTTAATTACTAACAATTTGAGCTACTTTTCAAAAGAATGGTAATTTTGAGGCACAATAATTGTTTAGGTTTAAAAACAAATCGAAGTAAAAATAAAAAATAATTCTATGAATTTTAAGTATTTAAGCATTTTTTTCCTAATTTCTGTATCTACCGTAGTAGCTCAAAAACCTCAAAAAGTGGCCGTGGTAGGATTCTATAATTTAGAAAACCTATTCGACACCATTGATGGGCCAAACAACGATGCTGAGTATTTGCCAAACGGCACTAACAGTTGGGGAACTTATAAATACATGAATAAACTTGAAAACATGTCAAAGGTTATTTCCATGATTGGAGATAGTCACGATGATAAAATTCAGTTTAATGGCCCTCATTTTTTGGGCGTATGTGAAGTTGAAAACCGCAACGTGCTAGAAGACTTGGTGAAAACACCTTTATTAAAAGATCAAAACTATGAAATAGTGCATTTCGATTCGCCTGATAGACGCGGAGTAGATGTGGCTTTTCTATACAAAAGCAAATACTTTAAAGTACTTTCTGCTAAGGCCCACAAATTGGTTGATTATTCAGATACTACAAGAAGAACGCGCGACCAATTGTTAGTAAGTGGTCTTTTTGATGGAGACACTTTACACTTTATTGTCAATCACTGGCCATCGCGTGCAGCAGCATCGCCCGCAAGAGAAAATGCTGCTTTACTGTGTAGAAGTATTGTTGATTCTCTGCTAACTATAAATACCAACGCAAAAGTGTTTATTATGGGAGACTTTAATGACATGCCAAACGATAAAAGTTTAAATTATTTAACGCATAAATCCGTTAAGAAAAAACCACCTACAAAAGAGGTGATTGTACTTAATAACGAGGGGAAAAAATGGCACAAACAAGGTAGAGGCACATTGGCACACAACGATGTATGGCAAGTGTTTGATATGATTTTAACAACACCATATGTAGTAAATGATACCGTTGGGTTTAGATTTCATTCAGCAGGCATTTTTGACCGCCCTTGGATGCACCAACAAGAAGGAAGATTTAAAGGATATCCTCTAAGAACGCACGCAGGAGGGGCTTATCTGAATGGCTACAGCGATCACCTTCCGGTGTATATGTATATTGTGAAGTAGAAATTCGTGTTTGGTGTGTGGTATTTAGGAATACTCAATCACTTTATTACTCAATCACCTAATCACTTAAAAACAAAAAAACCCACACAGTAAAAGGTTGTATTAAACCTCCTAAAACACGAATGGGCACTCAAATGTAGCTTTGTAATCCGCCCGATACCGAAGTATAGCGGCACGCCATTGCCAAATCAATTTGCACCCAATTTTTAAATTGTTAGGTTTAAAAACACGTCTGTGTGGGTCGGTGCGCTAGGCACACCTGAATCATAAATCAACGCGTAGTTGTTAGATTCTAGCAATAAAATTAAGAATTTATTATCTTCACACAAAATATTTTTTACAAACTTTGGTTTGAATTTTGATTAGCAGAACGATATGATGAAAAGAAATTTACTTTCGATACTTGTTTTATTGGTAACCGTTGGCGCAATGGCTCAACAGCAAACGGTTTCTAACTACGAGATAAAACTAAAAATTAAGAATACCGAAAACGACACCGTTTATTTAGCCAACTATTTGGGTAAAAAATTATACTACTACGATACGGCTTTTGTAGATAGTAAGGGTGTTTCTGTTTTTAAAGGAAAATCAATTCCTGCGGGGGTGTATGCGGTAGTGACAAAAGGTCCTAAATATTTTGAAATTGTAGTAAACGAACCAAAAATTGAACTGGAAACTTCTACCGAAAATTTTACCAAATTCATGAACGTAAAACAATCGGAAGAGAACAAAATATTTTATGAATTTATTACCGTAATGCTTGATAAACGTGGCTTGCAAACACCCATCAATAATCAACTAAACGACAGCACCATTACTGAAGAAAAACGTGATGAACTCATTTCAAAATACAGAGCCATAGACGAAGAAATAAAGGTGTTTCAAAAAGAATTTGATGCTAAATACCATTCTAAATATTTTATTGCAACCATGCTAAGTTTAAATTTTGAAGTTGATATTCCTAAAGAAATAGACTCAGCCAACCGCTATTGGTATTTTAGAGAACATTTTTTAGACCGTATAGATTTTAATGACGACCGCTTTGTGCGCTCCCCTGCTTTTCAGAACAAGGTAGAACATTATTTCACTAAAATTCTACCGCAAATACCCGATACCATTTGCGCAGAAGCACAGCGTATAATTAGCGGTATCAACAATGAAAAGTCAGACACGTGGAAATTTATGGTGCACTTTATTACCAACACGTTTGAGCAATCTAAAGTAATGGGTATGGACAGAGTGCTGGTGTGCATGGGTAAAAAATATTACTGCGCAGAAACTCCTTCAAAAGCATATTGGATGCCTGAAGATAAATTAAAGGATATGTGCGACAGAATTAATGTAACACAAAATCTTCTGATGGGTGAAAAAGCACCTAACATCATTCTACAAGATAGCACCGAAAAAAAATGGGTAAACCTTCATAGAGACATCAAAAACAAATGGACTGTTTTAGTGTTTTGGGACCCTAACTGCGGACACTGCAAAAAGGAAATTCCCGTTATTCAAAAGTTTTATGAGGAGAACAAAAACACTTACGATATTAGCATTGTAGCCATAAGCACCGAGCTAGAAAATAAAGACTGGAAAAAATACATTCGTGAAAACAACCTTACCGATTGGAT
>CAYVVI010000018.1:0-18825 GCA_964455265.1 uncultured Flavobacteriales bacterium | reverse complement strand
AGAAATAAAAAATTGGGAAGCGTTGCTTCCCTTTTTTGATGAATTAAAAAATCGCGCCATTAATTCTAAAGAAGAATTTTGGGGTTTTGTGTTAGACGTAAGCGAGGTAGAAGCTGTTGTTTCTGAAGATGCCGGTTGGCGCTATATACGCATGACGGTGGATACCACCAATAAGCAGTTTGAAGAAAGCTATACGCAATTCATCACCGAAATTCAGCCGAAACTAGCTCCGTACGAACAAGCGCTTAACGAGAAAATTCATCACTCGCCATTTAAGCATGACATAACCGTTGAGGGCTTTGACATCTATTTGCGTTCTATAGCCAAAAACATCGAATTGTATCGTGAAGAAAACATTCCGCTCTTTTCGGAAGAGCGTATGTTGGCACAAAAATACAACACCATTGCAGGGGCGCAAACCATCCATTACAAAGGAAAAGAACTTACCATGCAACAGGCATCTATCTACTTAAAAAGTAAAGATAGAGACGAGCGCAAAGAAGTGTACGATTTAATTTCTGCCAGACGATTGAAAGATGCCGATGAACTCAATCAGTTGTTTTCTGAATTGATACAAGTGCGCCATAAAATTGCGGTGAATGCCGGTTTTGAAAATTATAGAGATTATAAATTTGAAGCACTTGGCAGATTTGATTATACCGTTGATGATTGCGCTAAATTTCACCAAGCCATTGCCCAGCAAGTAGTGCCACTTTGCAATGTTTTTTTGCAAGAGTTAAAAGATAAATTAGCCGTTGAGGTATTGCGTCCGTACGATACCAGTGCCGAGCCCGAAGGCGAACCACTAAAGCCATTTGCATCGGGCAGAGAGTTGTTGGAAAAAACCACCTCTGCATTTTATAAAATTGACAATTATTTTGGCGACTGCTTAAGCACCATGAACCAAATGGGGCATTTGGATTTGGAATCGAAAAATGGAAAAGCACCAGGCGGTTATAACTACCCGCTTTACGAAACGGGCGTGCCTTTTATTTTTATGAATGCCGTGGGTTTACAGCGCGATTTGGTAACCATGGTACACGAGGGCGGACATGCCATTCATAGTTTTTTAACGCAAGATTTAGAAGTTACTTCATTTAAAAGTTGCCCAAGCGAAGTAGCAGAGTTGGCAAGCATGAGCATGGAATTAATTTCTATGGATAATTGGGATGAATTTTACAGCGATAACCATGAATTGAAGCGCGCTAAAAAAGACCAACTAAAAGGCACGTTAGAAGCGCTTCCTTGGATTGCCACTATTGATAAATTTCAGCATTGGATTTATACCAACCCCAACCATACTAGTGAAGAACGCACTGCGCAATGGATGCACATCCGTAAAGAGTTTGCAGGAGATGTAGTTGTTTGGAGTGGTTACGAACACAACCACCAAGCGATGTGGCAACGCCAACTGCATTTGTTTGAAGTACCCTTTTATTACATAGAATATGGCTTTGCGCAACTAGGCGCCATTGCTTTGTGGAAGCGTTACAAAGAACACCCGCAACAGGGCATTGAGGGCTACAAACAAGCACTACAATTGGGCTACACCAAAAGCATACCCGACATTTATCAAGCCGCAGGCATCAGTTTTAATTTTTCAGAAAATTACGTGAAAGAATTGGTAGAGTTTGTGAAAGGGGAGTTGGAGAGGGTTTAAGGAGCAGTAAACCCGTCTACCGTTTTATATATTACTTTATATCTTCTGACATCACCATATTCTTCATAAATAAATTCTTTTGAGATAGGAATATTTTTGTCATTAAACTTCGTAATTGTTGTTTGTTTAAATTCCAGCCAAGAAACGTTTCCGTTTTCTCTAATCTCTGTGTTTTCATCATCTATAAAGGTTGTATTAATATAAGCATAACTTGTATCAGTCCTGTTCTGTTTAGTATGCATCTTAGTCGATATATTTCTGCCTTTTATATCATACTCATAAGTACTGTATAGTTTATTTCCTAATCTATCGATATATATAAGTGTGTCTAATAATTTTCTTTCATTATAACGATATACTCTTACAGAGAAATCACCTTTTATAACACTATCTTTTTTAATTATTTTATCATCAAAAAACAATTGGTAAATGGTGCTGTCTCTTTTATTGTTTATAAAGAAATGTTTATTATTTATAGAATCTGTATAGTATGTTAAGATTGTTGAATCGTTTTTTCTGTACCATTTATAGTTATATGGATTTCCAAATTTAGTTTCTTTATACTCTTCATGAATTGTTTTACCAAACGGTATAATTTTTTCATAAATTAAACTACCATCTTTCGTATATATTTCTTGAGAAGTGAGCTGAGAACACTCTTTTAAAGTATCATTTAGACTATGAAAATAACAATAGCCCTCTACATAGATATTTTGAGAATATCCTAAAAAGGGGAGAAATAAAAAAAGAAGTTTTTTCATCATTAAAATTAGTTAGGTGACATAAATCTAATAAATATTCACCTCTCTCTCCAATTCCACGCCAAATTTTTCTTTTACAGAATTTACAATATCGGTAGAAAGTTGGTACACTTCGTTGCCTGTTGCCTCGCCATAGTTTACCAATACCAACGCTTGTAGCTTGTGCACTCCGTAGCGGTTGTCAATGGTTTTACCTTTCCAGCCCGTTTGTTCAATGAGCCAACCTGCGGCCAATTTAGCATCGCCATTGGCTTGTGGGTAGTTGGGTATGTTCGGGAAATCGTGTTTTAGTTGTTCTAGTTTTTCGGCACTCACCACAGGGTTTTTAAAAAAACTACCTGCATTGCCAATCTCTTTAGGGTTGGGCAATTTGCTGCTGCGTATGGCAATTACTGCATTGCTCACATCGCGCATAGTGGGTGTGCTAATGTTCATCTTTTCCAACTCTTGCTCAATAGCACCATAAGAGGTGTTGAGTTGAGGTGTTTTCAGTAAGCAATACGTTACCGAAACAATGATGAATTGATTTTTGTATTTGCGTTTAAACACACTTTCACGGTAACCAAATTCACAATCGGCATTATGAAACGTAATCATCTCTCCAGTATGAATGTTGAGGGCATCTAACGCGTGAAAAACATCTTTAATTTCTACACCATACGCACCAATGTTTTGCATAGGGCTAGCGCCCACGTTGCCTGGTATCAGTGATAAATTTTCTAATCCCGCCCAATGGTTGGCAATGCAGTTGAGCACCAAATCGTGCCACACTTCACCAGCTGCGGCTTTTACGTAATAATATTCTGCATCTTCGTTCACCAATTCAATACCTTTCAATTGATTTAAAGCAATGATGCCATCAAAATTTTTGGTAAACAACACATTGCTTCCGCCCCCTAAAATCAGTTGATTGTTTTCAGAGTTAAATTCTTTAGAAGCAATAATTTCTTTGGCTTCATCAAGCGTAGAGAAGGATGTGAGTTTTTTAGCCAACACATCAATGCCAAAGGTGTTGTGTGGTTTTAGCGATACGTTAGTTAAAAGTTGCATTACAAAAATCTTTTGCTGTAAAGTTGGTAAGCTTCGTTTTCACTTCCAAACCCTTTGTAAAATCTTGCTAACGATGGTATGTTAGAACCTTCAAAATCTAAAGAAATATTGTGTGTAGATAGCTGCTGAATAACTGCATCAATCAATAGGGTAGAGCCCGCCAATTCTTTGCCTTTTTCATTACTCGCTAACATAATTAAATACCAACGTTGGTTGAATGAAAAAAAGATAGCACCTGAAATTAATTCAGCGTTGTTAAACACGCCAAACGTGAATAACGATGAACGTTTTCCACACTCTACACATAATTTTTCAAGCACGCTATAATCTATTTTTTGGATAGATTTTCCTTTTTCATTTTCAAACAAGCTAATGATGTTTTTAGCAGGAATGTCTGATTGAATAGTCAGTGCATTTCCCAATGCTTTTTTCAAATTGCGTTTTATTTGTGTAGAATAATTTTGTTGCGCTTTTGGGTAGGATTTAGCACGCCATACAAAATTATCTTTCACGCTTGCATCTTTTAATAATGCGTTGCTATGGTTGAGTAAAATATCCTTGCGCACAAAGGTCTTTGGAATGGAAGAAATAAATTTATTAAGTGTTGTTTCATCACATTTTTTTGCGCTAAACAACCCTAATTGTTGGCAAAAGGGAGGTACTGCTAAATACTGCACTTTTAGTTTTTGTTTTACCGTAAGCGGGAACACATACGCATAATTTTCGCTTACCAATGCTTGCCAATTGGGAGCTACCACATCTAAATACCACGATAGCGCATAGATGCTTGGAAAGCTTGAATTTTCAATGGCTTTGTCCCAGCGTTGCTTATCTATTTCTGTATGTTTAAGATGCAGAATGTTCATTCAAATACTGTAAAATTTCTTCATAAACCTTATCCCAATTTTTCCATCCCTCTAACTCATTAAACGATGAATTGTGCCACAACAATACAAACGTACCGTTATATTTTTTATACCAATCTATAAGTGCTTTTGCTTGTTGTATCGCCTCTTCAGGAGCTAGTTTTAAATACTCTTTAAGTGTACCGTCCATCAACCCCAAAGGATAAATTTTGAGCGTGGTTTTTTCATTTTTTGATAAGTCAAACCAATAAAAAGGCGTACAGGTAGATGTTCTAAATCCAAGTGTTTCTGGATAACCCAGAGTAAAGTCTTGCGCAATGTTGTTACTTAAAAGTTGATGATAGGTGCTAGGAAATTGCAACATTAAAAAATGCTGACGACTTTTAATTACAGGTTGTTCAACTACTTTTTCTAACGATGAAATTTCATGTTGTAACGTTGGATGTGTATTGGAAACATACGAAGGATGAATACCAATTTCTGCGTGAGCTTTGCATTGTTGAATGAGTTGTTTTTGCAAAGAAGAAGTAATGGGTAAATTTTTATCCATGCTAGAATACGCGCCATTCAAAAAAAAGAAAATAGAGCGCTGAACATTGAATTTTTTGAATGTTTCAAAAATATAGTTGTAGGTATTGCAGGGGTCTTTTTCGATATTTAAAAGCGATGCAAATCGAATAAACAACGCTTTGAATTTAAGTTGAGAAGCATCTCTTAATGTGGAAAGTAAAAAACGCTTAACCCCCTTACCACGATAGGCATAGCTGTTGTCAATATCAAAAGTAACAATGGAAGAAAATTTTCCTTTGAGTGATGTCATTCCTAAATATTCTTTGGCAAATTGTTCACACCAAATATTTATTATGGGCTGGTCTAAAAAGTCATGTCTATAAGCGATTGAATGACTTGCTAAGTATCGACCATGTTCGTCTTTTTCTTTGTCGATGTATTCTTCGTAGCGTGTGATTAAAAAGAAAACAGCGGAAAAAAAATCGAATGGAACATCTCCATCATCATTTCGAAAAATGGTTGGCAAATTGTGCCATTTTCCTTTTTCAATAATTCTCGGAAATATGCTTGACTTCGATAATATTTTTTTTGGTTCTATATGGATTCCGCCTAAGTTGTCGTTATCATAACAAATTTTGGGTTGAGAGGTGCTTTGCGCAAAGCTGACTTTATCATCGGTTAAAAAGTAATCCACGCCAATTACCTCCTTAAAAATAAAATCTAAGGTGTAGGTTAGGCGAGGAGTGATATTTTCAGCGTAAATTAGCACGTGAATTCAAATGTAATACTATTTTAATAAACTTGGCTACGCCCCACAAAAACATACTAATGGCAGTTACCACCGATGTGGTTTCGGATATGCGTGTGCGCAAGGTATGTGATTTTTTATTATCGAAGAATGCTCACGTAGAGGTTGTGGGTAGGCGAATGTTTAACACTTTCGAGACCCAGCTTCCATTTAAAGTCGAACTATTTAACCTACTTTTTAAAAGAGGCGCACTTTTTTATGCTGAATATAATCTGCGATTTTTCTTTTATGCTTTGTTCAAGCGCTTTGATGTTATTGTTGCCAATGATTTAGACACCTTATTGCCTTGCTATTTATTATCGAAACTTAAAAATGCAGAATTGGTTTACGATAGCCATGAGTATTTTACGGAGTCAGCGGGTTTAGTTGGCAGACCATTTCCGAAACGTGTATGGACATTAATTGAGCAATTTATCTTTCCTAAATTAAAACGTGTATCGACTGTTAACAATTCCATTGCTAAATTCTATGAAGAAAAATATGACGTAGATGTTTTGGTAATTCGAAATGTGCCCATACACTCTTCTTTAGTTAAATCAACATCCAAAAGAGAATTAGGTATAGAAGAAGGTAAGAAATTAATTTTACTACAAGGTGGATATATTGATATTGATAGAGGAGGAAAAGAATTAATTGAAGCCATGCAGTATGTTTCTAAAAGTGTAATTCTTTATGTAATAGGTTCCGGACAAGAGCTACCATTAATGAAGCATTTAGCAGAAAAATTTAAGCTTCATGAAAGCGTTAAGTTTATTAGTAAGCTGCCTTACCAAGAGTTAATGCAGTATACACTAAATGCGGATTTGGGATTGTCTTTAGATAAGCCGACTAATCTCAATTATACCTACAGTTTGCCTAACAAACTTTTTGATTACATGCGTGCTGGTGTTCCTGTATTGGTGTCTAGGTTGCCAGAAGTTGAACAAGTTGTTTCTGCTAATCAAATAGGTTTGTTTATTGACAATCATTCACCAAATCATATTGCAAATAAGATTGCAGAAGCGCTATCTCATCCAGATTATAAAAAGTGGTGTGCTAACGCCAAAACTGCCTCCGAAAAATATACATGGCAAAACGAATGTAAACAGCTTGAAAAGCTATACGAAGGAATACTTTAAAGCGTTTTGAATAGTTGTTTTATTCGCACCCAAACCAAGTTGGCTAAGTACGCCCAAGTTGGTAACAGCTCTTTTTTAATCGTTAATTCTTCTTGGTAAAGTACATTGGTATATTGCTTAGAGAGACCATCTGCATTAGATTTTGATATAAACCTATCAACAAAGACAGAAGTAATTTTGTTTCGTAGTAAATCAAGATTTAAAGCATAGTCAGCTAGAATTTTTAAATCCTCATTGTACTTATGCTTTAAAAAAATGGTTTTTCGATAAAACACACCTTGATGATGAATGGTATTTCTCCAATATAATCCACAATCAAAGGAATTGCTATATATGTGTCTTACTTTTTTTGTTTGACGGTTTATGTTTTCAACCTTACCTAAAATCAAATCTGCTGAGTAATTGGAATTTTCAAAAACATCTTTCAGCACATCATTGTCGTATAGCAAATCATCAGCACCTAGAAATAGAAGCCATTCACCTTTTACTTTTTGAATGCCCTCATTCATTGCTGCATAAATGCCTTGCGTTTGTTGAGGAATAAGATTAATTCTATCGTCATTAAACTCATAAACCAATGCTGAAGTGTTGTCATTTGAGCCATCAACAACAATTATTTCGAAATGCGTGAATGTTTGATTAAGGATGGATGAAAGGCAACTCTTAATGTACTGCGCTGCATTTTTTGTAGGAATGATAATACTTACAAGAGGTGCAGGCATAGATGCTTTTTTAATTGTTTTCGATTACCTTTCCGTTTTCAAAGGTTAAAATTCTACCAGGGAAACGTTTAATAATGTAGTAATCGTGTGTAGCTATAACAATAGTTTTGCCGCTAATGGCAATTTCTTTAAAAAGGTTTATGATTTCAGCAGATGTATCAGGGTCTAAATTTGCAGTAGGTTCATCGGCAAGAATTATTTCGGGATTATTTAATAAAGCACGCGCAATGGATACACGTTGCTGTTCACCACCCGAAATGGCATAAGGCATTTTTTGTTCTACGTCATTAAGATGAACTTGACGCAATACAGTTTTAATTCTGTCATCTATAGCTTTTTCATCCTTCCACCCAGTAGATTTTAAAATGAATTTTAAGTTTTCAAACACATTTCTGTCTTGCAATAGCTGGAAATCTTGAAATACAATACCTAATTTTCTACGTAGTTCAGAAATTTTATGACGTTTAATTTTTGGTAGCTCAAAGCCAGCAATACTTGCAGAGCCGTTAGAAAGTTCTAAATCGGCATAAAGAGTTTTTAAAAATGAGCTCTTTCCGGCCCCAGTTTTACCAACTAAATAAACAAATTCACCCGTGTCAATAGTTAAAGAAATTTTTTCTAAAACAGGTTTTTCGTGTTGATATATTGTTACGTCAGTAAAGCTTATTGCTGCGGACATTAGTTGTTGATTTTTTTGTAAAATTAAGAGGAATGACCTTAATATAAATAAAATTGTTTACA
This sequence comes from uncultured Flavobacteriales bacterium, assembly GCA_964455265.1. GTDB lineage: Bacteria > Bacteroidota > Bacteroidia > Flavobacteriales_D > Parvicellaceae > JBKHVV01. The sequence goes on along the minus strand of CAYVVI010000018.1, from coordinate 10,589 downwards.
CAAAAACACGTTAATAAGTTGTAGTTAATAGCTTTTTTGATGGTATAATAAGGTCTTAATTTCGTTGCTTGGTATTTTGTACTTACACCGTAAACTGTTTTCACACAATGAAAAACTACATATTTAAAAAGCTGCTACTTATTTTGGTAGGTGTATTTTTAACATCTAACTCATTCGCACAAAAAACAGCTGTTTATACTGATAAACACGCTGATTTTAAAATGGGATTAGAACTTTACGATAAAGCACAGTTTGCTTCTGCACAACAAAAATTTAATGCGATTATCGAAAAAATTTCCGACTCAAAAGATGAAATTCGAATAAGTTCAGAATATTATGCAGCCATCTGTGCACTGGAATTATTTAATAAAGACGCAGAATTTCTACTTAGAAAATTTGTAACCGATCATCCTGACGATACGCGTTCTAAAACTGCGTTCTTTTATTTAGGAAGACATTATTATAGAGATAAAAAATGGAAAAAAGCCATTGAATGGTTTGTACTCGTAAAGCCAAGAGATTTGGACAAACCAGAGCGCTATGAGTTTTGGTTTAAGTATGGTTATTCATTATTTATGATTGAAAAATATGATGAAGCAAAGCTTAAATTTTATGAAGTAAAAGATTCGGATACGGAGTATGCTATTCCAGCAACCTATTACTATTCTCACATTGCCTATAGAGAAGGAAACTTCCAAGTAGCGCTAGATGGGTTTAATAAAATTAAGCACGATGAGAATTTCAGAAAGGTAGTTCCTTACTACATTACTCAAATTTATTACCGTCAAAAGAAATATGATGATGTTATTGATTATGGTACTGCCGTTTTTGATTCAGTGGCAGAGTCCCGTAAAGTAGAATTTTCAAAAATCATTGGGGACTCATATTACAGAAAACAACGCTACACTGAGGCAATTCCATTTTTTGAATACCACGCTGCTTCTACAAGATTAAACGATTTGGATAAATTTCAAATGGGATATTCATATTATAAGGTAGAACAGTATCCTAAAGCAATTTCAAGTTTCAATAAAATTAGTAATGCTAATGATTCTATTTCTCAATTTGCCTACTATCATTTAGCGGATTGTTACCTTAATACTGGCGATAGAGCAAATGCCAAGCTAGCATTCAAAGCCGCATATCAATACAATGTTGATATGAAAGTAAAAGAAGAGGCGCACTATAATTACATTAAAATTTTATATCAAGAAGGCGTAATGTTTTCTTTAGACGAGATAAATTATTCTATTTCTGAATTCAAAGCATCTTTCCCTAAATCTATTTACACCAATGAGATTGAAGAATATTTAGTAGATGTTTATCTATCATCAAAAAATTATAAGCAAGCAATTGACAAAATCAATACCATTGCTGAAAAGACATTTAGATTAAAAACAGCTTACCAAGTGGCATCGTATAACTATGCCGTTCAGTTGTATAGCAATGCTGATTTTAACCAAGCAACGAAATATTTTAAAGAAGTTAAAACCTATCCTATAGACCCAAAACTGAATGCTTATAGCTTATACTGGTTAGCGGAGTGTTACTACAATACAGATGATTTAACTTCAGCAATTAATTATTACAATGCATTTAAAGTTGAAGCTGGAGCATTTGTTTCAAACTACAATTTATTGGTTGATTATAACTTAGGATATTGTTATTTTAAAAAGGCAAATTACGAAAATGCTATAATTCACTTTAGAAATTTTGTTAGTCAAGACGTAACAGATAAAGAACTTTTGTACGATGCCTACATTAAATTGGGCGATGCTTATTTCTTAATTAAAAACGATACTGAAGCGGGGCAGTATTATGCAAAATCTACAGAATTAATGCCTAATAGAAGTGACTATGCACTTTATCAGCAAGCCCGTAGTTATGGTTTAGGAACTAATCCAGATTATTATAAAAGAGCACAATCTTTAGAAACGTTAGTAGACAAATTTACTACATCAAGTTATTATGCTACTTCCTTGTACGAGTTAGGAGAGGTTTATTTAAACCACCTTTCTAACACAACAAAATCGCTATACTATTTTAATAGATTTATTTCTGAGTTCCCTTCCAATAGCCGAGTAAGCACAGCGATGATTAACATAGGTAAGATATATCTAAATAATAAAGATTATGCAGATGCCGAAAAGATATTTACTGAAGTAGTTCAAAAATATCCTAATTCCGACCAAAAAGAAGTTGCCATTAAGCTGATGAAATCTGTTTATGAGCAACAAGGTAACTTGGCAGGATACACGGCTTGGCTAAATAGAAACAACATTAATTACTCTCAAAGAGAATTAGACAGTTCGTTCTACGCTGTAGCGCTCGAAGCTTATGAGGTAGAAGATAGCAAACGTGATTGCAATAAAGTTATAAAATTGTTTACAGATTATTTGCAAAACGTTACTAACCCTGAGCACTATACCGAAGCAAACTATTACATGGCCTACTGCTACGACTACCAAAAAGACTATGCCAACGCAGTGAAACACTACGGTAATGTTATTAAAGTGCCAAACAATAAGTTTTTAGAAGAAGCACTTTATCGTTCATCTCAAATCAATTTTTATGCCCTTAAAGATTATCAAGCAGCACTAAGCAATTTTGCCTCTCTTGAAAAAATTACATCTAAAAATGAATACAGAAGAGCGTCTATTGTGGGTCAAATGTATTGCTTTAACGAATTGAAAAATATAGAGTTTTCAGCGCAATATGCTGAGCGTGTATATCAATTAGGCGATGCTGATAATACACTAAAATTAGATGCATTTTACATTCACGCTAAAGCAAACTTTGTGCTTAATAATTTTGCTAAAGCAGAACCATCATTTAAGCGTGTTACAGAACTCACAACGTCTATTCGCTCGGCAGAGGCCCTTTATCATTTAGCTTTAATTAAGCACTTACAAAAGGATTATGTAGCGTGTGAAAGCGCTGCTTATAAAGTGGTTCATCAAAAACCAAGTTACGATTACTGGATTGCAAAAGCTATTATTTTATTGTCAGATAATTTCTTGGCTCAAGGCGATTTGTTTAATGCAAAATATAGTTTACAAAGTGTTATAGACAACTATAAAGGCGACCAAGCTGTTATTGATGAGGCCAAGGCGAAAATGGAACGAATAAAAGAAATGGAAGTAGAAGCCCAAAGAAAACAAGAAGAGAAAAAAGAAGAAGATACGATGATGAATTTTATGTTTCAAAATTCAAGTGACTTAAACCTATTTAACGATGAAAAATAATACAGCAGTTAGATCTTTCAATACGATTAGACTACTAATTCTATTGAGCTTTTTGATGTTTGTGATTTTTGCCAATTCGCAAACAGACATTACCATCACTGCACAAGGTGACGCAGAGCGCAAAGTTCCGTTTACCGAACGCTTAACAGTTCTTCCAAAAATTGTTGACACTTCTTTCAATGCCTATCCAGTAAGCTACAAACTTATACCTGTATATGTAGATTTACAGTTAGTACCTCAAATGATAGAGCCCGTTAAACTTACTGTTTTAGAGCCATTACAAAAATTATACAGAGGATATGTAAAGGGAGGTGTAGGAAATTATTTAAACACATTTGCTGATGTGTATTATGCATCTACCCGCTCTAAAGAACATGCATGGGGAGTAAACATGAAGCATTTTTCTTCGCAAGGAGGACTGGGTGATTTAGGTTTTAATGGCTTTAGTGATAATATACTTGCAGCAGATTACCAATATTTTAAACTAAAATATTCTATTATTGCTAATGCTAAGTACGAGAGAAATGCCATTAGCTATTATGGTTTCAATCCTGCAAATTTTACTGAAGACATTACAAGCACATCGCTTTCAAAAGCTGGAATTTTTCAGAGATTTAATATAGCTCAAGGTGAAGTTAAGTACCAAACGCATTACAAAGATTCTTTAAAAGTAAACACCAACTTGGCGCTTAATTATCGTTTTATGGATGATTACAAAGGAGTAGGAGAGCACTATGTAAAAGTATCTGGTGAAGAAATGAAGATGATGAAGAAGGAAGTTTATTATTTAAACTATTCGTTAGACTATAACTATTTTCAACATCCCCAATTTCATGATGGTTTTTTTAGACGATTCGATACATTTGGTGTTCAAGAAAATGGAATACTCAATTTAAATCCAAACGTCCGTACTTCAGAGAAAAACTGGAGTGTACGCTTAGGTTTAGCAATTCAAGCCAATGTAACAAGCGTTGCCAAATTTCATTTCTTTCCAGATGTAGAAGCCGACTATCGATTATTTAACGATGTGTTTGTGCCTTATGTAGGTATTAAAGGTGGACTAGAGCGTAACTCATTTTATACATTAACTAGAGAAAATCCTTTTCTTTCATCAGATGTTAATTTAAGAAATACCAACAACCACTTAAAATTATATGGTGGTGTAAGAGGTTCTATTAGTTCAAAAATTTCATTTAATGTAGGCGTTAAATACGATAAATACAGAGATTACGCCTTATTTGTAAATGATGTAGATAATTTTTATGGCAACGGATTTAATATTATTTACGATTCATTAGCCGTGACCACATTTACAGCACAAACATCTTATGCCAATTACGAAAAACTAAAAATTTATTTACGTGGAGAGTATTACATATACGATTTAGTAAGACAAGAGGCAGCTTGGAACAGACCTAACTATATGGTATCATTATCTAGTGTGTATGATTTAGCCGATAAAATTTTAGTGCGCGGTGAAGTATTTGTTGCTGGCGATAGACCAATTCAAGGGTTAACAGGTGTAGAGATGTTAAAACCATTTGTAGATTTTAATTTAGGTTTTGAATATCGTTACACGCAGCGTTTATCTGCTTTCGTAAACTTCAATAATATTTTTGCGAAGAAATACCAATACTGGAATGCTTTTCCAGTACAGCGCATCAATTTATTAGGAGGGGTTACGTATCGTTTTTAGTTTTTTTGAATGTCATGCTGAATTAATTTCAGCATCTTATACCAAGAGATCCTAAAACAAGTTCAGGATGACGTCTTTTTTATATTTTTTGTAACCTTACTAAAACAGCTTTCGTAACAACGGACATTTTCCGAAAAACACCCCAACTACTAATGATTAAAAGAGTAATAGCATATAGTTTTTTATTTATTTCTTTAACTGTATTTGCTGATGATACTAAAATGTCAAGGCAAGAGTACATTGATGCATGGAAAGATGAAGCTATTTTTCAAATGCACCAATATGGCATTCCTGCAAGTATTACCATGGCACAAGGTATATTAGAAAGCGGAGATGGTAACTCATATTTAGCAGTGCAAGGCAATAATCATTTTGGTATTAAATGCCACGAGTGGACGGGTGCTAAAATCTTCAAAGACGATGATAAAAAGAATGAATGCTTTAGAAAATACATGTCGGCTAACGAATCGTACACAGATCACTCAAAATTTTTAGCAGAGCGTAGCCGCTACGAAACGTTATTTCAATTAAAAACTACTGACTATAAAGGTTGGGCTAGGGGCTTAAAAAAAGCGGGCTATGCCACCAACCCAGCGTATGCCGATTTACTTATAGACCTAATAGAGCGCCATCAGTTGTATGATTTGGATAGGGAAGTTTTAGTACAAACCAAAAAGGTAGCAAACGATGTTAAAAAAGAAGAAGTGGTGGTTGCAAGCACTGCTTCTTCTCAACATCAAGTTAAGGTAAGTGCTAACAATATTAAATTTATAGTTGCCCAAAAAGGCGATACCTATGCAGGTATTGCACAAGCGCACCAAATGGGCTTATGGCAAATTTATAAGTACAACGATATTACAGAAGATGACATACTAAAAGTAGGCGATTTAATTTACCTACAACCTAAGCGTAACAAAGCCAAAGAACAACAGCACACTGCACGCCAAGGCGAAACCTTAAAAGAGGTATCGCAACAGTATGGCGTTAAGTTAAAGAAACTTCAAAAACGCAATAAACTTTCTGGAAATCCTTCGCTAAATGCTGGGCAGATGATAATACTGCGTTAGTTGTGTTTTTGTATTCGAGGACAACCCAAGTGACAATTAAGCTCTGTGTAAGTAAAGAATAGTTTTTTCCTCACTACTTTTTTTTAGTTTAAAATTTATAGGATTCCATGTTTTGGAAGTTGGGCGCTTTAAATCGGGACTAAAAAAAAGAATTTCCTTTCCTTCTCTTGCTTGATAGGCTGTGTGCTTAAAGGAGTATTCTTTTTTTTGGAAATCAGAATATAAACGTTTTATTTGAGGAACATTGTCGTAAGAAACAACCCATTGAATGTTTTTGATAGTCTTTATTTTATCACTCACCTCTTTATGGTTATCTTCTTTGTAATGATTCATGTATAGTGAGTCTGCTTTTAGGTAGTAAGGAGGGTCAAAATAAAAAATTACATTCCTGTCTTTTGCCTCTTTTTGAATTTTATCTATAAGTTTTATAGCATCCATTTTATAAAGTCGTATGTCTTTCTTTCTAGATGCAATTAATTTAATTCTTTGGATTAAATCCTCTTTATTAAATCGACAATCCATTTTATAATTACCTTTTTGCTTAACACCACCAATTGCCCCAGCAGTAATTATTCCCGAACGGTTGGTTCTGTTCAAATAGAATGTTGAAAAACCCAATTCAAGCAAATTTGCAATTTCTTTTTTGTTTTGTATGGCTTTTTGTCTTCTCCATTCTTCCATACTAATTTCTGTTTCTTGTATAAGCTTACAAAGTTGCTTAGGATGATTTAAAACAGAGTGCCAAAAAGCATAAATAGACCTATCCTTATCATTTATGGTTATTTTTTTTACAAAGCCCTCCAGTAATAAAAACAAAGCAACTGAAGCACCGCCAGCATATGGTTCTACATAATGCCCATTTATTTTATTGTCAACACAAACTTTGGCAATAAAAGCAGAAAGTTTATTTTTCCCGCCTGGATATCTTAGTGGTGAGTAGTGCATTTATCCTTTCTTAAAATAAAATTCTAATACATCTCCTATAATTTTGGAACTTTCAATGATATCACTTTTGGACGATATAACATTTCCATGGGCATATTTTGCCAAAAGGGCTTCCATATTATTTTTATTATCAAGCCAAGAGCCAGTGAGGGATAAAAAATTTGACTTTTCTGAACTTAGGTGCATGTCGGTTTTTGCCTTTTTAAGGAAGGCTTTATATAGTTTATCTTGATTTGCAGTGTTGTGATCTTTTTTATCAGAATAATATACCCTCGCAGCAACTTCTGTAATTAACCGTAAAGACATTCCTATAATAGGGAGTATAGTAGGATCGTTTTCATTTTTCTCATAAATTTTAGTTATAGCTAAATAAAGATCATTCACTTTACCAGACCTTAAAGCTCTATCCTTTCCAAAGAGCTCTTCATAACCATTTGAAGCGGGTGTCTTTTTTGTCCTTGGTTTGTTCTTTTTTGTTTTTATTACCTCATTTCCATAAGTCAATTTATAGGTTTTTTTAGAAGAGTCAAAGGGTTTTATAATTGATTTTAGTTCAGGAAATTTCTTTATTAATGGTTTTTTTAACTCCCCTCTATAATTTCTTGTACTGACTATATTTTCTTCTACAAGCACAACAATAGAATTTAGAATCTTACTAGAAGTTTTTTTACTGTAATTAGATACAAACTTATTTTTTTCAAAAGATAAACCAATTTCTGCTAAATTTTCTAATGTTAACATTTCATCCTTAACAAAACGTTTATTCATTTTAGGATTATTTGTAATAATAGCTGTTTGTTCGTCTAGCGCAATAAAATGAGTTTTACCTTTATTTAAATGTTTTAAGATAAAATAATCTCTTTCCAGCCTGCCCCAATCTCCATTGTTTGTATGTTTTCTTTCAACATTTTTAAGAGCAGTTTCAAGATTACAAACATTGCAAGGGATTGTTTTTAAATTAAGAAATTCTGTTGGGTTTTCATTAAAATACAAAGAGGTATTAACTTTTTTCTGTAAATCTTCATCCTGTAAGTACTTTAATATTGCAATTCTTCTATTTCCATCATAAACAACGTATTTTCCTTTAATCTTAACAACGGTCGGAAGTTCACTAAAATCATAGTGTTCTCCCATTTCTTGGATTAATTTTTGGAGATTCCATTTATTTTTACTTTCAGATAAAGCTCTATTGATTATTTCAATATCATTGGCTTCTGTTTCAATTGGATCCCTAGGGTTTTCAGTCCAAAGATTTAAATCTTTAATTGCGATTTCTTTTATTTCTTGGTTACTCATAAAACAAAATTAAGTTAACTAATTGCGATTGAGATATGTTATAAATCTTCGTCAAATATAAAAAAACAATTCCATTATTATCCCCCTTCGGTCACTGAGCTTGTCGAAGTGGAGGAGGAGGTTAAAGATTCTTTCCTCCCTCTGTGTCTCCCTCTAAGAGGGAGAGAATTCTCTTTTCACCTTTCCACTTTCCGTTTCAATAAACTTAGGGGTGTAAAGTATTTGCTTTGGTTTTTCGTAAGGTGTTAGTGTAGTTTTAGAGAAATCAATGTTAAGTTCATGTTCGCATTCTATTACCAATACTACTTTTTCGCCTAGCACATTATCGGGTAGTTTGCCAATAAAAAAGCGTTGGCTGATGAACGGCTCTAATTTTTTCTCTACTTCTTCGGGGTAAATTTTTATGCCTCCTGAATTAATCACGTTATCAAAACGTCCTTTCCAAATAAATTGTGTAGGCGAGAGCAATTCAACTACATCATTGGTTGCTAACGAATTTTTTAAGAGTTGGGGCGCATCTATTACTAAGCAGTTGCGTTCATCTTTCGTAAACGTAATGTTGGGCAATGCTTCAAAATACTCTTGCTTACCAATATGCTTCAAAGCCACATGCGAAGCGGTTTCCGTCATGCCATAGGTTGAGTAGCTGTTGCATTTTATATCACGCAATTTGTTTTCTAAAGCTGTGTTGACTTCACCACCTCCTATGATAACGTGTGCAAAATATTCCAACGCTTCTCTGCTCGATTTCATGGCTTGTTGAGGCGTAAGCGCCACAAAGTGAAAGCATGAATTTATATTTTCTAATGGTGAAGAACTTGGTTTAATGGTTTGTACATCCATTCCCGACACAAAGCCACGCACCAACATCATTTTACCGCCAATAAATTCTGTAGGAATACACAACAGTGCTTTGCTTTCGTTGGTCAAATTAAAAAATGTGCAGGTGTTTTTAGCGCTTTCAACAAGGGTGTTTTTGAGTAGATGTATTTCTTTTGGTTTGCCCGTACTTCCTGATGTTTGTGCAATGATGAAGTCCTTGTCGTTGAGCCACTCTAAAATAAACGTGAAAATATTTTTTTGCCACTCTTCGATTTGTTGACTTAACTGTTCCATACAAAATGCATGGAGTTCATCACCCGAAGGCGTAATGCCGTTTAGCGTAAGCGTAGTGTATGTTTTGTAATCACTCATTCAGAAGACTTAAATTCCATGCCTTAGATGGATTGTACCATAAATGTTCACCTTGCAATTCTAATGGGCAATCAAAATTATTGGTGTAAAGTTGACCTGTTCCTAATCCTTGATACATGCTACTATTGAGCGTACTTGTAAATTGCGCAATGGCACTCAGCCCAATGTTCGATTCTAATGCAGAAGTAATCCACCAAGGAATGTTGCGCTGTTCTGCAAGTGAAATCCATTGTTGCGTAGCGGCAAACCCACCCACCAAACTTGGTTTTAAAATAATATATTGTGGTTTGATGGTGTCGAGCAAGTTTTCTCTTTCAGATAAGTCATGCACACCAATCAGTTCTTCATCTAAGGCAATGGGTAAAGGCGTTGTTTGGCAAAGGTTAGCCATCGCTTCCCATTGTTGTGCTTTAATGGGCTGCTCTATAGAATGTATACCAAACGCTGATAAACGCTCTAATTTTTCTAAGCAATCATTTACAGAAAACGCACCGTTAGCATCTACACGCAATTCAATATCGTCTTTACTAAAGTGTGTACGAATGTATTTTAACAGCGAAAGTTCTTCTTCAAAATCAATGGCACCAATTTTTAATTTTACGCATTTAAACCCTTGTTTTATCTTGCTTTCAATTTGCGAAAACATCTGCTCTTTTGTGCCCATCCAAATCAATCCGTTTATTTTTATAGGTGCTTTGCCTTGCGTAAATGGCGTATCGAATAATTGTTTTGTGGCTTTAGTTTTCAAATCGAGCAATGCCATTTCCACACCAAAACGAATGGAGGGGTAGTTGGCATACTCTTTTAAAGAAATGGTATTGATATTATCACACGCTTGTTGTAAAATATCTTCGTAATTTTCTACATCATCACAACTTAAACCTTTTAGCAAACCGCATTCACCAATGCCTGTAACTTCAGGTTGTTCTGCGTTATACACAAACACAAACCACGATTCTTTAAACGATAAAACCCCACGCGATGTGCCGCTTGGGGTTTTAAAATGCAGTTGATATTTTTTAAACGATGCTTTAAGCACTAAATTTTAATTTTTGATTTTAGTAAATGTTTGTTATAGAAAGGAACTATTGTAAATATTTCTTCGTCTTTCTAATTTTAAATCTTGTAATACGGAAGCTTTAACGT
>CAYVVI010000017.1:0-19325 GCA_964455265.1 uncultured Flavobacteriales bacterium | reverse complement strand
GAAAAAGAAGCGTTAAGTGCCTTGCTGGTTTTAGGGTTCGACCGCATGAGGTCTGAAAAGGCGCTAAGCAAAATCATCGCTACTAACCCACAAGTTGGAGTTGATGAGCTCATTAAAACCGCGTTGAAGAGTATGTAGAAACTTTACTTTGTCTTTATTAAATAAGTACATATTAAGAGGCGTAGGCACTGTCTCTGTTTTGGCTTTGGCGTGGTTTTCGTTCGCCAAGGGAGTACCTCGTTTGCCTTATTTTAATGCTCCTGTTTCAACGGGAAAGGTAATGGTGGATTCTCCCGAAATTGAACTAGTTTATCCTATCACAGAAACCAATGACCCAACACAATCAAGTGGAGGAGTTATTAATTTTAACGATCCACTAAACATTAAATCTGGCATTTATTACGACCCTATTTCAGGCAAATATATTTTTACTAAAACCATTGGTGATTCTCTAAATTATCGTCCGCCATCTTACATGACGGCAGAGGAGTTTAGAAATTGGCAGTTGGATATGGCCTTAAAAGAGTATTGGGCTAAAAAAGCAGATGAAGTAAACAATCAAGCAACAAGTCAAGTCCCCGCTTTAAATGTTGGTGGAGGAAAGTTCCGTCAAATATTTGGAAGTAATATTATCGATATTCGCCCAAGTGGATCTGCCGAGCTGAGGTTTGGAGTAAAGTCTAACTATACAGAAAACCCAGCTATTCCTGAAAAGCAAAGACGATTAACAACGTTTGATTTTGATGAACAAATACAGTTAAATGTTTTAGGCGCTATTGGAGATAAGCTACGCACACAAATTTCTTACAACACGCAATCTACTTTCAATTTTGAAAACCAAATTAAATTGGCGTATGAAGGTGGTGAAGACGACATCATTCAAACCATAGAAGCAGGTAACGTAAGTCTACCGCTTAATAGTTCTCTTATTACTGGTAGTCAAACGTTGTTTGGGGTTAAAACAGGATTAAAATTTGGAAGAACTACCATTACATCAATATTTTCTCAACAACAAGGAGAACGTAAAGAAATTGAGGTTTCGGGCGGTGCCCAACTAACAGAATTTGAATTGAGTGCAGATAGCTACGAAGCCAATAAGCACTACTTTTTGAACTTATACCATTTTGATAATTATGATTACGCCAACCAAACCCTTCCCATCATTCGTTCGGGGGTGCAAATTACCAGAATTGAAGTTTGGATAACCAACAGAAATTTTCAAACGGAAGACACTAGAAATATTTTAGCATTTACAGATTTGGGTGAACCAAAAAGAGGCAACATACAAAACACATCCCTTTACGGACCTGTAAATTTAAACTATAGTTCTGTGGGCGATTCAATTCCTGATAACGATGGAAACCGCTTGTATGACTATCTTAAAAACAGTGCTACAATAAGGAGCTTTAGCAATGCCCCTCAACAATTAGACAATACACCTTATGGTTCGTTTATTCAAGCCATAGATTACGAAAAATTGGAAAATGCACGTATGCTAAAATCGCAAGAGTTTACGTACAATGCACAATTAGGATTTATCTCATTGAACCAATCATTAAACAACGATGAAGTTTTAGCAGTAGCTTACCAATATACTTACAGGGGTAAAGTGTATCAAGTTGGAGAATTTTCAACAGATGGTATTCAAGGAAAAGAAGCGTTGTATTTAAAGTTATTACGACCAACCCTCATCAATCCAAAAAATAAATTATGGGATTTGATGATGAAAAACGTTTATTCATTAGGTGCGTTTCAAATTTCTCCAACCGATTTTAGATTAAATGTTTGGTACAACAATCCTAAAAAAAGTGTAGATGTAAACATCATACCACAACCACAAGTTGATACCATACCGCTAATACAATTGGTTGGATTAGACCGCTTGAATCAACAACAAGCTACTGTTAAAGACGGGGTATTCGATTTCGTTCCAGTATCGTTACAAGAAAATAAAATGATAGGCGGAGGAACGATAAACCCTCAAAACGGTAGAATTTATTTTACTACAATTGAACCCTTTGGCAGCCATTTAAAACGAGAATTGGAAAGTAAAGGAGTGCCCAGTAATATTGTCAGCACCATTGCCTATCCTCAACTCTATGATAGTACTCGCATAAGGGCGCAGCAATTTCCAGAGTTAAATCGATTTAAAATTAAAGGGATTTATCAATCATCATCAAGTTCAGAAATTGCTTTAAATGCGTTTAATATTCCGAAAGGTTCGGTAGTAGTAACGGCAGGTGGAGCAACACTTGTAGAGGGTTCTGATTATACAGTTGATTACAATTTTGGTAGAGTAAAAATTCTTAATGAAAGCATCTTAAATTCTGGAACACCAATTCGTATTTCAGTAGAAACAAATTCTCTATTTAATGTGCGCACCAAAACTCTATTAGGTACACATGTAGATTATAAATTAAGTAGAGATATAAATGTTGGAGCAACCCTTTTAAATCTAAATGAACGTCCTCTAACGCAAAAAGTAAATTTAGGAGACGAGCCCATTCGCAACACAATTTTTGGTTTCAATGCCAATTACAAAACTGAACTACCATTACTTACAAAATTGGTAGATAAACTTCCTGTTATATCAACCAAAGAAAAATCATTTTTGCAGTTTAGCGGTGAATATGCTCACCTAATTCCTGGCCAAAACAGAATGATACAAGGGCTTTCATATATAGATGATTTTGAAGCCAGTCAATCAGCAATAGATATTCGTTCATCATTTCAGTGGTCTTTAGCAAGCGTACCTCAAGGGCAACCAAATTTATTTCCAGAAGCAGCATTTAAAAACAACAGAAGTTCAGGATACAACCGAGCACAAATTTCTTGGTACACTATTGACCCATTATTTTTTAGAAACAATAATTTAACCCCAAGCCATTGGTCGGGTAGCGAAGCACAAAACGACCACCGTATGCGAGAAGTGTTAGTAGAAGAAGTTTTCCCAAATAGAGAACTTCCAAATGGAACTCCACCAAATATAGCTGTGCTTGATATTACCTACTTTCCTAATGAAAGAGGTGCTTATAACTTCGACACTGCACCCACATCTTTTAGTGCTGGATTAAATAATGAGGGAAAATTAAACAACCCCGACTCTAGATGGGCAGGAATTATGCGCTCTCTTTCTACTAATGATTTTGAAGCGGCCAACATTGAATTTATACAGTTTTGGGTAATGGACCCATTTGCCGAAACAGTTGGTGGTTCTAACGAAGATTCTAAAAATTTAACGGGAGGATCATTGTATTTTAACTTAGGAAATATTTCTGAAGACATCTTAAACGATGGCGCGAAATCTTTTGAAAACGGACTTACATCGGATGGAAGTTTTGATTCAGAAAAACTAAAAGAAACAGCATGGGGATGGGTACCTACATCACAAGCAGTTGTAAACGCTTTCGATAGTGACCCTACTACAAGAATCAACCAAGACGCAGGTTATGATGGACTAACAGATGCCAACGAAAAACTGTTTTTTTCAGATTTTGTTCAATGGGTAGAGTCTTCTGGACTTACTACAGCAGCAAAAAATGCCATACTTGCAGACCCCGCTAACGACAACTATAACTATTTTAGAGATGACCGTTATGACGAGCAAGAGTTAGATGTAATTCAGCGTTACAAATTATACAACAACCCTCAAGGAAATTCTCCAACCAATGAGTTTTCTGCGCAATTAAACAATGATGGCTATCCTACAACAGCCAGACAAACACCAGACATTGAAGACATCAACCAAGACAATAACTTGAACGAATCTGAAAGTTACTTTCAGTATAAAATTGATATGCGCCCACAATCTATGGTTGTTGGGAGAAATTTCATTACCGATATGGTTACTTCAAGAGATCCTGTAACGGATAAAGAAGTAAATTGGTATCAATTTAAAATTCCATTAAGAGGATTAAACAAAGAAATTATTAATGGCATTCAAGACTTTCGTTCTATTCGTTTTGTTCGAATGTTTTTGAAAGAGTTTAATGAAGAAGTTACCCTTCGTTTTGCGCGTTTAGAGCTTATTAGAGGAGAGTGGAGACGCTATGAAAATTCCTTAGAAGCAAACACAGAAGGCATTGCAACAGACAATAACTTCAACACAAGTTTTGATATTGGAGCAGTGAACATTGAAGAAAATTCCAATAAAGTTCCAATAGGTTATGTTGTTCCTCCAGAAATTCAAAGAGAGCAAAACACACAGTCACAAAATTTGGTGCAATTAAACGAGCAGTCTTTAGCGCTAAATGTGTGTAAACTTCAAGATGGAGATGCTCGTGCAGCATTCAGAAACATAAGTTTCGATTTATTATCCTACAAAAAAATTAAAATGTATGTGCACGCAGAACAAGTGGATGTAGAGAATATTTTAAATGACAACGACCTAACTGTTTTCGTAAGACTTGGCTCAGACTTTGAAAACAACTACTACGAATACGAAATGCCTATAAAAGTTTCTCCATGGACGGCAAAATCTGATAGACAAGTGTGGCCTCTTGAAAACGACATGGTAATAGATTTAGACTTATTACGAGCTGTAAAAAACAACCGAACAGCTAAAGGTGTCTCTGAATTAAAAAAATATTCTGAACCAGATAACAACGACCCAACGCGGCTGATTCACGTAATTGGAAATCCTAACCTACAAGGATTAAAAGTTATTATGATAGGTATTCGCAACCCTAAAAAAGGTGGTAAAGAAAATATTTGGAAAGACGATGGCTTTGAAAAATGTGCCGAAATATGGGTAAACGAATTACGTTTAACAGACTTTGATGATTTTGGTGGATGGGCAACACAAGGTAGAATTAACGCCAACTTAGCTGACTTTGGTAACGTTGCACTTACAGGAAGTTATAGCACACCTGGCTTTGGTAGCATAGAGCAAAAATTAAGCGAACGCCAAAGAGAAACACGGAAACAATTTGAGGCATCAACCACATTACAAATGGGGCAATTTTTTGGTAAAAAACTAGGTGTTCAATTGCCATTATATTTGGGTTATTCAAGAGCGGTAATTGACCCCATGTTCGACCCATTAAACCCCGATATTGAATTTAACCAATCGTTAGCAGCATTAAACCCTGAAGAGCAAAAAGAACGAAGAGAATTTGCACAAGATTTTACTGAAAGACGTAATTTTAGTTTGGCAAACATTTCGTTAAATCCAACATTCGGAAAATCTCAATCCAATCCTCGCCCTTGGAACATTAGAAACTTCTCTTTGTCATACGCAGAGTCAGAATTATTTAAGCGCAATCAAAACTTTAAATCAGACATAAAATTGATGCAGCAAGGAGGCGTAAATTACATGTACAGCGGACGCCCTAAGCTATGGTCACCTTTTGAAAATATTAAGTTTGTATCAAAATCAAAATGGCTTGCATTAATCAAAGATTTCAATGTTTATCTGGGGCCAAAATCATTTTCTCATAACTCCTCATTATCTCGCCAATACAGCGAAAGTGAAATACGAGCCAACTTTGGAGCTGAAATAGCACCACTTTATTTTAAAACATTCAATTGGAACAGAACCTACAATTTAAAGTATGATTTAACCAAATCGCTTATGTTTGATTTTAGCGCAAACAATATGGCATTTATTAAAGAATCGGAAGGAAAAATTGAAAAAGGTGAATTGTTTAACGATCCTTTAGTTCAAGAAAGTATTCGAGATTTTGGTGAAAATTTAAACTACGGACACACTGCCAACATCAATTATAATTTACCATTAAATAAATTTCCACTTACCGATTGGATTACGGTTACTTCTCGCTATTCTATGTCTTACAATTGGATGCGCGCACCACTATCGCAAGACTCATTAGGAAACACCATTCAAAACTCTAGAAACGTAAGCTTAAACGCACAATTAAACTTTATCACGCTTTATAATAAAATACCATATCTAAAAAATATAAATTCAAAATATTCTGGAACATCTAAGGGTAAAGCGGGGATAAAAGGTGGTCCAGCAGCTGGTGGTAAACCTCAGCAACCAAAGGATTCTGCGGACAAAAAGGATAAAATTGATTTTAACATTCTTGAACAATCTGTTAGAGTGCTTATGATGATAAAAACAGCATCGGTAACATTTACTTCTAACGATGGAATTTTATTGCCAGGGTTTAAACCTTTGAACGATTATTTAGGCATGAGCTCGTTTAATAACTTTGCGCCTGGGATAAATTTTGTGGCGGGGGGCTTTCAGCAAAGAGATATTTTAGGAAGAGAAACAGACAATATATTCCCTACTTATGTAGCACAAAATAATTGGTTTATTAATCAGAAATTCAGTGAGCAATTAAACTCACAATACACCACCAATCATAGAAAAGCATTTAATGCACGCGCTACAATTGAACCGTTTAATGGATTTAGAATTGAACTTAATGCCGAACAAAACTTATCAGAAAACTTAACGCAAAATTTCTCAGTAATAGAAAACGCAGATGGCTCTGTAACTTACAATCCTTACGATTATATTGTAAACGGAACTTACAGCACATCCGTTATTTCATGGAGAACCGCATTCTATTCAAACCTTCCAGGTTTTGAATCAAAATTATTTAACGATTTAAGAGAAAGTAGAACAGAAGTATCTAGAATTCTTGCGGAAGAAAATCCTAATTCATCTGCTAACTCAAACGGCTATAGCGAGGGCTATGGAGAGTCAAGTCAAGAGGTACTATTAGGGTCGTTTATGTCAACCTATTTAGGAAAATCACCATCAACAGAAAGTGTAAATCCGTTTAATTTATTACCACTACCCAACTGGAGAATAACTTTTGATGGACTATCAAAAATAGAAAGCTTAAAAAAGATATTTAAAAATATTGCTTTTAGCCACGCTTATCGTTCTACGTTTGCTATTGCCAGCTACACAACAAACCTTGAAGCGCGTGAAGCCAACGGAGGTCTTTCTGCTAAAGATCTTAATGGAAATTTTATTTCAACCAAACAAATTGCTTCAGTTACTTTAGTTGAGCAAATTAGCCCCCTTATTGGCGTTGACGCTACACTAACCAATAGCTTGCTGGTGAAATTTGAAATTAAGAGAGACCGTAATCTCTCATTAAGTTTAATAAATAGCCAAATTACCGAAGTTACTGGAAAAGAAATAGTGGTAGGGGCTGGATATCGTTTTGAAGATGTAGAATTACCCATAAAAATTGGCGGAAAAAATCCTGTGAGTAATCTTAACTTGCGAGCAGATGTGAGTTATAGAAACAATGAAACCATTATTCGTAAAATTGTTGAAGGACAAAATCAAGCAACGGCAGGTCAGAAAGTAGTGTCAATTAAAATCACAGCCGACTACCAAATTGGCCCTAATTTAACCCTGAGATATTATTACGACCACAACATCAACGACCCTGTAATCAACACTTCTTTCAGAACATCACGTGTTAGTTCAGGTATTGCTGTGCGTTTCCAACTACAATAAATCAGCTTTTTATTTTTCAGTATTCATTTTTCACTTTTCATTATTCATTTTTCCTTACTTTTGGGGCAAACAAAACCGTATCATGAACATACCTTCAAATTTAAAGTACACTAAAGACCACGAATGGATTAAAGTAGATGGCGATGTTGCCACTGTTGGAATTACCGATTTTGCTCAAGGCGAATTGGGCGACATTGTTTATGTAGAAATTGAAACCATTGGCGAATCATTAAATGCCGAAGAAGTTTTCGGAACTGTAGAAGCCGTTAAAACTGTTTCAGACTTATTCATGCCAATTTCTGGAGAAGTATTAGAACTAAACGAAAACTTAGCCGATAGCCCAGAGTCAGTAAATCAAGACCCTTATGGTGCTGGTTGGATGATAAAATTAAAAATTAGCAACCCATCAGAACTTGACGGATTACTATCTGCTGAAGCTTACAAAGCATTAATTTCGTAATTTAATAAATGCTATTTGCAAGACTTTTGCCCAGTTTTGGCTGGGCATTTTTTATTTTATTGTTATGTGGTTTGCCTCCACAAAACACAGGGTCTTTTTCTTTGTGGGATATATTTAGCATAGATAAGTTTTTACACTTTGCCGTATTTGCCGCACAAGCATTATTTTTAATAGTTGCCATAAAAAGGCAATATACATTAAAGTCTTTGCGTTATTATGCTACACCCATTGGTATTGCACTATCTGTTTTGTATGGAATAGCTTTAGAATATATGCAAATGCAAACTATAGATGGCAGATATGGAGAATGGGCAGACATGGCAGCCAACACAGCTGGCAGTATATTTGGTTGGATTATTTATCGAATAATTTATGGAAATACAATAATGCAAGCATCTTAGTACAAACGGTAATAAAAAATTAATTATTTTTACACCATAAACCCATAACATTATGGAAAACAAGAAAAACGAATCATCAAACATTGATAAGCAACGCATGGCAGTAATGCTTGTGGGCTTATGCGTTTCTTTAGCTATAGTTGTAGCCGCTTTTGAGTACTATTCACTTACCTCTGGTAAAGCATCGCTTAAAGGTAAAATGGCTGACGCATTAGAAGAAGAAAAGATAGAACAAATTGTACTATCAACACCGCCACCACCACCGCCACCACCGCCACCAGCTGCAATTGATAACATCAAAGTGGTTGATGATGATAAAATTCAAGAAACGGAAATAAATCTTGATAAAGAAACAGAAAATACCGATGTAGTTTTTGTAGAAGAAGAGAAAGCCCCTGTGGTTGAAGAGATTTTTGAATTTGTTGGTCAACAAGCAGAATACCCAGGAGGTATGGCAGAATTATATAAGTGGTTGGGTAAAGAAATGCAATACCCTGCTATTGCTAAAGACAACGGCATACAAGGTAAAGTATTCGTAAAGTTTGTAGTTGAAAAAGACGGTACTATCGGAGATGCCACCGTACTTAACGCAGGAAAAACACATCCAAGTTTAGAAAAGGAAGCATTACGTGTAATTAAAAACATGAAAAAATGGGCGCCAGCTCAAAACAACGGAAAAGTAGTGCGTTCTTACTTTACAATTCCAGTAAACTTTACACTTAAATAACTTTATTATTTTTTCAAATAATTAAAAGGCATCGTGTTGATGCCTTTTTTTATAATTGAATTTTAGATAATATCAGACTAAACAACTCTTGCGCACTCTCCATTGGCGTTTTACTGGTTGTAATTGAAATCGTGTTCAATTCAGGAGCATCAAAAGGAGCAGAAATGCCCGTAAAATCTTTTACTTCACCCTTGCGTGCTTTCGCATACAATCCTTTTACATCGCGCTCTTCGCATACATCAATGGGTGTGTTGATGAACACTTCAATATAACGTTCGGGGGTGATGATATTTTTTGCTAATTGGCGAATTTCTTTGGTAGGGCTTACAAAAGCACAAATACAAATTAGGCCGTTATCAGTAAATAATTTTGCTACTTCGGCAATGCGTCTAATGTTTTCTAAGCGGTCTTCTTCCGAGAATGAAAGATTATTATTTAAACCGCTTCTAATGTTATCTCCATCTAAAATGCAGGTGCTAAAACCCTTGTCGAACAATAGTTTTTCTAGATGTTTCGCAACGGTGCTTTTTCCTGAACCCGACAAACCCGTAAGCCAAATTACCTTAGGTTGTTGTTTTAGTTTTTTAGATTTTTCTTCTTGAGAAACCAAAAAATCTTTTTCTGGAAATATATTTTTGGGCGTATTCATTCCTCAAAAATAGCTGCATTTTAGGAAAGCGCAATAAAAAGACGTAAATTCGTGCACACATAGCAGCACCGTGGAGAATACCAGTTCTATAATACAAAACATTTTAGACCAACGCGTAGACCAACGCAACCTCAATTGGCACTACCGTTTGCTATCGTTTATCGATTACACCACCCTTGAGGGCACCGACACACACCAAAAAGTGAAAGAGATGTGTGCAAAAGCAAAAACCCTTTTCGACCAATGTGGCCATACGGTTGCAGCCATTTGTGTTTATCCAAATTTTATTGAAACCGTAAAAAAAGAACTGCATGGTTATCCTGTTAAAGTTGCATCGGTAGCAGCTGCGTTTCCATCAGGGCAAACACATATTTCTGTTAAAGTAGCAGAGGTAAATTACTGTATAGATAGCGGTGCCGATGAAATTGATATTGTAATTTCAAGAGGCAAACTCATAGAAAACAATGTGCTGGAAGTAGAACATGAGTTGACGCAACTTAGAAAAGCAGCGCAATCGTGCATCCTTAAAACCATTATAGAAAGTGGTGAGTTGGAAACAACAGAACGCATTGCACAAGCCAGTAAAATAGCTATTGCTAATGGTGCAGATTTTATTAAAACATCAACAGGTAAAGCAAAAACAGGAGCAACATTACTCGCCCACTACACCATGATGCAAGGCATTGCCAACCATAAACTAGAAAATCGAACTACAATTGGGATGAAACCATCTGGAGGTATTACTACTATTGATGATGCTTCATCGTACATGGTCATTGCAGAGCATTTTATGGGCGAAGATTATATGCAAAATTCGACCTTTAGAATAGGCGCAAGTAGCTTGTTATCTAATGTTGTAAAACGTTTATCTGAGTTAAATTCAAACATAAAACCATTTTAAATTAAGTGATAAAAATTACCGACTATAACGTACTATTAGATTTTGTAATTGAAGCCGCAGAAGAAGCAGGCAGAGCCATTTTAGAAGTGTACCAATCGGCAGATTTTAATGTCGAGATGAAATCAGACAACTCTCCATTAACCATTGCAGACAAGCGTTCGCATGATGTTATCGTGGAACATTTGACCATCACCAATATCCCTATTTTAAGCGAAGAAGGAGCTGAAATTCCTTACTCCGAAAGAAAAAATTGGGACGAACTTTGGATTGTTGACCCACTAGATGGCACCAAAGAATTTATAAAACGTAATGGAGAATTTACGGTAAACATTGCGCTTGTACGCAACGGATTGCCTATTTTAGGCGTCATACATGTACCAGTAAAAGGAATTACTTATTGGGGTTGTGAAACTTTGGGCTCAGGGAAAATTGTAGATAACGAAGAAGAACAAACAGAAGAAAGCCCTAAAGAAAAATCTGTTTACAGAGTAGTAGGAAGCCGTTCGCACATGAGCCCCGAAACGGAAGAATACATTGCTTCACTAAAAACAGAACACGGAGAAATTGAAATGGTATCGATGGGAAGTTCTTTAAAAATATGTTTAGTGGCCGAAGGAGCAGCTGATGAATACCCACGCTTTGCGCCAACCATGGAATGGGATACAGCCGCTGGACATGCCATAGCTAAATTTGCAGGCAAACAATTTATTGATTGGACAACCAAAAAAGAAATGACGTACAACCGCGAAAACCTAACAAACAATTGGTTTTTGGTAAAATAAATATACATGAGTAAAGTAGCTCTTATAACAGGCGTAACGGGTCAAGATGGCGCCTATTTAGCCGAATTTTTAATTAAAAAGGGATATGATGTTCACGGAATAAAACGTAGATCATCCATGTTTAATACAGACAGAATAGACCACCTATATCAAGACCTTCACGAAAAAAATGTGAAGTTTAAATTACACTATGGTGATTTAACAGACTCTACTAATTTAATTCGCATTATTCAAGAAGTTCAGCCAGATGAAATTTACAATTTAGCAGCACAATCTCATGTAAAGGTTTCTTTTGAAACACCTGAATATACTGCTAATGCAGATGCTATTGGTGCGTTGAGAATTTTAGAAGCCATTCGCATATTGAAATTAGAAAATAAAACAAAATTTTATCAGGCATCTACTTCAGAATTATACGGCTTGGTGCAAGAAGTTCCTCAAAGCGAAACTACACCATTTTATCCACGCAGCCCATATGGTGTGGCAAAGTTATATGCCTATTGGATTACAAAAAACTATCGTGAGGCCTACAATATTTTTGCATGTAACGGAATCTTATTTAATCACGAAAGCCCAGTAAGAGGTGAGACGTTTGTAACACGAAAAATCACCCGTGCGGTAGCTAAAATTTCATTAGGACTTCAAGAAAAAATATTTTTAGGAAACCTAGATGCTACCCGTGATTGGGGCCATGCTAAAGATTATGTAGAAGGTATGTGGCAAATGATGCAGCACCCTATCGCAGATGATTTTGTTTTAGCAACAGGAGAGGCCCATACTGTAAAAGAATTTGTTGAAATTGCTTTTTCGGAAGTAGGAATTAGTGTTGAGTGGAAAGGAGAGGGCGTTAATGAAAAAGGGTATAACAAAGCAAATGGGAACATCTTAGTGGAAGTAGATCCAAATTATTTTCGTCCAACAGAAGTTGAATTGCTAATTGGAAACCCTGCTAAGGCACACAAAGAACTTGGCTGGAAACACAAAACATCTTTTGAAGCTTTAGTAAAAGAAATGGTGAATGCTGATGTGGAATTATTTAAGCGCGATAAGTATTTACTTGAAGGCGGACACAAGGTGATGAATTACTATGAATAAAGAAAGTAAAATATATATTTCAGGCCATAGAGGCATGGTGGGTTCTGCCATTCATCGTTTGTTACAAAAAGAAGGATATACAAATATTGTTGTAAAAACTTCATCAGAGTTAGACCTGCGCAACCAACAAGCTGTAAACGATTTTTTTGCTAAAGAAAAACCCGAATATGTTTTTTTAGCTGCTGCAAGAGTGGGTGGTATTCATGCCAACAATGCATACAGAGCAGAATTTATCTATGATAATTTAATGATGGAGTCAAACATCATTCATGCATCTTACCAAAATAATGTCACTAAATTATTGTTCTTGGGTTCGTCATGTATTTATCCAAAAATGGCACCACAGCCATTAAAAGAAGACTATCTTTTGTCGGGCTATTTAGAACATTCAAACGAACCTTATGCCATTGCAAAAATTGCAGGAATTAAACTCTGTGAAGCGTATCGCGACCAATACGGATGTAATTTTATTTCTGCAATGCCAACCAATTTGTACGGACCAAACGACAACTACGATTTGCAAAATTCACACGTGTTGCCAGCGCTTATTCGAAAGTTTCATGAAGCGAAAGAAGCAAACCAACCAACTGTTGAAGTATGGGGCACTGGCTCACCCAAACGTGAGTTTTTACACGTTGATGATTTAGCAAAAGCATGTTTATTTTTAATGTTGAACTACAACGATAAACAAATTGTAAATATTGGTACAGGTGTAGATTTAAGCATAAAAGAATTAGCGGAGCTAGTTAAAGAAATTATTGAATTTAAAGGAGAACTTAAGTTTAATACCGACAAACCAGATGGTACACCACGTAAACTTTTAGATGTTACAAAAATTCATGCATTGGGGTGGAAACACACTATAGAATTACGCCAAGGAATTGAGCAGGTTTATAAAGAATTAATTGCAAGCAACATATTTGCTAAAGTTGAATAAAAACATAATTATATCGCTTGTAATTTTTGTCTTAGTGCTTACTAAAATAAGCGCTCAGCAAAAGTATTTTCCTCTACACTATCAGTTAGATTATCGCATACAAGATATAGTTAGAAGTCCTGAAAATAATGCACATCTTTCAATGCGTCCTTACTTGGAGTCAGACCCTAATATGCAAAGAGCTAAAAAAGTTTTTATTGATAGCTCAAAGCAATATTATTGGATTTCAGAAAAATTGAACGCAGAACATTTTTTGAAATTTCAAGACACAAACTACTTTGTTTCTGCTGATATTTTATTCGATTTTCAGTTTGGAAATGACTATCGAGGAGATACACCCTTACGAATAGTAAACACAAGAGGCGCTTTGGTTCAGGGAGATTTAGGTAAAACAATTTCTTTCTCAACATCCTTTTACGAAAATCAAATAAAGGGACCAGACTATTGGGAGAGAGTTACTGCAAGAGGCGTCTACCCTGGCGCAGGAAGATTTAAACGCAGTGGTGCAGCGTACGATTTTGCATTTTCTACAGCGTATGTTTCCTTTACCCCAAACACTAAACTAAACATATTACTTGGCCATGACAAAATTTTTATTGGTAATGGCTACCGCTCTGTACTGCTTTCAGACAATGCGTTTAACTATCCGTTTATAAAAGCAACGCATTCTTTTTTTAATGATAAATTGAGATATTCATTCTGGTTAGCACGTTTATCATCACTTGAAAGATTACCAATAGCATCAACTCCTGAAGCCTATTTTATTCCTAAAGCGGCTTCGTTTAATTATATATCATACAAACCCACGTCTATGCTAGAAATTGGTTTATTTGAATCAGGTATTTATAACATCTTTAAAGATACTTTAGGAACGCAACCAATTCATTATTCTGCGTACGTTCCGGTGTATAGTTTTAAAACATTAGTAAATGGTCTTAATAGCATAAACAATGGCCTTATAGGCGCAAATTTATTTTACAAACTAAGCAACAAAATTCAGATTTATAGCCAATTTGCCGTTGATGATATTGCATCTAATAAATATGCACATCAGGTAGGAATGAAAACATTTTCTCCGTTCAAGGTAGAAGGATTATATCTTCAATTGGAATATAACTCGGCAAGAGAAAACATGTATGCAAGTGATTTTAACAGACAAAGTTATTCTCATTACGCACAAGAGCTAGCGCATCCGTATGGTGCATGGTTCAATGAGTTTTTAGCAATTATTCATTACAGAAAAAACAAGTTTTTTGCACAAGGAAAAATCATAACGGCTTTTCAAAAAGAAAAGGGAGAAGCGTATTTGGGCGCAAATATTTTTAACCCGATAGTACAAAATTCTACTGCAGATTATTTACATACAAACACGTTAAATATTCAAGACTTTCAACTAGGGTATCGTTTAAATGTAAAAACCAATATGTATTTTAGTTTTGGTGTAATGAATAGGGTATACGCTACCGAAAGCACATTTAATAATACGGTGTTTTATTACGCAGGATTTAGAACAAATATTAACAACCACTATTTTGATTTTTGATGGGCGCTAACGGAGAATTAATACTTTTTGCAGGATTTATTACAGCATTGTTTGTTGTGTTAATTTCTATGCCCTCCTTAATAAAGGTGGCTAAACTAAAACACTTAGTTGATGAGCCATCGGAGCACAGAAAAATTCATCACCGAAGTGTACCAACCATTGGTGGTATTGTGATTTTTGGCGCTATTGTTTTTTCTTATGCCCTTTGGTTTCCTGATAAATACGACCATCTTAATAGCGTGTTTACCAATTTTAAATTTTTAATTGCAAGTTTAATTGTCTTGTTTTTTGTTGGTGTAAAAGATGATATTATTGGAACCGCAGCCGTAAAAAAATTACTATCACATTTTTTAGTAGGATTTATTTTGGTAGTAATGGGAGGTATACAAATTAAGAGTATGCATGGCATTTTTGGCGTTTACGAATTGGTAGAGTGGCAAAGCATTATACTCTCAATATTTGCTTATATTGTAATTGTAAACGCTTACAATTTAATAGATGGAGTAGATGGTTTAGCAGGAGGCATAGGACTTATGAATGCACTATTTTTTGGCATTTGGTTTTATTTAACAGGCAATGTCCCATTAGGTTTGTTAAGTTTTGTATTAGCGGGCGCACTATTAGGATTTTTATTTTTTAATTTTTCTCCTGCAAAAATATTTATGGGCGATTCTGGTTCTTTAGTTATTGGAGCCATAATCTCAGTATTAGCAATAACTATGATAAACGAACCATCAAGTAGAGTTAGAGAAGACCTTTGGATTTTTAGCAACATACCAACACCCGTTTATGCTATGGCAGTTTTAGTATATCCGTTGTTAGATACATTGCGTGTGTTTACCATTAGAATAATTAGAGGACAATCCCCATTAACTGCTGATAACAATCATATTCATCACCGTTTGTTGCAAAGAGGTTTCTCGCACAAAGGCGTATGTTTTGGTATGTATATTTACAACATTGTTGTTGTAATTGCATCGGCATTTATTGCTTCAAAAAGTGCAACTATATCTTTTGTAAGTGCTTTTGTATTGGCATTTGTTTTAATAAGCCCTGTGTTTTTACCAACAAAAAGAAAATCTATTGAATAGATATATTACCATAGTAGTTTTATTTTTTGCTGTTGTTGCTAAAGCACAGCAAACAGAGGACATTTATCTCAACAGAGATTATGGCTTCAACTACCATTATCAAGCAGACACCACAGACCTATTTCATACGTCTGTACGTCCTTACAAAAGAGCTCAGTTTAAAGGTGACCTTAACTTCAAAAAAGAAGGATTTTCTAAGCTATCAGAAAAACACAGATGGAACATTTTACCAATAATTGATGCCGTATCTGGTTATGATATTTCTCAAAAAAATTATGCAGGATTTATAGGTGGTGGTGCAGAGTTATTATATGAATATAATAATAAACTAGGGCTTAACCTAAACTATCAATACTTACAAGTACAACCACTTTCATACATTGACTCATCATTTAATCAATTTGGAATTATAGATGGGTTTGGTGTTGCACACCGCAATCCTATGGGGTTTGCAGCCAATGCTTTTACAGGGTATTTATCCTACACACCAAATAGTATTTTTAATTTACAAATTGGAAGAGGCAAACATTTTTGGGGAGATGGCTATCGCTCATTGTTGCTGTCAGACAACGCCATGCCGATGCCTTATTTTAGAATTACCACAGAGTTTTGGAGAATTAAATACATCAATTTGTTTGCACAACAAACAGACATCAGAGATTTGTACAAGTACAATAAAAAATACACCGCCACCCATTATTTAGATTGGTCGGTATCAAAGCGAGTAAGTATTAGTGTTTTTGAAACGGTAATATTTTTAAAACAGGACACACTGCTTTCAAGAGGATTTGAATTAAACTATCTCAATCCAATTATTTTTTATCGCCCCGTAGAATATTCTTTAGGTTCGTCTGATAATGTGCTTATGGGAATGAACCTAAAAGTGAAACTAGGAAAAAGAACAACCACTTATGGCCAGCTTATTTTAGATGAATTTTTATTAGATGAAATTAAAGCAGATACTGGATGGTGGGCTAACAAATATGGTGGACAATTAGGTATTAAATCGTACGATGTGTTTAATTTAAAAGGGCTGTATATCCAAGCAGAGTTCAATGCCGTAAGACCATTTACCTACTCTCATGCCAATAGTTTAAGAGGTCTTACACCTATTAATACAGTTCAAAATTATGGTCATGCCAATCAATCTATGGCGCATCCATTAGGGGCAAGTTTTTTTGATTATTTTCTGCTTCTTCGTTATCAAAAAGATAAGTGGATTTTTGAAAACAAAACAAACATTTCTGAATTTGGAAGAGACACCACCGCACAAAGTCTGGGTGCAGATATTTACAAACCATATACTATAAGAGCCAAAGAATATAGAAATAATACTACTCAGGGGCTTCATCACTTGCTTTTTCAAAACGAGTTAAGAGCAACCTATTTATTAAGTGAAAAATACAATTTGTGGGCTTCTGCAGGGCTGTTGTACCGCTCTCTAAAAAACGATATTGAAACCCAACACAACGTGTTTTTTAACGTATCCTTAAGAACATCAATTGGTAATAGATATTATGATTATTAACTCTTTGTAAATAAATTTGTTAAGATTTATTTGGTTTTTTTCTTTTCTTTTCTTTTCTTTTCTTTACTAAGTATTAACCAACTAAAACTAAACAATATGAAAACAATTAAATTAATAGTTTTTACTTTATTAGTAGGAACTACCTTTCTAATTTGGACTGCTTGTCAAAAGGAGCAAGTGAATAATGAGGTTCAAAGCGCAGTAAATTTAAAAAATAATGCCGGTAGCTTAGATGTCACTAAGTTAGCTAGGCAAAATTCAAAAGTTACCATATCTTGTTCGGGCGATTGTGATTGCAGACCGGTTGGAAGTCTTGCTGCTGTTTATTGCTCATGTGATGATTGTGTCATGAAACTACAGTTTGATGATAATGAAAAAATTGGAGGGAACAATAGCAGTGGTCAAAATTCAAAGGAGATTCTTTTAGAGGGTGGTGCTTCTGTTGAGGTTCCATTTATTGAGGAATTTACGGAATTTGCAAAAATCAATCACCCAAATAGTAAATTAAGCGAAATAGTTGTTTCTAGAAATAAACAAGACGATGTAACTGTGTTGTTTGTGTTTTCGGGTGGAAATGATGATGACTCTTCAGTGATGTTTGCAAGGGCTGGTGGAAAAACATACTTAATAGATTGTACAGGAAGTTGTGGATGTAAAGAGGTCTATTCATTTGGAACAAATTCTGCTTCTTGTTCGTGTGATGATTGTGTGATGAAAGTTACTGAAGTTGATGCCAATCCAAGAAAATAAGAAAAATTCATACTCATCCATATTGATTCTTTTTCTTTAGATTCTACTTATTACATCTAAGCTTTTATTGATATTAATCGGGCTAAAAACTTTTACTTTAGCCCGATTTTTCATTAACCCAAACCAATTTTATCCTTACTTTTACGCTCGTAAAACAGAGTAGTGGAAAATAAGTCCCCAATAGCATTGCAACAAACATCCATCAGTCAAAAAATTTCTGATTTTGTGGCACTCACCAAGCCCCGCTTGGCGTCTTTAGTGGTGTTTTCATCCGTGGCTGGATACTTTATGGCGGATGTTATTTTCTCTCTACAAACACTTTTACTGCTCATTTTTGGAGGTATTTTAGTTACGGGTTCTTCTAATGGTTTCAATCAAATTTTAGAAAAAGAACAAGATGGGTTAATGAAGCGTACCCAAAACCGACCGTTACCTCAAAATCGTTTATCGCCTAAGCAAGCATTCGTGTTTTCATCCATCATCGGATTGCTTGGTTTAGCCATGCTTTATTCAATAAACACAACCTGTTTTATACTCGGGCTGTCTGCTTTATTTTCATACGTTGTGTTATACACCCCTATGAAAAAAGTATCGCCAATTGCGGTGTTGATTGGTGCGTTTCCAGGCAGTATTCCGCCCATGATTGGTTACGTGGCGGCATCCGGACATTTTGGCTTGGAGCCAGGTATTTTATTTGCCGTTCAGTTTTTTTGGCAGTTTCCTCACTTTTGGGCAATTGCTTGGAAACTCCACGATGATTATACCATTGCTGGCTATAAAATGCTACCATCAAAAGACGGACGAAACAAGCAAAGTGCATGGCAAATTTTGTTCTACACAGTATTGATGTTTCCTGTAACTCTACTGCCCTGGGTAGCAGGTATGACTGGCGTTTTATCAATAATTTTAGTAACCCTTACCAACATTGCGTTTGTAATTCCTGCCTTTAAATTATACAAAACACTAGAAATGAAATATGCCACTCAACTCATGTTCGCTTCGTTTGTTTAC
>CAYVVI010000016.1:0-19345 GCA_964455265.1 uncultured Flavobacteriales bacterium | reverse complement strand
GCCAATTGGACATTCATTGCTTGGGGCGCACTAAATGCTATTTATTTTTTACCTCTGCTCTTAGCAAACAAAAATCGAAAAAACTTAGATGTGGTGGCTAAAGAAAAATTATTTCCATCACTTAAAACAATATTATCTATCATAGGTACATTCACACTCACTGTCTTTGCATGGATTTTCTTTAGGTCTGAAAGTATTTCAGATGCTCTATCCTATATCTACAAAATGCTCAACAATGATTTGCTTGCTATTCCTGAGTATAAATTTTTGAAAAACATTGCATATCTAATTCTGTTAATTATATTTTTTATAATTGTGGAGTGGTTAGGTAGAAATAATCTATTTGCTATTGAAAATCTAAAAAATGTTTCATCAAAATTAAGACGCTATGGCTTTTATTTTTTACTAGCTATTTTAATCTTCTTATTTGGAGGAAAGACACAAGAATTTATCTATTTTCAGTTTTAAATATGAAGCGATTTCTAGTTAAAATATTTGTATTTAGCTTAGTAATACTTGGATTTATAATTATTGTATTTCTTCAAATTGACGGAAAAAATGATAAATATTATTTAAGAATAAGCTCTGGAAAACAGAGTTCATTAATAGTTGGTACTTCGAGAGCTGCACAAGGAATAAACCCTAGTATATTAAACTCCTATCTTGGTAGAAATGATATATATAATTTTTCATTTAGTAACTTGCATAGCCCCTTTGGTGAGGTATACTTTAATAGAATAAAACAAAAAATTGACACGTCAAATAAAATAAATGGAATCTTTATTATTACAATTGATCCTTGGTCAATTTCAATTGATACTACTAAAGAAATTGATTACTATAGAGAAGAAAAAACTTTCTTGTATGGCTTAAAAGAAGTTAACTCTCATCCAAACTTGACTTACTTAATAAAATATTATGAAGATAAACACATAAACATATTGAATAGTTCTAATTCCTATGAACTACATTCTGATGGATGGCTAGAGGTGAAAATAACAATGGACTCAGCCAGTATAGACAAAAGAACTAAATTGAAAATAAAGGAATATATATCAACAAAATTAAACACTAATAAGTATTCAAAATATAGAGAAGAAAACTTACTAAAAACAATAGATTTATTAAGAAGGTTTGGTAGAGTAATACTTTTAAGATTACCTATTGATAAAGAATTATTGGCTGTCGAAAATAAATATATGCCAGATTTTAGTAAAAAAATAAATTCGATAAGTAAAGAAAAAAAAGTTGATTTTATAGATTTAACCAATCTAAATAATAGTTTGAAGTTCACAGATGGAAGTCACTTATATAAAGAATCATCTGAAGTTATATCTAGAATAATTGCAAAAAAAATAAAAGAAACTAGATAAAATACCATACATTTAAAATATAACAAATTGATATCATAATGTCTCAAATAATAAATAAAATAAAGAGTTATATAAAAGATAAATTTATTGCTTACGGAGTCTCTGAAGGTCAAAATGATTATACAAAATTCATTATTCTAAGCGACTATAGGTCTGGATCAAACTTATTAATGAATTTGATAAAATCCCACCCTAACGCCCACTGCTATTCAGAACTGTTTTATGGAAAAAAAATATTTTGGGCAAGCAAAGTATATGGAAAATCGGAAGCCAACAGCAAGGCTCTCTATCTTAGAAAACAATCTCCATTGATATTTCTTGACAAATACTGTTTTAGAAAGTATACAAAATTAATGCAGGCCGTTGGCTTTAAATTGATGTATTTCGACTTATTTAAAAATAAAAGTATTGATTTAAATAATTTATTGTCTCACTACCCTGATTTAAAAATTATTCATTTAAAAAGAAAAAATTATTTAGAAAGATTTGTTTCTGATAAAATGGTTAAACTAACAGGAGAAGCAGTTGCTGTAGATAAATCTGATTGGGAGAAAGCTTCAGTAAAAGCTAATAAGGTTAGAATTGAGGCGACTATTTGCGAGGATGATTTTAAATGGCGAGAGCAAATGGAAAATGAATTAGCAGATGCGTTTTCACATTCAAAAAACTCAAGAATTACAGTATATTATGAAGATTTAAACATCAATAAAATTGCTGAAAGCAACAGAGTAATTGAGTTTTTAAACCTTACTCCTATTAAATTAGAGACTAAGCAAATAAAACAAAATACAAAAAAACTATCTGACAGAATTGAAAATTTTGAAGAACTAAAAGCCCACTTTAAAAACACAAAGTGGGAAAGATTTTTTAATGAATAACTAACCTTCTATAAGTTTTTTGTAAAACTGAAGAGTTTGATCAGTGCCATATATTGACAGTATTTTTCTTTGAAATTTTTGTCTATACTCTATGAAATCATTTGGGTTTTTAACAAAAAACAACATCTTATCTAATAAACTTTTCATATCGTTTTCTTCAAACAATACTATTTCGTCATCTTTAAATAGAAAGTTAATTGTATCCGTCTTCTGGGCAATAACAGCCATGTTAGCAGCACCGTATTCAAAGAGTTTATTGGGTGCACAATACCACGAAGTTCCAGACAATATCCCTACATCCATTTTACGCTTATAGTTTTTTAAATCTTCACCATCAACAAAACCAGGCATCAAAATATCTTGCTCAAAAGGAGATTGTTTCACTTTGTTTTTAATTGCTTCAAATTCTAAACCATATCCAAGTAAATACAATTTAGCTTCATGCCCCATTTCTCTTAGCTTAACAAAAGCGTCAACCAATAAATCAACCCTGTGCCATTTTAGAAACGAACCAATAAATCCAAATACTACTGGGTTATTAACTTCTTTATTTTCTATAACGTCAAATCGTAAAAAATCTACATTTTGATGGATATAAAAATTGGTTTCATTTAATTGGTATCGTTTAATGAGATAATCTTTAATGTTTGGTGCATAAACTACAACTTTCTTAGAATTCTTAAGTGATTCCTTTTCTCGGCTATTAATTATAAAAGACAATATGGAACTGCTTCCGTGAAAATATTCGTACTCTTCAACCGCAGGAGAATCAAAAATAGAATATAATGGAACATCGTGTTTTTTGGAAAGTTTATACCCAATATTCGACCCATAAGAGGACATTTCTAAAATGACATCATATGAAAAATCAGTATCGATTTTGCTTTTTAATTTTAAAATATTAAATAGCAATTTCACATCTTTAATCAACGCTTTAATGGATTCAGGAATAAATCTTTTTAAAGATGGTTTATTAGATTTTTTAGGATTGCTTTTAGAAAAGTTTCTTTTAGAAAAATCAGACTTTACAGGTATTCCATTAATATAAACATCATACACATCGTTGTGCAAAATATTTGCTAAACAATATATATAAGAACCTAATGCCGACTGAGGATTAAACACCTCTTGAGGGTTTTTAGCATATACTATTAGTAACTTCTTTTTAACCATCTTTACGCAAAAATAGACCTTATATTAGCAATATACGGATTCTTGTTATATTTTTATATTCACAATTAAACGTGATTAAAAAACTAGAACATACCATTTATAAAGAAATTGCCAACTATAAAAGTAAGCAATTAATAAAGCAGTTTTATTTAAAAAATAAACTCAACCCTACCAACAATATTGTTATTACTGGAAGTCCACGGAGTGGAACAACATGGCTAGCAGAGATATTGTCTAAAAGCGAAGGTGGATTTATGTTGTTTGAACCACTCTCACTTACGGGAGTAAAACGTGTAAACGACATAGGCTTTGATTGGCGACAGCACATTCCTGAAGATGAAATTTGGACGGAAGCCGCTGCTTATTTTGAAGATGTGTATAAAGGAAAATATCTCACTCCTTGGATGCTTTCTCATTCAGAAAAGCAAACTCTTTTAAATGCAGAGTTTTTTATTCTAAAATTTGTTCGCGCCAACTTGCTTTTACCGTGGCTTATAAAAACCATTCAACCACAGAAAAAGCCCATTTTTATTGTGAGAAATCCTATGTCTGTAGTAAGTTCACAAATAAATTTAGGTTGGAAAAGTGCGCCTAAAATATTTGATATTCCTACAGCAAAATATGCTGTTGAATTTCATAAACCATACCTTGAAATATTAAATAAAATAAACTCTACCGAAGAATATTTAACAGCGAAGTGGTGTTTAGAGAATGGCTATTTATTAAAACACGAACAAAACAATGTGTTGTGGATAACGTGTGTTTATGAAAATTTGAAAAACAATCCTGAGAAGGAATTGCCAAAATTGTTTGAAAGACTTGAGCTCCATTTTAACGATTCTATTTTACAACAAATAGAAAAACCAAGTAGGTCTAGCTACAAAGAAGAAAAAAACCCTGAGACTAATCTTACTCCCATTCAAAAAGAAAAATGCCTTGAAATTATTAAGCAATTTGGCTTAGAAAATTTTGTAAAAAATACTTGGAACTTATAATTGTTTCAATGGAAATACCGTTCTAGCTTTATTAGAGATTTTAATCCAAGTGTTTTTACCCATAGTTTCTTTAGAGGATGAACAATGAACAAAAATCTATTTTCATCCCAAAAGGTAATTGCATTAAGTGTTGCATCCACATTGCAATTTTTAGAATATACGCAGGTTAAGTAATAAATAGACGCTATGTGCTTTCCAATAGATGCGTTATACATTTTAGAGCTTTTTATTTGCTCTGCATTCCTTTCAATTATGGTAATGGCTACTTTATATACATCCACCCAATTCGATGATAAAGACTCGCTATGTTTTCTATAATGAAAAAACTCTCCGCTTAAGTATTTAAATTTTGCACCATTAAGCGCCAAACGAATGTGAAATTCCCAATCTTGGCTACTACTTAACGCAACATCATACAACCCATTACTTTCAATGATTTTTCTTTTGTATAATGGATTACACGTTGTAATTATTGAACACACTGCGGTTTCTAAAGGATTAGCTTCAATGGATTGAAACGTTTTGATGTTCTTTAAATCATTTAGATATTCATTATAAACTCCATAGTCGGAAACCACAACATCTATGTCAGAAGTAAATGCATTGAGTTGCTGCTGAAACTTATCTTTGGCTAAGGTATCATCGGCATCTAAAAACTGGATGTATTCTCCCGAAGAAGCCATAAAGCCAGTGTTTCTCGCATAAGGCGCACCTGCTTTTTTTTCTTCTAATACTTTTATTTTTTGGGGATGTTTAGCGGCATATTCTTTTGCAATAGCTAATGAACCATCTTTAGAGTTGTTATCTACAACAATTATTTCTAAGTTATCATACGTTTGATTAAGTACAGAATCTATGCATTCTGCTAAGTATTGTTCAGCATTGTAGCAAGGTATTATAACAGATACTAATGGGTGGTGCATTATTTTTTAGTTAAATGTTTAATAATGCGTTTGTATTTTATAAATTCTTGTAAGCCACTAATAAATTTGCCAATTTTAAATGTAAGCAGTCGGTACAACATCAACTTTAAAAAACGTTGAGAAGCATCTATTGATGGGCGTTGATTATTCGCAAAATATTCAAGAATTAAAGTGCGTCTTAAATGCACTTCGGGTTCAAAAAATTTATTGTGCGTACGTTGCTGCGGACGGTCATGTAAAACAAATGCCTCAGAGCAAATAGCTAATTTATACCCATTGTTTTTTAAACGAATGCAGTATTCATCATCTTCTCCATAATGCTCAAAAATAGGATGAAAAGCACCTAACTCTTTTATAACATCCGATTTAATAATCCATGCTGCAGCATTAACAAAAGGTAATTCATAGAAGAATTTTTGTTGCTTAAGTGCTGAATCAGCCAAATAATTAGTTTTTGTAGGATTCACATAACTATGAAACGCAAAATCTAAGGTGGTGGCAGTGCCCTCTAAATGAATGGGCGAGACTAACGCAAGTTGGCTATCTAACAGCATTTGCTCTAGCACATTTTTGATAGAGCCCCTGTGCCAATAAGCATCTTGGTTTAATAAAAAAACAAAATCAGCACCCATATTTAGTGCATAATCTATACCTACATTATTCCCTTTACCAAAACCGATATTTTGCGCTTGTTGCAACACCACCACAGATGGAAACTGTGCTTTAATAATCTCCAAAGTATTGTCCGATGATTGATTATCCACCATCACAGCGGTGTTATCAACATCCAACAAGGATAAACTATTTAGCGTTCGTTCTATCCAACGCTCGGCATTATAGGTTACTATGATGGTGAAGAGTTTCAATTTAGTGTTTAAGAATTTTTTTAATTTTTTTCTTTACAAAATCAGATGTAGAAATAGGTTCGTTTTTTACTAATTCAGATAACTGATCAATCTGATTTAATAGTTTATCTAAAATTATTTTACGTTCTTCTTCATCTGTTAGAAAAGACAAAATGCACATGTTATACTTTATAATTTTTTTGTACATCTCAATATTATTGAGTGAAGAATATACGCCCACACCTTTTCTATAAACAGCCATTGTGTCATCTAAACGTTTGATGTAACCATGTTTTGCAAGCAAAATATGAAGTAAATAATCACCAACAGGAGATTTGTATATTTCTTGAGGAAAATCAATAGTTATATTCCGAAAAACCGCAGATGGTGTATGTATGAAATTACCCTGTTCTAACAAATCTTTTCTACTAACTAGGTGACTTTTAATTTTATTAAAACGTTCTTCAATATAATCTTCTTCAAATGATTTATCTGAACTTAAAATTTTCACTTTATGGAAACATAACACATAATCAGGGTTTTGGTCTAAAAAGTCTATTTGTTTTTGAAGTTTTAGAGGGTCAATCCAGTAGTCATCGCCTTCGCATAAAGCGATGTATTCTGCTTTAAATTGTTGAAGTGCCCAAATAAAATTAGGCATCATACCTTTATTTTCCTGATGGCGCGTATATTTAATCCAGCTTCCATTAGGATGATTCTTAATGATGTCTTCGACTATTTCTTTTGTCTTATCTGGTGAGTTGTCATCAGCAATAATTAGCTCTATTTCATGGCTACATTTTTGAGACAGAACGCCCTCTATGGCCTCACGAATAAATTTTTCGTGACCATAGGTAATCATTACAACACTTATTTTTATTGAATTACTCAACAACTGGATTTGTTTTAATGATTTTAGCAGGAACTCCAACAACAACAGTATTGTCTGGAACATCTTTTGTAACCACTGCGCCTGCACCTACAATAACATTTTCACCTACTTTTATACCAGGGAGTATCACTGCGTTTGAACCAACTTGAGAAAAGTCTCCTATTATAGCCCTGCCTAATACTTGCGCGCCTGGAGAAATCTCAACAAAATCTCCAATAACACAATCGTGTGTAATACTTGAGTGAAAATAAAGCAAGCATCCCTTTCCTGTTTTTGAACCATTGGATATAACAGACAAACTCATTATGGTACTTCCTTCGCCAATTTGTACATCGTGCTTTGCAACACAACTTTTGTTACTTATTACTGATGTTAAAATACCTCCTAAGTCAATAAACTGTTGAGCTACTTTTTTTCTAATTAAAGGGTTCCCAATACCAAGAGCAAATCTTTTATCTGTTGTACTAAAGTATTCCTTAGCTTGTTCTTTAGTGTTTAGTATTTTGTAAGAAGCATACAACTCGTCCATAATATCTTTAGAAATATCATCGTAAAATACTAAATCATCATTAGGATATAATGAACGAATTTCTTCTAAGATTTCTTTTGCAAATCCTTTAGCTCCTACAACCAGCATACACGGTTTTATTTATAGATTCAATAATTAGATTCTGTTCTTGCTCCATTAAATCAGGATATAATGGTAAGCATAAAATTCTACTCGAAATACTTTCGGAAATAGGCATAGCTCCAGCCGACACATAAGGTACTATATTAAGTGATGGATAAAAATATCTTCGGGGAAAAATGTTGTTTTTATTTAATTCTTTTTGCACTTCCAGTAATATTTTTTCACTCTCAAAAATAACAGGATAATAACTATAATTCCATTCGGTATGTTCTCTTATTTTAAGGGGTTTAATAGATGAAAAATTTAAGATTTGATTGTAATGATCAACCACTCTTTTTCTATTTGATAGTATAAAATCCATATAAGGCAATACTGCTAAACCCATTGCTGCTTGAAGCTCTGAAATCTTTCCATTAATTCCTAAACCATGAAATTCTAAAGGTCCATTGTGCCCAAAATTATGACTGTAGTAAAGTTTATGAAAAAGCTCTTTGTCTTTACAAAACATAGCACCACCTTCGGCTGTATGAAATAATTTGGTAGCGTGAAAACTGCACGTACTAACATCACCATAATTGAATACACTCGCTGATTTATACTTTACTCCAAAGGCGTGAGCTGCATCATAAATCACTACTAAATTATGTTTTTTTGCGATTAATTCTATCGCTTCCACATTACAAGGGTTACCAAAAACATGCGTAGCTAATATACACGTTGTTTTGTCAGTAATAGCTTGCTCTATAGCCATTTCATCTATGGTCAAATATTCAGGATGAATATCTACAAAAACTGGCGTACAATTCTCCCAAAAGATAGAAGCAGTAGTTGCTACATAACTAAATGGTGTTGTGATAACTTCCCCTTGTTTGGCTAATAATTTAAGCGCTATTTGAATTGGAACGGTTCCGTTATTTGTAATTATAATACCATCAGCCCCCGTGTAATCAGTAATTTTATTTTCAAGCTCTAAAACCAACTCTCCTCTATTGGTAAGCCATTTGTTATCAAACGCTCTTTTTACTTGAGTTTGATATTCATCAATGGGTGGAAGAAAAGTTTTAGTTACGTTTATCATCTATCTTTTATACTCTGGAAATAAATTAAATAAAAATCTTTCTTTATTTTCTATGAAAGTTACTGATTTTTCACAAAGATAATTTTCAATATTTTCTGAATTACTTACATTTTCTTTTTCTTTAATCAATATGAAGTCAATAGAATCTATTGGATATCCTTTTTTTAAAAGAAATTTATGTAGATCAGTATTTAAATTTTCGTTTCTCAAAAAACTAACACGAGGAAAATAAATTTCAAAATCACTGTTTTGGAAATTAGATTCGTTCAAACTTAAAAGCACCTTCTTTACATCATAAGAAAACATTTGTATGAACTGTAAAGATAAGATACCAAGATCACCTGCCATAGACAAACCATATTTGTCGTAAATATTTTGCGGAACAAACTCATTTTCAAACTCGCAATACCTTAAAAATGAAAAATTAGGAAACTCAGGATATTTTGAGTGGATAACTTCCCTTTGTTGTTTAGTGTAGTCTACCCTTTCATACCATCTAAACTTGTAGCGAGACACATATCCTTCGAATGGGTTTCTTATAACACTTACAATCTCTCTACTTGGTATTAAATACTTTTCAGGAATTTGAGTATATGTTCCATGTTGATCAGGTTTTAAACTAGGATTGTAATCTCTTACATTTGGCATCTTTAATTCTATAAACATTTTCTTTTTGCCAAAGTTTTTAATCCGAAGAAAAAGGTTTCTATTTAAATTTCGGTGAGATTTAATAATGGCATTTCTAGCAAAGGTACTGCCTGTTTTAGGTAAATTCAACATAATAAACTCTTCTGTAATAATCATGCTATAATTTGCCGTGTTTCGTCATTTTTTTCTCAATTAAATCAAGTCTCTTTTCAAGTTGCTCCTTTTCTTTAATGAGTTCGTTATATTTTTTTAGAAGAGTTTGATAGTCTTCGACAACATTTTCTATTCTTAAGCTTTTATCATAAAGTGCTTTAATTGCAGATAGGTTAACTCCATCAATATCAACTGTGCTGATAAACTTATTATCTGAACCATAACCAAAAGTACCGAAGAAACTCTGGGCCATTGGCCCAATATGCTTTACTCCCTTTTCGTTAATGTAACTCCATTCATAAACTTTAATTTTTTCAATTTTATTCAAAATATCATAATCATCTACTTTAAAA
The DNA here is from genome assembly GCA_964455265.1 of uncultured Flavobacteriales bacterium. GTDB lineage: Bacteria > Bacteroidota > Bacteroidia > Flavobacteriales_D > Parvicellaceae > JBKHVV01. The sequence goes on along the minus strand of CAYVVI010000016.1, from coordinate 9,403 downwards.
ATATTTGACTTAGCACTAGAATCAGATAGTGAAGACCAAGAGCCACTACCAGCAGGTAATTGAACACCAGTTGATAAATCTCCTGAAGTATAAAAAACAACTCCACCTGCAACTCTTGCTAGAAATTGATTTTCTGCCGTTGAAATTGTTGGATTACTAGAAGATCTGTCAGAAAAAACAAAACTACCATCATGATCTGCAACAGCCTTAAACCCAATTGCTGTTGAATTATTTCCATTAGCTTCTGAGTAGAATCCAAAAGATTGACTATAATCACCCCTTGCTGTAGTATGATAATTAAACGCTGAGGATGCTTCACCAATGGCGCTATTTGCTCTTCCCATTGCAACCGAATAAGGACCAATTGCTCTACTTGTAAAGCCTGCTGCAAAAGAGTATACTGCTGTTGCTGCTGTTGAAGATTGATAACCAACAGCCATTGAATATTGTCCTGCTGCATCTGTAAGCTCTCCGAACGCATAAGAGTAGGCTGCTCTTGCCCTTACGTTTCTGCCAAATGCAAAAGAATATTCACCAATATTGGTATTGTTCCAAAATGTTGCTCTATCTGGATCTATTGTTCCAATTCTTAGGGCAGCTTTAGCAGGGTACCACATAAAGCGCGTTCCAGCACCTTCTATTGGAATAGTTCCCGCTCCAGTAGTGCCTTCAAACAAAATTCCGTTATCGCCTAACATATGTAAATCTGTAGTAGGAGTTTCTGTGCCTACACCAATATTTCCATTGGGTAAAATGGTCATGCGTCTTGAGTCATTGGTAATAAAATGAAGTGGCTGTGCATCGTTAGTACCTATATGATTTACAGTAGCGTCTATGTTACTGTTACCATGAATCAACCATGCATCTTTAGACTGAAGTGCAACAAAGGCCGTGTCGGCATATTTGGCCGTATCTGCTCTAATGGCGAATAAAGTAGTATCAGCATAGGGAATGGTATCGTAAAATAAATCGGGAGATGGTTTCCATTTGTTGCCATCCCACTTAAGTACATCATTTTCTTTAATGCCTAAAGTATCTACATCGGTTAATTCATTCAAACTAAACTTCTGCATGGTTTTTTGAGCAATCATTGAAAATGGCACCGACATGATTCTTACATATTCCAAAGATTCGCCATTGATTTGAATGTGTAAATAATAAAAATCATTAGCCGAAAAACTAACTGCACTTAAACTACTAAATGTGCTGTTAGCGGTAGGTGTACCTTCTCCTATTGATGCAGCAAAATACCCCAATGCATCTACATACAATGTTTGCTTTTCTTCATAAAGCAACTCTTCTTTGTTGGCGCCTCTGTACAATGTAAACAACGTGTTTACATCTGTTTGATATAATGCTTCCTTCGTTTGGTTTAAATACCCCTGATAGCGAAAGGCATCAAAAGGCGATTGGGCAACCAACGAACCAAAAAGCAAACATCCTATGAGCAGTAGTTTAGTCCTCATATTGATTAAGTTTTTGTTCTAGTAAATAAATGCGTTGTTCTATATCTGTAAAGTCAATGTCAGTAGTAGGTTTTTGTAATTTAACTATAGTTTTTTCTAAACGATTATACCTGCTGTTGAGTCCTTTTATCATCAATAGGGTAACACCATCTGCATCTACCATGCTAATGTGTTTTTCTGAATTACCTAAACCAAATGTTTGATAAAACGATTGCGCCATTGGCCCTATGTGCGTAACACCATGTTCTGAGGTGTATTCCCATTCGTAAATGTTTAAATTATTTAGTAAAGGCAGATAGTCTTCGGGTTTGAGTTTTTTGATTTTATTTTTTGATTTTCTATTAGATAAGTTAGACCAAGAACCACTACCGGCATTCAATACTGCGCCTGATGATAAATCTGAAGATGTGTAGAAAGCTACGCCTCCTGAAGCACGTGCCATAAACTGATTTTGGGCGGTGTTAGAGACTATGTTGGTTGTACTATTATCGCCATAATTGAACACATTTCTAAATTTATTAGAAGAAGCGTAACTACCTAATATGAAAGACTGTCTAGTATTAAGTGCTGTAACATTATATCCAATTGCAGCATTATCTTCAGAAGTTCTCTGTGGCTCTGCATAAACACGTGCTCTATACCCAAGAGCTAAAGAAGCAGGTGAAATACCTTCAATTGTTGACTCGAAGCCCATAGCTACACTCCTCCAAAACCCAGCACTAGATTTATAACCAGATGAAAAAGTATAACTACCTGAGGCCTGGGTTTGATAACCAACAGTAAAAGAATAAGACCCACTAGTAAACTCTTCATGCCTTGGTGGTGTAGATGGGTTTGACAAATCATAAAAAAGCGCTGGATCCAGACTATCTATAAAGCACTCTTGTCCAAATGCAACAGATCCTTTATGTCCGCTAATAATATTATCACGTCCAAAAGCAAAGGAAAAATCTCCAAGTGTGTCTTTTAATCTATTAGTACTTGAATACTCTCCAATTCTAAGCACATTTTTTTGGGGAAACCAGAAAAGAAAATTATTATTAACAATATTAGGATAGTTGCCTACCCCCAGTTGGTTTACGGAAAGAACACCCTTATCAGATTTGATAGAAAAATCGGCATCGGACAAACTTTGGTTTATAAGTACATGACCATCATTGGTGAATCTAATCTTCTCTGTTGAATTAGATTTAATAACTAAATCTTGATTATTTAAAGTTCCAACCTCAAGTCTTCCACTATTACCAAATAAAGACAGGTCATTTAAAATGGTGTGCGCATAGAGAACTGTATCTGCATAGTTCACTGAATCTGCAAATGGGGCAAAAGATGATTGATTAACAAAGCTGTAATTACCTGTTGTTGTTATAAAGCTATAATCAGATAACTTATCATTAATATTTATCCAATTTAATCCATTCCAAACTAATTGGTGATTGTTTTGAATACTATTTATTAGAACATGAGACAAATCACTTACGGAAGGAATAGTTATAATATATTTAGATACATTCGCAAACAATGTGGATTGAATGATTTGGCTTTCAGCGAAACGCTTTTGACCACTAACAACCAAATAAACATTCATGGTCATGTCCTTAGTATTTGCCTTTAGTTCTTGATATAACTTGGAGGAAAACTCATCATTATCTGCAATAAAAACATCAATTTTTCCTGAAAAATTAGATAATGCTTTTTCTTCTGTGTAAAATATATTACTCTCATAAATGAACTCAAAATAAACTGCATTTATTTCAGAATAAGTTGCATCAGAGGTAGGTTGAATACTTATTAACGCTTGATAATTAATTCCCTTAAAAGAATTTTGAGCAACTAATGAAGTGCTGAAAAACAAAAAGATATTTACAAGAAAACCCCTCATTAAAATTTTAAAATTTTATGTCCTTTTATTGACAGCTTTTCGTTAAGCAACATAAGATAATATATACCATTTGCAAAATCAGTAACGAAAATTTGGTTAATTCCTGATGACAGTCTTTTATTTAGTACAATTTGTCCTATACTATTGTAAATCAATAAATCAGAATTTAACCCCACTTCAATAAGTATAAAATCGGAAGCAGGGTTAGGATAAATTGCAAAATGGTCTTCTTTAAAAGGGAAATGGCGATTTTTAAATAAAAAGCCATGTTCTATTTTACTTCCAATTGAAGTGACTGGCTCCGAAAATGAAGATACAACTATAAAATCTAAAGATGACGAAGATGACCCTGCAGAATTATACACATAAACTTGTTGGGCGCATATATGCGTAAAAAAAAATGAAGAAAAAACACTCAATAAAAGATTTGAAAATCTCATACCAATCAACCTAAAGATTTACCCAAAAGTACTAAAAATAAAAGAGTTATTAAAATAAATCTTCCATTCTTTTTCTAAGTTGATCTTTTGAAATTAATACAAATGATTCTTTATCAATTTCATATACTTTTTCGCAATGAGCTAAAGTAGTATACCTATGAGCAATAACTATAATAGTGTAACCCTCATTTTGAAGGGTTAATATGGAGTTTTTTATTTCTTTTTCGGTTTCTAAATCAAGAGAAGATGTTGCCTCATCAAAAACAATAACTTGCGACCCACTGTAAATTGCTCTAGCAATAGCAATTCGCTGTTTCTGCCCCCCAGATAAATTAGAACCCCTATCTTCTAACTGAGTTTCAACACCATTAGGAAAACTATTTACAAACTCAGTTAGTGATGCTAAATATATAGCTCTTTGAAGTTCTTTGTCGTCAATTTTATCATCACACCCTAATGTGATGTTCTCTTTTATAGTTCCGTCAACTATAAATATTTCTTGAGGAACAATACCCACTAGATTATGCCAACTATCAATATTTTCATTATTTAAAATGTTATCATCTACCCTTACAAAACCTTTATTAGGGCTAATAACCCCTAATATCAACAACATTAAAGTGCTTTTACCACTTCCTGAAGGGCCTATTAATCCTATAGTTTCGTGTTTTTTTATTGTTAATGAAAAATTTTTGAAGACTACATCCTTATCATTATAAGAGAATGAAATATTATCTAAATCTATTTCATTTTCAAATGAAATTTTCTCTTTGGGTTTTTGTTTAGGCTTGTGTTTATGAAAATCGGAAACGGGCTTTAAGTAATCATAGAGGTAATCGTATCCCTTGATAGTTACAATAGAAGCTAATATTCTATTCAACGATGGCATAATTCTAAATGCTGCTATACCGAAAAATGCCATGGCTGTTACAAGCTCTGCTGAATCTTCAAAATAATATAACCCAAAACAGACAATGGTTATTAAGGAAAATATCATCGAAACCTCCACTATTTTTGGAGGACTTGCTTTTAGAGTTAATAACGTTACGCCATTATCACATATTTCATCTGTATATCTAGAGTTGCGCTTGCTCAAATTAGAAAAGGCGTTATTCACGAGTGTGTCAAGATGGCCATGTATAACTTGAAATATAGTTCTTCCTAACTTGGGTTGGAGTGCTAAATCTACTTTTTCTAATCGTTGAATTCTTTTTCTAATTAAAAAGTAAAAAAGAATGAAAAAAGGTAATAAAACAGATAATAATAGAACAACAAAAAGTGGATTTTGAAAAATCAAAACAAAAATAATTATTCCAACTATAAAAAGATCGTTCAGTAAGTTAAAATATGGAATAACAAAATTTCGAGTAAATATTCTTGGTACAGAACCAATGTTTCTTACTAAAGTATTAGAATCAGAAGATTTCACAAATAGATAACCCTTTTTGAAATAATACTCGAGTGATGTTACTGCATAGAATCTATAAATCTTAAATGAAAATTTTGTTTGATAACGTACAATTAACATCAATAAAAAATTCTTAAACAAAAAAACCATTCCTATTGTAACAGCTAGAGCAACCGAGAACAGCTTAGCACTTTTAATTCCAGAAAAAACGAAAATATTATTTATTATTCCAATTCTAGATATAGATTCGGTATCTGCAACTATTGTAAACAATGGAACAAGCATTGCTAATCCCATGAATTCTATAATGCTACTAACAACAAGTAATAGAAAAACTACTCGAGACTCAAAGTTTAAGTGGTTAGGTAATAGTTCACTAACCTGACGGTGAGTTTTAAAAACAATATTATTAGAAATATTAAACAACTTTTAACTTACTTTTTTTCATCTTCTCCATATCCGTAACCATAGCCATATCCATAACTGTAGGAATATCCATAGCCATACTTAGAGTAATATTTCCATCGTTGTGTTGTAACATTGTTAAGTGTTATACCAACATTTTTAAGGTTGTTTTTTTCTATAACTTCTTCTAAGAATCGAACGCCTTGCTTTTTGGCAAACTTAACATTCATTACAAAAATACCTGCATCTGCTTGCTTTAAAAGCACTACCGCATCGCTTATCAAACCAATTGGAGGTGTATCTAGTACAACTAAGTCGTAATTTTCTTTACCGTATTCTAGTATCTTTAAAACTTTATCCGAAAGAATTAATTCAGAAGCATTAGGCGGTACAGGACCTGCTGGCATTACATCCAATCCTTCTACAACATTTTTAGATATAATATTAGGTATTTCATCTTGACCTACCAAAAACGTAGATACACCCTTGTCTCTTGAAATGTTGAACATTTTATGAACCTTAGGTTTGTGTAGGTCAAAATCGATAAGTAAAACTCTCTTGTGTGCTTTTGATATTATTGCAGATAAATTAGACGACACGTACGTTTTTCCTTCTCCAGGATGTATCGAAGATATTAAAACTATTTTATGATTTGTTTCTGGACTTAAGTAATTAAGGTTGGTTCTTAAATGTCTAAACGACTCCGTAGAATTTGACTTTGAACTTTGGTTTACCACAATGGGAACATTTAAAATATTAGGATCAGATGGTATTCCGCCTAATACAGGAAGCTGGGTTATTGAAGATAACTCTCTAACGCTTTCTATTCTCTCAAAAAACACAAATCTTACAAAAGCAATAAGCGAAGCAAGTATAACACCTCCCAACACAAAGAAAATCATTGTTCTTCTTTTATCTGGCCTTACAGGCCCTATAGACCTTGCTTTTTCAATTACTTTAGTTTGTGGTAAAATTCCCGCTTTTGCAATTCGAGTATTTGCTTTTTTCTCTAACAAAAACACATAAAGATTTTGATTAACTGTCTGCTTTCTGTGAATAGCTAATAAGTCCCGTTCAGACTTTGGAAGTAATTTTATTTTCGATTCATAAAATTGTCTTTGTTTCAACAAATCTCTCTTTTTTTGAGTTGCTGCTTTACGCGAATTTATTAAATAGGTAAGAATGTCTTTTTTAAGTCGATCAAGCGTTTCTAACTTGTTCTGAATGGAGCTATGAATTGGATTTCTTGAATTCAAATGCTGATAATTTTCTAATTGTAACTCATATACTTTTTTAACAGAATGGCTCAAGTAAACATCATCTTCAAGCATATATAAATTCGGAGGTAATAAATTTGCATCTCCTAAATTTAATATATATTCTTCCAAATCATCTATAGACTGAAGCATTAGCTCCACACTCTTCATTTGAGTTTCTTTATCTATATATTCAGCAAAGTATTGCTCAGATTCTTTGGATAAATCTAATATTGCCTTTTTAGACTTATAATTTTCCAGCTCAGTTTCAATGGTGTCTAAAACTTGAACTACTTCCGCTAACTGTTTGTCTATATATTCAGCTGTTTTTTCATTTATATCAAACTCACTCTGTAAAGAGTATACGATATAAACACTCGAAAGCGTATCAAGAAAAGTCTTGGCACGTTCTGGAATTTCATCTTCAACAATTATGTCCAAAATAGAGGTATACTCTAGGTTCTCAACCCTCATGCCACTTTTAATTTTTGCAATAAGCGTTGGCTTTGAATTTACTTTAATCTGATAATTTATTCGTTTATAACTCTCTAATAAAGCATCGTTGAACATTTGCTCTCGCTTGTGAGTAACTATTTTGTAATGATTCGTTACTTCCTCTTGTCCAAACTTATGCTCGAAAGAAAAATCTTTATCTCCAAGTGTGTAAGATATCTTGTATGTATCAATATCAATAAACTCAAAGTCAATCATTACATCATATAAATCTTGACGCATTGGATTAATTTGCACCATAAAAGGCACATTATTGTACATTTCTGTGGTTTTAAGCTTTCCTACTATAAAATAAGAAACCTCAAAATTTAATTTATCTAAGGTAGATTCAATTAAATCGTACGATTGAAGAATTCTAATTTGGTTGGTTACATCACCATAATAACCATAGTATCCAATATTAGAATAGATTCTTTGTTGATAATCGTAAATTTCATTTGATTTTAACAAAACTCTTGTGCTTGCTGCATAAACAGTAGTTTGTCTGTAGGTATATAAGTATGCTAATACCGCAAAAAATGGCGGTAAAAAAATAAGGAAGTACCAGTTCTTTCTAAAAATTTTAAAAAGAACCTTTACATCATCCATACTCACGATGGGTTCACTTATGGGGGCTGGCTTATTAACCATCTTTTTTAATTGAACAACAAACTTACTAAAAACAAAGGTTATATACACACTTTTTTATTTTCATCAAAAAAATATATAGGGTTTGCATAATTTTTAAAAGAAAAAAGTTAAATTTGTGCTATTAGCGATAAAAGAAATTTTAGAATGAAAAAAACATATATACTCATTTCAATCATTGTTTTAGTGTTTATACTGATTGGATTTGGTGCTTTAGCTTTACCACCAGCGCCTCCAGGTGGTGGACCCGGTGGCGGTGGACCTCCGGGTGGTGGTGGACCATGTTGGCCTCCTCCATGTAATCCTATTCCTATTGATGGAGGATTATCCTATCTATTAGCCGCAGGTGCTGTGTTAGGTGGAAGAAAACTCTATAAAATGAATCAAAAAGGTTGAGATTAATCTCAACCTTTTATTTTTGCCTTCGTAAATGATTAACGAAAAAACAAAGCCCGTATTCTTATTTCTTTTTGTAAGTGCCATGTTGGTTACTTCATGGCTGATGCTTTACGAAAATTACATTCACACCGATACCTATTGGGATCATTATGTGTCTGCAAATTTGGCGGAAATTTCAGACTGGATTTTGTCGGCTTTGGGCTTCCAAACCTTTTTAGATTATTCGGGATACAACCAAATTATTTTTAGCTTGCACGAAGATTTTCAACGTGGCGTTGCCATTGGCGACCGTTGCAACGGCATTAAACTCTTTGGTATTTTTGCTTCCATCATTATTGCCTTACCCAAAAATCATGTTCACAAACTATGGTACATTCCTCTGGGAATTTTGATTTTACACTTGGTAAATATTCTTCGCGTAACGGTGCTAACATGGGTAGCGAAAGATTACCAACAATGGTTAGAGTTCAATCATAATGTTACGTTTGAAATTATTGTTTATTCGGTAATGTTTGGCTTGTGGTGGTTTTGGATAAATAAATTCGTTACCAAAAAATGATGCGTGTACTCTCCTATTTTGCGTTAATTGTTGCCCACATCGCACTTTACTTTACACGAGATTTTGTTTTTGTAAATATCAACTATCAAATAAAGTATTTGAGCTTAGTTCCAGAATCATCTTACACCGTATTTAATTATACGCATTCAATCATGGAACCCCTTTTAACAGGTTATTCCATTGAGCAACTTACCACCATTAAATGGGTACTCACGGTAATTTGCGTATTGCTATTTTTTGCATTGTCGTTATTGTTAATGCTTCTTTATTTAAAAGATAAAAAACAAGCCATCACCATTACAACACTTTTTTATGGGGTATTTTTAGTGTTGGGTGGATTGGCTTATCTATTCATCAACTATCGTGTTTCACGCGAGATTATGGCTATTCCACAAAGCCCAATTGCTTCGTTGATTTTATTTACTGCTGTTAAATTCTTAAAGAAATA
>CAYVVI010000015.1:0-19978 GCA_964455265.1 uncultured Flavobacteriales bacterium | reverse complement strand
TAAATGGGCAGCCATGACGTATGTAGTTGCTGCATTAGCATCGCTTACTACTTTACTTTACTACATTTCAATGCTAAGTAGAAGAGATTAAGAATTCACAAAAAATATTAGAAAGCCCAACTTCGGTTGGGTTTTTTGTTTAATTTAGTTGTTAAACTAAAGAGAAAATGGGTGTTTTAAACTTACAACAAAAATTACTTGTCTTTTTTATTGTTCTATTTGGCACAAAGTCAATTCTTGAACTATACTTTGGACTTAAATTAGACTTTACATATAGGTATGAAAATTTTAATCAGGCAGAAATACTACAACTAATCAAGAAATACTATTCTCCTTCAATAGTATTAATTCTATCATTACTAATTTTAAAAAATAGTTTGAAAAAAGTATTTGATTACAAGTGCTATGTTTATGTTCTTGTTCTAATAATAATTGGCATCTCAAAACTTCTATTTGTTAATGATTGGAATATTTATTTAATATCTAGCTTTATCTTTTATCTACTATTTACTCTGTTTATACTATTAAACAAAAAAAATATTTTTACTAAAACACAATAGTGTTATAACTCTAGAAAATATATCTAATAACTTTTTCACATATTTGTAACACTAAAAATTAAAACAATGAAAGCATACGTATTTCCAGGACAAGGTTCGCAGTTTGTAGGCATGGGTAAAGATTTGTACGAAAGCTCTGCCTTAGCAAAAGAATTATTTGAAAAAGCCAACGACATTTTAGGTTATAGAATTACCGACATTATGTTTAGCGGTACAGAAGAAGAGCTAAAACAAACCAAAGTAACTCAACCTGCCATCTTTTTACACTCGGTAATTACCGCCAAATTGCTAGGCGATAGCTTTAAACCAGACATGGTAGCGGGTCACTCGTTGGGTGAGTTTTCTGCGCTAGTTGCCAACGGCACACTTAAATTTGAAGATGGATTGCTATTGGTTTACAAACGTGCTTTGGCCATGCAAAAAGCATGTGAAGCAGTACCTTCTACCATGGCGGCTATTTTAGGTTTAGAAGATGACGTGGTAGAAAAAATTTGCGCAGAAATTGATGGTGTGGTAGTTCCTGCCAACTACAACTGTCCTGGTCAGTTGGTGATTTCTGGAAGTGTAGAGGCCGTAAACAAAGCATGCGAAAAACTAACCGAGGCAGGTGCAAAACGTGCTATGGTATTGCAAGTAGGCGGTGCGTTTCACTCGCCACTAATGGAACCAGCACGCACAGAGTTAGAAGCAGCAATAAAAGCAACAGAATTTAGCACACCAATCTGTGCGGTGTATCAAAACGTAACTGCCAAAGCTGTTACCAACCCCGAAGACATAAAACAAAACTTAGTAGCACAATTAACTGCTCCTGTAAAGTGGACGCAAATTATGCAGCAAATGATTGCCGATGGTGCCACAAGCGTTGTTGAATGCGGGCCAGGTAAAGTATTGCAAGGTCTATTCAAAAAAGTGGACAGAGCATTTGAAACATCAAGTGCGGAAGTAATGCAAGCTTAAATAAACATGCAATCCAAAGCCACAACACCAGACCAATATATTGCCGAACTGCCCGAAGAGCGCAAAGAAGCAATGACTAAGTTGCGTAAAGTATTACTAAAAAATTTGCCGAAAGGTTTTGAAGAAATGATGGGTTATGGCATGATGGGTTATGCAGTTCCACACAAATTATATCCATCGGGTTATCATTGCGACCCAAAGCAACCACTGCCTTTTATGGGAATGGCTTCGCAGAAAAATTTTATCTCATTTTACCACATGGGTATGTATGCCGATGAAAAATTATTACAATGGTTTCAAGCAGAATACCCTAAACATTGCAAAACAAAGTTAGACATGGGCAAAAGCTGCATTCGCTTTAAAAAAACCGAAAACATTCCTTATGATTTGTTGGCAGAGCTTTGCAAAAAAATGACACCTCAACAATGGATTGAATTGTATGAGAAAACATTTTTGAAAAAGAAGTAGATTGCTCTAAATGATACAATAAAAAAAGCCACGAAAATTTCGTGGCTTTTTTTGTTAAAACTAAAACTATGAAAAACTAATTACAATGCAGCGTTCAGTTTATCAGCTAATGCAGCTTTAGGCACTGCACCTACTGATTTATCTACTACTTCTCCATTCTTAAAAAATAGAATGGTAGGAATACTTCTAATACCATATTTTGCAGCAACACCAGGGTTTTGGTCTACGTTTACTTTACCCACTACTGCTTTACCAGAATAATCGTTGCTTAATTCTTCAACAACTGGGCCTACCATTCTGCACGGTCCGCACCACTCTGCCCAAAAATCTACCAATACGGGTTTATCTGATTTTAATACTTGTTCTTCAAAATTTGAATCTGTGAATTCTACTGCCATAATTGTTTTGTTTAAAGTTGAATGTTATAAAGTTAAAAGTTATTTAATCGTGTTAAGGTACTATTGTATTAATGTGTTGTCGTTTTAAAAAGTCTTTGTTCTTTTCTGTTTATTTTAATTTCAAACATCTACAAATTATTACCTGACACTATCCTATCCAAATATATGCCTTTTTTTATTTCGAGACAAATTGACTTAATTAAATTTAATGAATGGCATACTCCACTACATTTAACGCCTCTATGTCATGAATAAATTCATTACTAAGATCAACGCCATGAAGTTGTGATACCGTGTCAATTTTTAATCTGTTAAGTTCATCTACAACACTAAGTTTTAAAGGATATTTTCCTTTATGCTTACTAATAGTGCTGTGAAGTGCATCAATCAGTTGGTCGTTTACATCAATAAGGTCTAAGGATAGTTCAATAGACTTTGCCAATTTATTTCTTAAGTCGTTGAGCAATTCTATAGTGTAAATTTTAAACTCAACTTCACCTGGGTTTTTGCTCCATTTACGTTGCTGCACTTTACCCTTAATGAATATACAATTACCATGAGAAAGGAGGTGTTTGTATTTTAAATAGTCTTCATTAAAGAGATAAAACTTATACGAATCTTCGTAATCTTCTATGGTGGCAATGCCATACTCGTTGCCTCTTTTATCCAATCGATTATCTACTTCGGTAATAATTCCTGCCACGCTTGTCTCTAAGTGCAAATAACGACTCAAATCTTCGTTCAACAACTTTAAATTGGCTTTGCAAAAACTTTTTAATTCTAATTTATAATCGTCTAGCGGATGACCAGAAATGTACATGCCTACAACTTCTTTTTCTTTAGAAAGTTTTAAAAGTGTAGGCCATTTTTCTACCACTGGCGGCATTGGTTCGTTAAGCTGAACTGCTATCGTATCTCCAAACAAATCGGGCGGTGCATCGTTTTGCGATTTTACCGCATTGCCAAATTTGATGAGTTGTTCAATAAAAGAAGTGCTTGTATCATTTCCGAAATATTGCGAGCGATAAATCTCAAACGAATCAAATGCTCCAGCTAATACCAAACCTTCCAATGTTTTTTTATTCGCACTTCGTAAATCTATACGCTGAATGAAATCATACGGTGATAAATACGGACCGTTGGCCTTGCGTTCTTCTACGATAGATTTCACTGCATTTTCGCCAACGCCTTTAATGGCGCCCATTCCAAAGCGTACTGCACCTTCTTTATTTACTGCAAATTTGTGGTACGATTCGTTGACATCTGGTCCTAAAACTTTTACACCCATGCGCTTACATTCTTCCATAAAGAAAGTTACTTGCTTAATATCGCTCATGTTGTTGCTGAGCACCGATGCCATATATTCGGCAGGATAGTAGGCTTTTAAGTACGCTGTTTGATAAGCAATCAAAGCATAACACGTAGAGTGCGATTTGTTAAACGCATAAGCCGCAAACGCTTCCCAGTCTTTCCAAATTTTTTCAAGTTTATCCGCAGGATGTCCTTTTTCTGAAGCTTGAGCAATAAACTTTGGCTTCATTTTGTCTAGAACATCTTTCTGTTTTTTACCCATCGCTTTACGCAACACGTCTGCCTCACCTTTGGTAAAATTGGCTAAGCTTTGCGAAAGCAACATCACCTGCTCTTGATACACGGTAATGCCGTAAGTTTCTTCCAGATATTCTTTACATGCTTCTAAATCGTATTCAATAGGTTCTTCGCCATGCTTACGTTTAATGAACGATGGAATGTACTCCAACGGACCTGGACGATACAAAGCATTCATGGCAATCAAATCTGCAAATACAGTTGGCTTAAGCGCTTTTAAGTGCTTTTGCATTCCTGGACTTTCATACTGGAATATCCCTACTGTTTCTCCACGCTGAAAGAGCTGATAGGTTTTTTCATCGTCCATCGGAATGGTTTCAATATCGATGTCAATGCCTAATCTTCCTTTGATGATTTTTAACGTATCTTTTATGAGCGTAAGCGTTTTTAAACCCAAGAAGTCCATCTTCAACAAACCTGCACTTTCTACCACACCATTGTCAAACTGTGTGCAGAACATGTCGCTATCTTTTGCCAACGCTACAGGCACAAAGTTGGTAATGTCGCTGGGGGTAATGATTACGCCACACGCATGAATACCTGTGTTACGCACAGAACCTTCTAAAACGGTGGCTTGACGCACTACTTCACCTTCAATATTATTTTGCTCTCTTAACTGCTTAAGTTGTTTTGCCATCGGAACAAATTCTCCAGATAATTTTTCTGGCAGTTGCTCATTAGGAATATCAAACAGCTTATTTAATTTCATTAAGTCTGGAACTAACTTCGCAATACGATCGGTGTCTGATAATGGTAAATCCAATACTCTACCTGCATCACGAATAGACGATTTGGCAGCCATGGTACCATAGGTAATAATTTGCGCTACTTGATTGGCTCCGTATTTATCAATAACGTATTGAATCACTCTACCACGACCTTCATCATCAAAGTCAATATCAATATCGGGCAACGACACACGGTCGGGATTGAGGAAACGCTCAAATAGCAAATCGTACTTGATAGGGTCAACGTTGGTAATTCCTGTGCAATAGGCAACCGCAGAACCAGCCGCAGAGCCACGACCAGGGCCTACCGATACATTCATTTTACGAGCTGCATCACAAAAATCTTGTACAATTAAGAAGTAGCCGGGGTAACCCGTTTTACGAATGGTTTCTAATTCAAAATCTAAGCGTTCTTTTAGTTCTGGAGTAATTTCTCCGTAGCGTTTTTTAGCTCCTTCGTAAGTAAGATGTCTTAAGTAATTATTCTCACCATTTTTTAGAGTTGAGTCAACATCATCTTGTGGGTCTTTAAATTCATCAGGAATATCAAAACGTGGTAAGAGTACTTCACGCGCTAAACTATACTCTTCAATTTTATTGACAACTTCATTGGTGTTGGCAATGGCTTCGGGTAAATCGTTAAAGAGTTCTTTCATCTCTTGCGGAGATTTAAAATAGAACTCGTTGTTTGGGAAACCATAACGGAAACCTCTGCCCTTTCCTATCGGTGTAGATTTTTTCTCGCCATCTTTTACACACAACAAAATATCGTGTGCTTGGGCATCGGCTTTATCAATGTAATACGTGTTGTTTGATGCAATTATTTTAACGCCATACTTTTGCGCAAACTTTATCAATTGCTCATTAACAATATCATTTTCTTGAGTATTGTGACGCACCAACTCCACATAAAAATCATCGCCAAATTGCTGATGCCACCATACAAATGCTTCTTCTGCTTTTTCTAAACCTTCGTTTAAAATTTTAGTTGGAATTTCACCATAAATACCACCCGTAAGCGCAATTAAATCTGCTTTGTATTGCACTAAAATTTCTCTATCAATACGGGGCACATAATAAAACCCTTGGGTGTAAGCAATGGATGACAATTTCGCTAAATTATGATAACCGCTTTTATTTTTTGCCAACAAAGGCACTTGATAGCCGTTGTCCTTTAATGTTTTATTATTTAGATTTTGATTGATGAAAAACTCGCAGCCCACAATGGGTTTTACGAGTTGCTTTTTCAACTTCGCAATTTGCGCAAAACGTTCTTCATCGGCATCGGTAGTGTCTAACTGATTTTCTAAATCGGCTATTTTACTTTTGATGCTTTTATTGTGTTTAAAGCCCGCATCCACAAATTGAAATGCCGCCATCATGTTGCCCGAATCGGTAAGTGCAACAGCTGGCATATTATACTCCGCAGCTTTTTTTATGAGTGCGTCCACTTCTGTGGTAGCTTGTAAAATGGAAAACTGTGTGTGGTTGTGTAAATGCGAAAATGCAATGTCTTCCAACAACTCAACGTTGTCTTTTATTTCTTGCTTGGTAATGCTTGGTGCCTCTTGCGGTTGTGCTGCTTTTTTTAATTTTTCACTTTCTTCCGCAAGGTTAATGTGTGTTAAACCAATAGTACTTATTGGCTGAGGATTCGCTTCTTTAAAGCGCTTGAGGTATTCGGGTTCTTGTTGTAATTCTTTAGGAGAAAACACATCGGTGCGCAGCAATTCAAAAAAGCAACGCGTGGTTGCTTCAACGTCTGCAGTAGCATTGTGGGCTTCGTTAAAGGGCACACCAAACAAATGTTGGTGCAATTCGGTAAGCGTAGGTAATTTGAATTTCCCACCACGTCCACCCGGAAGTTGACACAACTCTGCGGTGGTTTCGGTACAGGTATCTAAAACGGGAAGTTGCGTTAATTTACTTTCTTTAGAAAGTCGATGAAACTCACAGCCCATCACGTTGATATCAAAACTTACATTTTGACCAACTACAAATTTGGCTTTGTCTAAAACCGCTTTAAATTCTTCTAAAACCTTTTCTAAATCTTCACCATTGGTCATTGCCAATTCGGTAGAAATTCCGTGAATTTTTTCAGATTGAAATGGAATAGAAAAACCGTTGGGTTTGATGAGGTAATCTTTGTGTTCGATGCAGTTGCCTATGTCATCGTGTAGTTGCCACGCTATTTGCACACAGCGGGGCCAGTTGTCAACGTCTGTTATCGGAGCGTTGTAATTCTTTGGTAATCCTGTGGTTTCTGTATCGAAAATAAGGTACATGCGGTGTGCAAATTTGGAGTGCTAAAGTTAGTAAATGTTAGGCGTAGAAAAAAGGGGAGTTATTAACAAGGTCTACACATGCGTCTATCTGAAGCTCACCCCTCTTTGTCTCCCCTCAAAGGGGAGAAATTTCCTCCCTTGAGGGAGGATTAAGGTGGGTGATATATTTTAGTATATTTGTCTAGTGATACACATCAACCAAGATACAACTATTTGTGCCTTATCTACTGCGCCAGGAATGGGTGCTATTGCCGTTATTCGCCTTTCGGGTAAGGGTGTTTTCGATACTTTAAAAGCCGTCTTTTCAAAAAATGTAAGCCAAGAAAAATCGCACACGGTGCATTATGGGTTTATCTTGAACAATCAGCAAATTGTTGATGAAGTGGTAGTGTCTATTTTTAAAGGTCCTAACTCTTTTACAGGTGAAGATGTGGCAGAAATTTCGTGCCATGGCTCTACGTTTATTCAGCAAAAACTATTGGAGTTGTTGATTGAGAATGGTTGCGTATTGGCACAAGCGGGAGAGTTTACCATGCGTGCCTTTGCGAATGGAAAACTAGATTTGTCTCAAGCCGAAGCGGTGGCAGATGTGATTGTGTCTTCATCGGAAGCAGAGCATAAATTAGCCATGCAACAAATGCGCGGACATTTCTCTAAAAAGATTGAACACCTCCGCCAAGAGTTGATAAATTTTGCTTCGCTACTAGAATTGGAATTAGACTTTGCAGAAGAAGATGTAGAATTTGCCGACCGCAAAAAATTCTTAACGCTCATCTATGAAATTTTGTTGATGATAAATGAATTGGCAGACTCTTTTAGAGTGGGCAATGCAATAAAAAACGGCATTCCTATTGTGATTGCGGGCTCTCCGAATGCGGGTAAATCTACGTTGCTGAATATTTTACTCAACGAAGACCGCGCCATTGTTTCGGAAATTGCAGGTACTACCCGCGATGTGATTGAAGACGAACTCATTTTAGAAGGCATCAAATTTCGATTTATTGACACAGCTGGTTTGCGTAAAACCGATGAAGAAATAGAATCTATTGGTATTGAAAAAGCATACGCCAAAATTAAAGCTGCCGATGTGGTGTTGTATATTATTGACGCCAATAAAACCTTAGAAGAAATTAGTTTTGAATTGCACTCGATAAAGAGCAACCCATACTTTGAAAATAAAAAGGTGCTGTTTGTGATTAACAAAATTGACCAAGCAACACAAGACATCGTTTTTGAACCTTACCATTTGATTAAGATTAGCGCGAAAAACAACCAAGGTATTGAAGAATTAAAGCAACGCATTTTAAATGCTGTTGCCGAACACCGCACGGCAAGTCAAAGCAATGTGGTGGTTAGCAATGCCCGCCATTACGAATGTTTGCTAAATGCGCGCACCGCACTTACCAAAGCACAAGAAAATTTAAACAGCCAAACTTCCAGCGAGTTTATTGCCATGGATGTGCGCGAAGCGATTCACCACTTAGGCGCCATTACTGGGCAAGTTACCACCGATGACCTTTTGGGTAACATCTTTAGTAAGTTTTGTATCGGGAAGTAGTTTACAACTAGATACAAAAGTGCAATTATAAATTATCTTATTTGCATTTTTTTAATTAAGTGCAAATATAAATTATTATCTTTGCGTTTATGCAAACAAAAGACATTAAAGATTTTAATGCCGGGAAATGGGTTCAAAATGTGGAATACAAAAGCTTTTTGCCCGAAAAAATTAACCTGCAATGGCTAATATCTGACGTAAATCTTCAACTGCTGCTAAGTGAAGCCGACAGACTACTTGGAAAACTAGACGCATTTTCTGAACTAATTCCCAATGTTGATTTTTTCATAATGATGCACATTACCAAAGAAGCTACGGTATCAAGTAAAATTGAGGGTACGCAAACATCTTTTGAAGAAGCGTTAATTAAAGAAGAAGATATTAATCCCGAAAAACGTAATGATTGGCAAGAAGTACATAATTACATTAAGGCTATCAATCAAGCAATAGACGATTTGGATAAACTACCAATTTCAAACCGACTAATAAAACAAACACATAAAACATTATTATCTGGAGCGAGAGGTAAAGAAAAATTACCAGGTGAATATAGAGCCAGCCAAAATTGGATTGGAAGCAGTTTAAAAAATGCTGTGTTTATTCCCCCAGCTCACGATGAAGTAAATAGTTTGATGAAAGATTTAGAGGAATTTACCAATGCCGAAATTGTTGGCTCTAATATTAGTGTACCACACCTTATCAAAATTGCCATCATTCACTATCAATTTGAAACCATACACCCTTTTTTAGATGGTAATGGAAGAATTGGAAGATTGTTAATTACACTCTATTTAATTGACAAAAAATTATTGAAGTACCCTACGCTTTATTTATCTTATTATTTTGAAAAAAATAGAACAGATTATTATAGCAAATTAACCGAAGTACGAGAAAAAAATAACCTAAACCAATGGATTGTATTTTTCTTACAAGGTGTTATCGAAACCGCACAAAGTAGTATCATAACGTTTCAGAATATTATTAAACTAAGAGATAAAATTGAGCGACAACAACTCATCACTTTAGGCAGAAAACAACACGATGCACAAAGTTTGCTAAACGAATTATACAAACAACCTATAATGCACGGCACACAAATAGCAGAAACTATTGGCAGGCACGCTAGCAGTGCCAACCGCATAATTGCCGACTTAATAAACCTTGGAATACTAAAAGAACTTACTGGATACAAACGCAACCGTATTTATGCCTTTGAGCCATACATAAAACTATTCCATGATAAATAACTATCTTTAGTAAGTTTTGTATCGGGAAGTAAAACTAATTGACAAAAATCATATTTAATAAATGATGAAACTCATTTTTAGTTAGAATAAATTTGTAAATATTTGCCTAAACAAAAATATAAGTACTATGAAAAATGAGTCTCAAGAAAGCTATGAAGAATGGCTGAAAGAACAAAACATCACAAAAGAAAGAATTGATAGCATTAGTTCAAAAGTTAACGATAAAAAAGAAGATGTTGATGATAGAATATTCATACATCAAGAACTTAGTAAGTTGACTATTGAACTTAAAGAGCAAAAAGAAGTTCAAAAAAATATTTATAAAAATGTTCAATTCTTTTTCTGGTTAACAATAGTATCAATGATTGCTTATCTAATCTGGACTATATCTATATTTTTATAAATCAGTTTCCCAAAAAAAGTTAAAAGCACAACTCATCAAAACATAAAGCGTAATACGCTTTATGAAAATATTTTTCTTAAGTATTGTGTTGAGTATCGGATTGGGAATCCATGCGCAACAACCATTTCAAGCTAAACTTGCAGACTCTGCTGCTACGCTAACCAAGCAACATGTGGTGTATGACCCTTCTTACTTTCGTATCGATTATCCAAATGGTGACGTGCCTAAAGATAAAGGCGTATGTACAGATGTAGTGATTCGGGCTTATCGAAAACTCGGAATTGATTTACAAAAAGAAGTGCATGAAGATATGAAAGCAAACTTTCATCTTTACCCCAAAACATGGGGACTAAAGCAACCCGATAAAAATATAGACCACCGAAGAGTTCCTAATCTTATGCTATTTTTTTCTCGCTATGGTACTGCGAAATCAATAACACAAAATGCTAAAGATTACTTGCCGGGCGATATAGTATGTTGGAATTTAGGAGGTGCTATTACACACATTGGTATTGTAGTAAAACAAAAATCATCAGACGGACAGCGTTACATGATTATGCACAACATAGGTGGCGGACAAGTAATTGAAGATTGTTTATTCAATTACAAAATAATTGGACACTACACTTATGGAACATAATCTACAAACTCCCCTCTTGCGTTTTGGTAGAAGCAGCCGATAGGTCTAAAATACCTTGCACTTCGGCATCGGTAAGGTGGCGCCATTTGCCAACGGGCACATCTAAGGTAATGTTCATAATGCGCACTCGTTTTAGTTTTACCACTCGGTAATCTAAAAACTCGCACATTCTGCGTATTTGGCGGTTTAGCCCTTGTGTAAGTATAATCTTAAATGTGGTTTTATTGATTTGCTCTACGTAGCATTTACGCGTAACGGTATCGAGAATAGGTATGCCGTTGCTCATTTTTTGAACAAAATCTCCGTTAATAGGTCTGTTTACAGTAACGATGTATTCCTTTTCGTGGTTGTTGCGTGCGCGCAAAATCTTGTTTACAATATCGCCATCGTTGGTTAAAAAAATCAAGCCTTCGCTGGGTTTATCCAAACGCCCAATAGGAAAAATACGTGTGGGATAATTGATGTAATCAATAATGTTGTCTTTCTCTACGCCAGTATCGGTAGTGCACACAATACCTACGGGTTTGTTAAACGCAAGGTAAACGGGTTTTTCTTTTGGTTCGGAAATAAGTTTGCCATTTACACGCACTTCATCGCCTTCTTGCACTTTGGTGCCCATTTCAGGTACTTTGCCATTAATGGTAACTCTGCCTTCTTCAACGAGTTTATCAGCAGCACGCCTTGAGCAAAAGCCCACTTCACTAAGGTATTTGTTTATGCGGGTGGTTTTCATTTCTACAAAGGTAATAGGACTTTATAAAACTACATTCGGTTATTACTTTTAATTACCAATAAATGATTTAACTTTGTTTGAAACTAAAATTTAAAACAATGAAAAAAATAGCATCACTTCCGCTTTTATTTATTTGCTTAACATCATTTATAATTAAGTCAGACAATTGCGATAATCTTTTGTTTTTTAAAGAAGGTAGCAGCACAACCATGACTTCATACAAAGCTAAAGGTGAAATTACGGGCAGCGTTAAAACGCTTTTTAAACAAGTTTCAAAAACAGGTGATGGTGTTATTGTAGCTGCTACGCAGGAGAGTTACGATAAAAAAGGAAAGCTATCAAACACTAATGATTTTTCAATAAAATGCGAAAACAACATTTTATATTTTGATGCAAAAAACTTAATGCCAAGTCAGCAAAGTGAGGCATATAAAGATTTTGAAATGACTGTTGAAGGAATGGATATGGAGCTTCCGAACAATCTTTCAGTTGGAGACAACCTAAAAGATGCGGATGTTAAATTCAACTTCAAATCAAAAAGTGGTCAAGAAATGCCAATGATGAACGTTGCCATAAAAATTTTCGACAGAAAAGTGGAAGCCATAGAAACCATAACTACTCCCGCTGGAACATTTGAATGCTATAAAATTACAGAACAAACAGAAGTAAAAACAATGATTGGATTTACTTCAAAAAGCATCTCATGGTTTAATAAAGAAGTAGGAACTGTGCGTACAGAAAGCTACAATAAAAACGATAAGTTTATGGGGTATACAGAGCTTACTGAGGTTACCAAGTAGCATTCTGAAAAAATGGTAAACACCTCATCTGCCATTTGCCCTTTATGTACCACTGAAGGAAAAGTATTCTACACTTCTTCAAAACAAACATTTTACATTTGCCCAACGTGCGAAGGCATCTATTTATCATTTGATAAATTACCAACTGCCGAAAGCGAAAAACACCGTTACGAAATTCATCAAAACAATAGTGATGATATAGGGTATAGACAATTTGTAATGCCAATTGTAACGAGCATAAAAAACGATTTTTCAACAACACATTTAGGTTTAGATTTTGGCTCTGGAAAGGATTCTTCCATCTTGAAAATACTCAAAGAAAGTAACTACACTATTCTTCCCTACGATCCATTTTTTATGGATGATAAATCACTACTTGACCAACACTACGATTACATTGCCTGTTGTGAAGTGATTGAGCATTTTCATCATCCCAATAAAGAATTTGCATTGCTGAAACAATTGCTAAAACCCAATGGCAAGTTGTATTGCATGACACACATTTATTCGCCAGAGATTGACTTTGAAAAATGGTACTATAAAAACGATTTTACGCACGTATTTTTTTACCAAAAGAAAACTTTTGAATGGATAAAAAATCAATTTGGATTTTCTGATGTAACTATTGAAAATCGACTCATCACTTTTAGCAACTAAGCCATGCACGAAAAAGAGCTAAAAGAATTTCTAGACTTTAAGGCAGCACAATACGAAAGCGCCAGTTTTATTGAAACCGACCCTATTTCTATTCCGCATCAATTCACACAAAAAGAAGACATTGAAATCGCTGCTTTGTTAGTAAGCACCATTGCTTGGGGCAATCGAAAAAGCATTATAAAAAGTGGTGAAAATTTAATGCACATCATGGGGCAATCGCCTTATGAGTTTGTGATGAAATATAGTCCCAAACAAAAAAAGAAACTACACTTTGTGCACCGCACATTCAATAGTGATGATTTAGATTTTTTCTTTAGAGCACTTCAAAATTTATATAAAAATAATGGTCTAGAAAATGCGTTTTCAAAACACAAAACCATTGAAGGTGTTCAAGGAAGAATTGTAAATTTTAGAACAACTTTTCAGAACACGAAACATGAAGTGCGCTGTACCAAACATATTTCAGACCCATTAAATAATTCGGCTGCAAAACGCTTAAACATGTTTTTGCGTTGGATGGTGCGCTCACCTAAAAAGGGCGTTGACTTTGGTCTTTGGAAAAGTATTTCGCCTAGTGAATTACACATTCCATTAGATGTGCACACGGGTAACATCGCGAGAAAATTAGAGCTACTAAATAGAAAACAAAACGATTGGAAAGCTTTAGAAGAGCTGATGAAACCGCTTCAAAAATTTGATAAAAAAGACCCAGTGAAATACGATTTTGCGTTGTTTGGTTTGGGTGCTTTTGAAAAATTTTGAATCTGATTTTTATATATAATCGTCTAAAAAAATTCTTATTTTTATCAAAATTTAAAACACCATACTATGGAAATGACTTTTATTTTATTAATTGTAATTACCTGCTTAGGTATTATAAATACTATTTACTTATCGTATCATTCCATAAAAGGGACATTAGTTGCCTGTTGGGGTTTTCCAACTGAGTGGTGTGAAAAAGTTCAAAAAAGTAAATACAGCAAAACATTTGGTATTCCTAATCCATATTTAGGTTTAGGGATGTTAATGGCAATATTAATTTTAACCATATTTTCAATTAACGGAATTGTTCCATTTTGGATTGTGGGAACAATTATTAGTTTTGGATTCGCTTTTAGCATTTATTTTTTATACATCCAAGCCGCAGTAATTAAAGCCTATTGCACATGGTGTGTTGTATCATTTTTTGTGTTTTTATTGCTTTTTATTTTAACACTTCTAATTGGATTCTGATTTGACTGAAACTTTAAAACGCAAATGCCCCAAATGCGGCACGTGGAATGGCGGTGAAGACAACTGCACCAATTGCGGTGAAATTCTTAACTACAACATCATCCGCAAACAAGAAGATGCAAAACGTGTAAAAGAATTTTCTACACGCCCACCAGATGGTATAGACAAATTCCTCAACAACTTTAAAAATTCAAAAAATATTTTTGTTAAATTAATCTATTACATACTTTACTCTGTGTGGTTTATTTTTGCATTAATCATTGGTGGTATTCTTTATACCGTTGCCGCAGGACCAGGATAACATGTACAAAAAATACTACATAGCTTTTGGCTTTGGAATTATTCTGTATATACTTCAAGTTCTAGCTAAATTCAATCATATTTCTTTGCCTTTATGGTATGTCAATTACGCTGCCGATTTAGTTTGTTTACCACTCATTTTAAGCATCACTTTAGTTCTTATCCGCAAAATAAAACGCTGGCCTTATTTTTACTTAACTAATGGAATGTTACTAGTTGCATTAAGCTATACTTCTATTTTATTCGAGTGGATATTGCCACGCTACTTTACAAAATACACCGCAGATATTGTTGATGTATTTATGTACACAATTGGATTAATAATTTTTTACTTTGTGCAACAGAGATTAAAACGAGATGAGTATCACCATAAAATGATAGAATAAATTTACTTAAAAAACGCATTAAAACTCTTACAAATGTCCATACCTAAAGTAATCGTTCAAACCTACAAAACCTCTAAACTTCCACTTATTGTTAGATGGAAAATTAGAAAGTTCAAAAAAATGAATCCAGAGTACGTATATGAATTTTACGATGACGAAAGAGTGGATGCCTTTATAAAAAGTGAGTTTGACAATGAAACCTATTCACTATTTAAACGAATAGATATTGGAGCGGCAAGAGCAGATTTTTTTAGATATGCCATTTTATATAAAAAAGGTGGTGTTTATTTAGACATTGATAGTTTTATTCTTAAAAAACTTGATGAGTTTGTTTTACCAACAGATTCAGCCATTATTTCATTGGAAAGCAATTTACAATACTATGTACAATATGCCTTATTTTTTGAACAAGGTCATCCGTTTTTAAAAAGAACCCTTGAATTGGTGATTGACAACTTAAAAACCAACCGCTATCCCTACGATATTCATAAAATGACGGGGCCTTCTGTATTTGCACAAGCCATAAACGAATGCAAAAAAGAAATTCCTAACGTTAAATTCAGACAATTGGATATAGACTATGACAAAATGGTTCAGTTTAGTTTCCCAATGAGCAAAACCTTTTTGTATGGGTTTTCTAGGAAAAATCACTGGAAAAAAGTCTCAAAAATTAAGCCCATTCTAAAAAATTAACCCCCTCTGTGAACCATTTTAAAACTACGTTGTTTTATATCCGAACAATTTAGTTTTTTCATAGGTGTCAAAAGGAGTCACTGGCCAGCGGGCTATACTCCTTTTGTTATTTCATCAAATTTCTTAGCTTTGGGGTACTAAAACTTTACAACATGAACTTAAAGCACCTTACCCCTATCAGCATGGTTTGTTTATTAGTAGCATCATGCGGCAATGAAAAGAACACTGAAGAAGCAATGGCATTCAACTATCCAGAAACTAAAAAAGACACCGTGGTAGACACCTACTTCGGTACAGAAGTTATTGACCCATACCGTTGGCTAGAAGATGACATGAGCCCCGAAACAGAAGACTGGGTGAAGCGTCAAAATGCATTTACATTCGATTATTTAAGCAAAATACCTTATCGTGATAGCATAAAAAATCGCTTATCCAATCTTTGGAATTATGAAAAACTAAGCGCTCCTTTTAAAGAAGGCAACCGCAAGTATTTTTATAAAAACGATGGTTTGCAAAATCAATCGGTATTATACTCTCAAGTAGAAGGCGAAGAAGCGCAAATATTTTTAGACCCTAACACCTTTTCTCCAGACGGAACAACCTCTTTAGGTGGAATTGATTTTTCTAAAAATGGAAAATTGGTGGCTTACTCAATCTCTGAAGGTGGTAGCGATTGGCGTAAAGTGATTGTTATGGATGTAGAAACCAAACAAATTTTGGAAGACACCTTAAAGGATGTAAAGTTTAGTGGCATTTCTTGGAAAGGTAACGATGGGTTTTACTACTCGAGCTACGATAAGCCTAAAGGAAGTGAATTGTCTGCCAAAACAGACCAACATAAATTGTACTATCACAAATTAGGCACCAAGCAAAAAGAGGATAAATTAATTTTTGGAGGAACAGCAGAACAAAAACGCAGATATGTTGGTGGTAGCGTAACAGAAGACGATAAATATTTAATTATTACAGGTTCTGTCTCTACATCGGGTAACGATATGTTTATTCAAGACTTATCAAAACCTAATGCACCTATCGTGCCTATGATTACAGGATTTGATAGCGACAGTTATGTAATGGACAACGTAGGAACAAAACTTTACATTGTAACAAATTTAAATGCTCCGAATCAAAAAATTGTAACGGTTGATGCCTCTAAACCATCATCAGAAAATTGGAAAGATTTAATCGCAGAAAGAGAATACGTTTTAAGTCCAAGCACTGGTAACGATTACATTTTTGCACACTATATGGTAGATGCTATTTCGAAAGTAGAACAATACGATTACGAAGGAAAATTGATAAGAACCATTGAATTGCCTGGCGTTGGTACAGCTGGTGGCTTTGGCGGTAAGCGCGAAGACAAAGAATTATACTATTCATTTACCAACTACAATACACCAAGTTCTATCTACACGTTAAATCCTGTTGATGGAAAATCTGAATTGTACTGGTCGCCAAAAATTGATTTCAATGCAGATGATTACGAATCAAAACAAATTTTCTACACATCAAAAGATGGCACGAAAATTCCAATGATTATCACCCACAAAAAAGGATTAAAATTAGATGGGAACAATCCAACTATATTGTACGGATACGGAGGGTTTAACGTAAGTTTAACCCCCGCATTTAGCACCGCCAATGCGGTATGGTTAGAGATGGGTGGTATTTATGTTGTGGCGAATTTGCGTGGTGGTGGTGAGTACGGCAAAAAATGGCACGATGCGGGGACACAACAAAAAAAGCAAAACGTATTTGACGACTTTATTGCAGCAGCAGAATATTTGATTGCTGAGAAATATACATCAAGTAATTATTTAGCTATTAGAGGTGGTTCTAATGGAGGTTTATTAGTGGGTGCAATGATGACACAACGCCCAGACTTAATGAAAGTAGCCTTGCCTGCTGTTGGCGTTTTAGACATGTTGCGTTACCACACATTTACCGCTGGTGCTGGTTGGGCTTACGATTACGGAACGGCAGAAGATTCAAAAGAAATGTTTGAATATTTATTAAAATACTCACCTGTGCATAATGTGAAAGATAGTGTTAACTATCCTGCAACATTGGTTACTACTGGCGACCATGATGACCGTGTAGTACCTGCGCACTCGTTTAAATTTGCAGCGCAACTTCAAGCTAAACAAAAAGGTGACAATCCTGTAATGATTCGTATAGAAACTAACGCAGGTCATGGTGCTGGAAAACCCGTTTCAAAAACCATTGAAGAGCAAGCAGACATTTTTGCATTTACACTCTTCAATTTTGGGATAAAAAAGTTATAAAAAATAAATCTACCTTTTATTCGTTGTGTAGTTGATAATTATTAAACCATGGAAAATGAAAAAAAGTATTTTATCACTATTCCTTTTAAATGTTCTATTGTTTGGTAATGCTCAAATTATAGATAGCTCAAAAGTTCAAAATACTATATTAGATAGCATTTATATTGACGAAATAGAAAATGCATTTAAAAAGGATAAAGTACTACATGCAGAGCCACTTTATATTGACTTGATTCGTGACCTTGGTGCACGTAAAGGTGAAAAAGAATGGAACGTAGGTATGGGCATGATAGACAACAACAAGTTCGACCGCTACGAGGCATTAATTGAATATGAATTTGCCCCTATTGATAGATTAGGATTAGAAGTTGAGCTACCATTTTCATTTTATTATCCTACTGCTGAAACTTCTAGAGACTCTATTCCCTCAAGCAAATTAGAAAGCTTAAAATTAGCAACACAATGGTCGTTTTTTGTGTCAGAAAAACTCAAAACTAGTTTGGCTTTGGGCTATATCCACGAATTTGAATTATTGCCGTTTAAAAACTTAGGTAAAGAACCTTCTTTTGTAGGTAATGTATTTAATCCGTTTTTTATTGCGGCCAAACGTTGGGGAAATAATTTTCATACGCTTATATACACAGGACCAGTGATTGAAAAACATCTAAAACACACTATAGATTTTAGTTGGGAAATGAATAGTAACTTTCACTACATGATTACTGGAACACGCAATTTTATTGGAGTTGAACTTAACAAACAATTTTACCCAAACGGAGATTTTGATATGGTGATTCGCCCACAAATGCGTGTCGGAATTACAGAAAATTTATTGATTGGTATTGTAACAGGCATTCCTATCCAAAGAGAAAATGAGCGCTTCAGTAGTTTTATTCGTTTAATTTACGAACCAAAACACAAGCATAAATAAAAAATAAACATGAAACAGATTTTATACCTTTCTACATTTTCAGTTTTACTATCATGTAATACAAGCTCTGTAGAAGAAACTGCTACCGTTGAAGAACGCATTGAAAACTATGCAGAACTGATAGAAAGTGGCAGAACAATTTCTATGGCTGCACAAATGGAATTGCTAAAAAACGTAAGCGCAGCTATGGAGCAAGGCGGCCCAGCGCATGCCGTTGGTTTTTGCAACGTACATGCCTTGCCGCTTACCGATAGTTTATCAAACACACATGGCGCTAAAATTTCGCGCGTAAGTGCTAAAAATAGAAATGCACAAAATGCATTATCTACTGAGCTTGAGCAACAGCTTTGGCAGTACTACCAAAGTAATTGGGCTACAGCAAAACAAGCGGACACAGTAGTTGCTTATCAAGGTAAAACCATTTACTACAAACCTATAAGTATTGCCATGCCTGCATGCTTAAAATGTCATGGTGAACCAACGGTAGATATAGCAGAAAACACTATAGCACTCATCGATTCACTTTACCCTAACGACAAGGCCAAACACTACAAATTGGAAGATTTTAGAGGGCTTTGGAAAATTGAGTTTTAGTAAAAAACACCCCATAATTCCACTACAAACACATAGCTAATATACCCCGACACGATTAGCTTAAGCACTACTCCTGCTAAAAAACCCACCAACGAACCAAAAGCAGATTTTAAGGCCTCATTAGAATTTCTTCCTTTTATTAATTCACCTACTAAAGCACCTAAAAAAGGCCCTGCAATAATACCCATTGGGCCAAAAAACAAACCCACAATTAAACCAATAGTTGCACCCCACTGTCCATGTTTGCTTCCACCAAATTTTTTAGTACCGTAAATGGGCACCACATAATCTAACACGGTAACTAATACCGCAAAAAATGCCAACCACAATAGTGTAGCTGTGCTAATATCTACCCAAGAAGTAAAATGCAACAGCAACAAACCAACATAACTTAATGGCGGACCAGGCAACACAGGCAATAGGCATCCTACAATGCCTGCAACAATAAAAATAAGTGCCACTATCAACAATACTACATCCATAATTTTAGCTTGTGTAACTGCCACCCATAACG
>CAYVVI010000014.1:17892-20825 GCA_964455265.1 uncultured Flavobacteriales bacterium | reverse complement strand
GGTAGTTGCTTAGCACCTCATTGAAGTTTTTTCTGCTCAGAATTTCTTCGGATGAAATGTTGGGGCGGTTGATATTTATTTTTCTATTTCCCATTTTGTGTAAAAATTCTATGCATTCATTAATGTTTTAAGTTTTTGTATAATTCGGTGTACGCGTACTTTAGCGTTGCTTTCGGTAAGATTTAAAATAGCGGCAATTTCTTTAAACGAGCGGTCTTCAAAGTAGCGCATCTCTATGAGTTGTAAATCATCTTCCGAAAGGTTTTTAATGTGTTTTAGCACTTGCTTTTCCAAGTCGGCTAAAGGATTTTCATCCACATCATGCATCAGATTATTTAGATGCGTTGTTTCAATATTTACCGTTCGGGTGGCTTTTCCTTTTTTATATACAGCACTTAATTCGCTTTGTGCAATACGAAACAGCCACGCAGCAAAAGGCACGCCTTTGGGCTGAAACTGATGCAGGTTTACCATCGCCTTTAAAAACACTTGTTGCGTAATGTCAAACGCTTGCTCTTTATTATCCATCCGTTGATAGACATAGCGGAAAATGCTTTCGTAGTTTTCGTTATATAGCACTTCAAAATGTTTGGTGTCTTGCTTGGCAGCCAATACCAGTTGTGTTTCTCTATTGAGCTGCACCTCTGTTTTATGGTATTTGTTAATGGCTTGCTGCATACCTTGTTATTTCTTGCTTTTGGATGTAATAAGTTTTAATTGAATGAAAAGTTACACTAATCATCCATAAATTTAATGAAAGATTTTTCAATAGAATAAAAAGAGGGCTTAGAGTGTGGCGGAATAAGAAAAGAAGGGAGTTGTTTTAACTAAACAGAGAAAAGCAATTGAATTTGTTTTAGTATTGTTACACTTATTTATTTAACTAATATTACTTGTCACAATGTAATCTTTCAGTTATTTTATAAATCTTATCTCCTTCATCAGGTTTTGAATAATCGTATTGATACTTCTTTTCAACATAGCAATTACACTGGTTTTTTGTTAGTGTAAGACTTATGATTTTCGATTCACCCGAGTTTGATTGCCTAATATTTTTGATTGCAAAACCTTTTAATTTAAGTTTTTCAGAAATTATGATATTTTCATTCTTACTATCAATAAATGGTTCTAATTTATCATAAAGATCAACAAAAACAACTGGCTTTAGTTTACATAAGTCAATTTCGTCAAAATCAAATGATTTGTAGCTTACTTTTTTGTAGATATTATCATCAATGTATCCAAATGTATAATTGTAGTTTTCATCTTTTCCCTCAAAACTATTAACTATTTTAAAGGTTTCTAAATCAGCTCCATATAATATTTTGTTTTTATTAATTATATGCTTTTTTGTTTTCCCCCAATCTTCATCAAGTGGTATGAAATCATTCATATCATCAATACTAACAGTGTCTTTGCCATGAATTAATATATTGTTAGCTTTTGCCCATGGGTAACTAATTAAGTTAATTTTATCTGGATTAACTCCTTTTATTAAACAATCATTAATATCATTATAAAATCCAAAAAAGTAAGCCGAATTCTTGTCTCTAAAAATATAATTCCCAATAAATTCAAAAGTGGTTGGATCAATGTTGTTTATTTTTATACCATCTATGAATAAGTGGTTTTTATCTTTTCCAAATTTAAAGCTACAATCACACTCAAAATCTAACGTCTTAAAAGACTTTGCATCGGCTTCCTTTATTTCAATTTTATTTTTACCACTTCCTTCATTCCAATATGTATAATATACTTTATTATCTTCAATAGTGTAGTCATTACAACTCTGTAGAATTAGTATACACAAAATATAGAGAACACTAAACTTCTTCATGATTTTTTTGTAATTTTTCACTTTAAACTACTCCTCAACCCTCACATGGTTGGCTAGTTCGTTGATGTCGTTGTTTTGAACGTTAAAGCCATTATCGAGCAGTAATTTTTCGCATAAGCCAATAGCTTCTGTCAATTTTGCAGCAATGTTTTTTTGTTTGATGCCTGCAATTACCGTGTTCAAAATGGTTTCCCAATCTTCTTGACTAATTTTTTGGTTGATGCCTTTATCGCCCAACACGATTACTTTGTGTTCGAGCTGAGAAATGAAAATGAGAATGCCTGTTCGTTCTTTGGTATTAAAAATTTCTTCGGAAAGAAAAACGGTTTGTGCTTTTTGCAACACTTCTTCGTCAATGTCTTCATCGTTTACAAAATACAAACGCAACCGCGGTATAAAATACGTAACGCAAGCAGCAGCAAACATGGCAAACAGGGTAATCATGGTAGTTTGCGAAGCACCAAAATTGCTATTAAGAAGCCACAACCAACTCAAAATGGAAACAACTACCAACGCAACCACAGCAGCAAGCGCAATAGAAATCCACATGCCTTTTAGGTACTTATGCGATTGCTTCGCAATGTAAACCACCACTTCGCCCGAAGTTGATTTTTCCAAGTGCTTTATCGCATCTTCAATCTGTTGTTTTTCTATGTTCGATAATTTTATCATTTTTTAAAACGTGTTTAAGTGTTAGTGTGTTGACGTGTTATGGATTTAATAAACGCTAATACGTTAACACATTCGTACGTTTGCACTCTTTTTACCAACTTCCAGATGCGCCACCGCCTCCGAAGCCACCGCCTCCTCCGCTAAATCCGCCAAAACCTCCGCCACCAAAACTACTTCCACCACTTCCATAATACCAACCACCGCTGCGTCTGGTGTAGCCACCGCCTCTGTTTTTATCGTCAAAATTCATTACCAATCGGAATAAGGCAGCTAAAATTCCTGCGATAATCCCTTTTAAAATGCTTACTACAAACAAGCCAACGCCAATACCTATAATAAGTGTAATGATGGCTGCAATGGGTTTCTTTTTTATAAATCCGGTGAAAAATATTGAAATAAAAATGGTGATAACGGTGAGAAATAA
>CAYVVI010000014.1:2619-17792 GCA_964455265.1 uncultured Flavobacteriales bacterium | reverse complement strand
TTATAAATCCGGTGAAAAATATTGAAATAAAAATGGTGATAACGGTGAGAAATAAAATGCCTCCGATAAAACCATCAGATTCGCTTTGTGAAGCAACGTGTTCAGGAAATTCTTCGCCTTTAATGATTGCCATAATGGCGTGCGATGCTTCTTTTAATCCTAAATAAAATTGCCCATTTTTAAAGTCCGGAACGATGATATTTTCGATGATGCGTCTTGACAAGGCATCGGTTAACGCGCCTTCTAATCCATAACCCACTTCCAAGCGGACTTTTCTGTCATTTTTTGCCACGATGATGATAACGCCATCGTCAATGCCTTTTCTGCCAATTTTCCATTGGTCTGCGGTGCGAATACCTAATTCTTCAATGGCTTCGCCATCCAGGTCGGTAACAGTTAGTATGGCAATTTGACTACCTGTAGAATCAGCAAAAGCCATAAGCTCTTGGTTGAGCGAGCTTTCTTCTGTTTCCGACAAAATGTCTGCCATATCAACAATGGGACGATTATTGAGAGATGGAATTTCTATCTGCGCATGACTAAAAAGAGCAACGATAGAAAATAAAACCGAAATATATTTTAATGAGAAACGTTTCAAATGTTTATTTTTGATATTGAAAACTAAATTAACAAGATAAAACTACGAAAAATGAAAGCATCTACAAGAAATTTATTGATAATATTAGGCGGCATTGTGCTTATTGGACTTTATGTTCGATTTATTCATGCTCCAAACGTATATGATAAGGCAGTGAAGGTTCAAGAAGAGGTTGATGAAAAATGGGCAGATGTTCAGTCGTCTTATCAAAGAAGAGCTGACTTAGTTCCTAACTTGGTGAATACTGTTAAAGGCGCTGCTGAAAATGAAAAGGAGATTTTAGTTAAAGTAACGCAAGCGAGAGCTGGTATTGTAAATGCTAAAACTCCAGATGACTTAGAAATTATGGGTAGAGAAATTAATACGGCAATTAATCTTGCTTTTGAAAGATATCCAGAAATTAAATCAACAGCCAATTTTGCTGAACTACAAAGTCAATTAGAGGGAACAGAAAACAGAATAAATGTTGCTAGAGATAGATACAATGAGAGCGTGAAGAATTACAATAGCTACATAAGAGGTTATTGGAAAAAGATTTTCTTAGGTTGGATTGCAGATGAATCTGAATTTGAGAAAAAAGAAGGATTTAAAGCGCAAGAAGGTTCTGAGAAAGCACCCGAGGTGAAGTTTTAGATTAAGTAATAGACAAGATTTTTAAAGCCCTTCAAATTTTGAGGGGCTTTTTAATTTACAAAAATTTAGCGCCATCGCTTTTTACTACAATTAGTTTTTTTCGGGTCATTTCATTAATAGAATAGCGAATACCGCCTACGCCCATACCAGATTCTTTAAGCCCACCAAATGGCATCCAATCTACCCGAAATGCCGTGTGGTCGTTTATCATAATAGTAGTACCTTCTAATTCTGATGCTATTTTTAGAGCATTATCTATGTCTTGTGTAAATACAGATGCCTGAAAACAGTAGGGTAGAGTATTAGCTTCGCTCAA
The DNA here is from genome assembly GCA_964455265.1 of uncultured Flavobacteriales bacterium. GTDB lineage: Bacteria > Bacteroidota > Bacteroidia > Flavobacteriales_D > Parvicellaceae > JBKHVV01. The sequence goes on along the minus strand of CAYVVI010000014.1, from coordinate 16,245 downwards.
TTTTTTATAGGTGTAGATGCACACCACAGGCCCAAAAATTTCTTGCTGTGATACTTCACTTTTTAACGATGGGTTAAGAATTACCGTTGGTGCGTAGCAGTTGTTGGGTAAAGGTTTTCCACCACATAATAGTTTACCGCCCTCTTTTTTGGCGTTTTTAACCCAAGCATCAATTCGGTTTAGTGCTTCGGCAGTAATAATTGGACCAACATCTGTAGTTGGTTTTGATGGGTCGCCAACATTTAGTTTTTTAGTTTGAGAGACAAATGTTTTAATGAAATTATCGACAATTTTTTCGTGAACAAAAATGCGTTGGGTAGATACACATACTTGCCCTGCGTGATAAAAACTTCCTTTTATAAGTGAGGGAACAATTGCTTTTACATCAGCATCTGATTCAACAATGGAGGGTGCTGCACCGCCATGTTCTAAAGCGCAATGGGTTCCGTTGGCTAATTTGCTTCTTAGATGCCAACCTACTTTTGATGACCCAATAAACGATACATAAGCAATGCGCTTATCGGAAACTAATTTTTCGGTTACTTCATTAGGGCAAACAATTACTTGGCAATATGCTTTGGGTACACCTGCTTTATGAAGTAGTTCAATAAATTTTATGCAGGTTAGTGGAGTAGTTAAAGCGGGCTTTACAATTACAGGACATCCCGCTGCAAAAGACGTTACTGCTTGATGCACAATTAAATTAAGTGGATGATTAAAGGCGCTAATGGCGAACACCACTCCCAATGGTTCAAGCACGGTAAACGCCAAGCGATTTTCTGATGAGGCGTTGATGTTCATCGGAATCATTTCGCCTGTTTGCTGTTTTATGGTATCAATAGCTAAGGAGATACCGTTGATGGCACGGTTTACTTCCACAACAGTATCGTTGTAAGGTTTTCCACCTTCGGCAATGGCTAATTTTATAAAGCCATCTTTGTCTTTTTCTAAAAGCGATTTTGCTTTTTCTAGTATAGAAATGCGCTCCGTTTTACTCAGCCATTTTGCTCTTTCCGAAAAGGTTTTGTGTGCCAATACAAATGCTTGCTCAATGTCTTTCGCAGAATTAAACATTAGTTTAGCAATGGACTTCTGCGTGTATGGGTTGGTTACTACAAGCGATGAATTAGTAGGCATACTCTTCTTTTTTGAAGATGTTTAAAACGGTTTGTAGTATGATTTTTATGTCTAACCAAAACGACCAGTTTTCTACATAGAGCATGTCCATACGTACACGGTTTTCCATCATTTTTGGGTCTTTGGTTTCACCTCTAAATCCTTTTATTTGTGCTAAACCAGTAATTCCTGGCTTTACATAGTGGCGCACCATATATTTATTGATGATTTCGGAATATTCTTCGGTGTGCTTTAGCATGTGCGGACGTGGGCCAACAACCGACATTTTGCCTCTAAATACGTTAAAAAACTGTGGCAACTCATCTAAACTAGTTTTGCGCATAAATGCACCTAGTTTGGTAATTCTGTTATCGTCTTTTTTGGCCTGAAGTTGGTCGGCATTTTCGTTTACTACCATGGTTCTAAATTTCCAACACCAAAATTCTTCATTGTTTTTTCCTGAACGTTTTTGTTTAAAAAGTACAGGTCCCTTAGAACTTGATTTTATCAAGATTGCCATTAATGGATAAAACCAACTTAACAGTAAAATAATAACCATTGATGAAAAGACAATATCAAAAGTTCTTTTGATAAAGCGATTGACAAGGTCGTCAAGCGGAATATTTCTGAAAATTAATACAGGGATATGCTCGTAAAAGTCAATTTTAAGTTGACGATTGGCAAAACCTCTAACATCGGGCAGTAGCTTTATTCTGATAAGATTATTGTCTGAAAACTCTGTGAGTTGTTTTATTTGAGGAGTTTTTAAATCGGCAATAGAGCAATAAATTTCGTCAACAGAGTTGCTCAAGCAGAATGCTTCTAACTCATCAATGGTACCGTCTATTTGAATGTTATTAGGGTTATTATCACTAAACACACCAATGATTTTGTATCCAAAGTGTGAATTTTCGCTCAATACTTGGACAAGCTGCTGTGCCAATTCTCCAGTGCCTGCAACAACTACACGTCTGTAATTGAATCCTTTTTTGCGGTATTGTTTCAGAACATACACTAGTAGAAATCGCCAAAGAGTAATCAAAGGATAGAGGAAAATATACGTCCACATTATGTGTTCACGGGAGTAGTAGAAAGCTTTAAAAGAAACCCAAAACAAGGAAAGTAAAAGTGTTTGTAAGAAGAAAACGCGAAGTAAATTGCTGAATAAATTTTCGTAGCGCGTTACTCTGTAAATATCGTAGGGCTTTAGGATGTAAGTAGCTATTAACCAACAAAGATTAAATACTAAGATAAAAGTGATGTAGGGCTGGTCGTTAGCAATACTGAGGTGCTTAAATTTAATAAGATACCCAGCCAAAAACGAAACGTTGATGAGTGCGATATCTCCTAAGAGATGAAAAAACCTTATAAATTTTGAACTATTGGAACTCATAGTTTACAAAACTACTAAATAATTGCTTCTAATAAAATGCCCACGATTAAATCTAAAAAAGTAGATTTGTAAATTGATTTGCAAAGCTGTAGATGGAGAATATTAAGCGATTAGACTGGGATTCTAATTTTTTTGGTTATAACATTGGTAAATTGGAGCTACATGAAAGTGATAGTCCTGATGCTATTAATTTTGTAAACTTTAGCGAATATGATTTAGTTTACCTTTTTTCTCCCTTTAAAATATCATCGCTGCAAACACATTTAGTTGATGAAAAACTTGTATTGAAAAAGCATCTTTCAATTGAAAATAATAGGGATTCTAACTTAAAAGCAACGATTCAAGAATATCAGGATTCTCAAAAAAATAGAACACAACTTAGAGAATTGGCATTGCAAAGCGGAAAGTACTCAAGGTTTTTTATTGATAAAAATTTCACAGAGGGCTCATTTGAAAAGCTTTACAACGAGTGGATTGACAAATCTGTAGATAAAACCTTAGCTTTTTTAATTTTAGGAGCATATTTAGAAAATACATTAGTTGGTTTTATTACGGTTCAACACATTAATGCATCAACGTGCAGAATAGGTTTAATATCTGTTTCGGAAGCGCATAGAGGACAAGGTATAGCGAAGAATTTAGTTTTAAGTGCGTGTAATAGTTGTTTTGAAAAAGGATACAGCTACATGGAAGTTGTAACGCAAAATAATAATGAGCCAGCGGTTAATTTATATTTAAAGAATGGGTTTAAAAAAGAGAGTTTAACGTACATTTATCATTTATGGAACAATTGATACCATTTAATAAACCCTACTTAACGGGAACAGAAATTTCAAATATTCAAGAAGCCATTAAACTTGGACATATTTCTGGAAATGGATTTTACACTAAAAAGTGTCATTCATATTTCGAAAATAAGTATGGATTTAAGAAAACACTTCTTACTACATCGTGCACAGACGCTTTAGAGATGTGTGCTATGCTGCTAGACGTTAAAGAAGGTGATGAAGTGATTATTCCTTCGTTTACTTTTGTTTCTACAGCGTTAGCGTTTGTTAGACAGGGTGCTAAAATTGTTTTTGCAGATAGTTATCCTGATAATCCAAATATTGACCCATCAAATATTGAAGCGCTTATAACCAACAAAACCAAAGTAATTGTTGTCGTTCATTATGCAGGTGTGGCTTGCGATATGGACGCCATAATGAGCATAGCGAATAAACACAATATTTTTGTTGTAGAAGACGCAGCACAAGCTATAGAATCATCTTATAAAGGCAGGCAACTTGGTGGAATAGGGCACTTAGGAAGTTTTAGTTTTCACGAAACTAAAAACATTCAGTGTGGTGAAGGAGGATTATTAATTATTAACGATGATAGATTTATTCATCGTGCTGAAATATTATGGGAAAAAGGTACCAACAGAGCGGAATTTTTTAGAGGAGAAGTGAATAAATACGGATGGGTTGACACAGGTTCTTCTTTTTTGCCATCAGAACTCAATTCTGCATTTCTTTATGCACAATTAGAGAATATTGACAAAATTCAGCAGAGAAGAAAAACAATTTGGAATATGTATTTTAATGAATTATCAAAACTAGAGAATAAAGGTTTTTTTAAAATCACTAAACTACCAAGCTATGCTACAAACAATGCACATATGTTCTATATTGTTTTACCAGATTTGAATGTGCGTACCAATCTCATAGCTCATTTAAAGCATAAAGGAATTTTAAGTGTTTTTCATTATTTGAGCTTACATAAAAGCGACTATTACAAATCACTTAATAATGAACATAAAGAGTTGCCAAATTCTGATAATTTTTCCGACACGTTGTTGAGACTCCCTTTGTATTATGAGTTGTCAGATGAGCACCAAAATCTTGTGATAGTTTCTATTAATGAATTTTTCAACCACTAAGTTTGTTGTTTTTGAGCAAGAAAATTTTACATATAGCTACGGATGAGAAGTTTATTGACAATGCGTTCAAGCAATTTAGAGAAATAGATGTATGCAATGAATTTTATGTTGTTCTAAATAGGGGTGTAAAATCTCCAAATTTTGTAAAAGAAACAACAGATGTAAATGTTGTAAACATTAGTAAGTCTACATTTAAAAATTTACAAAAAAAAATTAAAGAAGCAGACTTAGTTGTGATGTATGGTTTGCAATTTTTCAACAGTGGTCTTATTTTGCAAACTGAAGGCAACTATTTATGGATGTTTTTAGGTGGTGAAATTTACGACAATGAATATGGTCTATATTCAAAAATATTGGGCGATAAAAGCCAAAAAATAAGATTAAAAAAACACAGGTATTCGTTTGTCAAAAATGTTATTAAACCATTAGCAAGATTTTTATTTTACGGACATTTTTCTCATAAAAAAACGATAATTAAAGCCGCTAAGAAGGTTAATTATGTTGGCGTTGCGTTTCAAGAGGAGTTTAACATACTTAAAGAAAATAATTTTTTGCATCCTGATGCTCAGTTGTTCAAGTTCTCCTTTTATCCAATTGAGATAATTATTTCTAATTATATAGATGTACAAGTAACGGGCAGTAATATCATGATTGGTAATTCGAGTTCTGAGACAAACAATCATTTAGAATTATTCGATTTACTAGAAAAAATTAATTTAGATAATAAAATAATTTACGTGCCTTTAAGCTACGGGAGTAAGGAATACGCTTCTATTATTAAAGAAATTGGTCGAAAAAAATTCGGAACAAATTTCACTCCTTTAGATACTTTTATGCCATTGGATGAATATAACAAATTGCTTCAAAGTTGTGGTGTCGTTATTATGAATCATTATAGGCAACAAGCATTTGGAAATATTGTCGCATCTTTGTGGATGGGAGCTAAAGTTTTTTTAGACGATAGAAACACCATATATAAATATCTAAAAAGAATTGGTGTAAATGTTTTTTCGGTGCAACACGAACTCAATCAAAACCAAGTAAACAATGCGTTAATTGCTTCAGACGTAAACAAAAATAGAGAAATACTTTTTAAAGAACTCAATAAACAGAAACTAGTTAACGATTTATATTTACAAATAGACGAGCTATTACAATGATGATAAGTAAGTTTCACAATAACAACCAAGCTCACAATTGGGTTATCTATAAGTCGTTAGATAGATTTTTAGAGAAAAACGCAAATTTGCTAAAAGGAAATGTTTATGATTTAGGATGTGGTACAGGAGTTTACAAAAATTACATAAAAAGTATTGGCGCAAATTATGTTGGTGTAGATTGGTCTAATACAATTCATAATTCTGCTGCTGAAATTGTAAGTGATTTGAATGATAAATTCACTATAGAAAGTAACTCTGCTGATGCTATATTGTCTATATCTGTAATAGAACATTTGCACAATCCTCAAGGGTTTTTAAATGAATCGTATAGAATTCTTAAAAGCGAAGGGAATATTTTATTACAATGCCCTTGGCAGTGGAGAATTCACGAAGCTCCTCACGATTATTTTAGATATACTACTTACGCATTAAGAATGATGTTTGAAAAAGCGGGTTTTACAGACATAAAAATCTATCCATCTACTGGGCTTTTCACTACACTGGTTTTAAAATGGAATTATTTTTTACTGCGTTTTGTAAAAGGCCCCAAGCCCATTAAATTTTTAATAAAATTATTATTACTGCCAGTATGGACTATTGGTCAACTGCTTTCTCCTTTACTAGATAAGCTTGACAATAATTGGGATTTAGAAACTCAGGGATATTTTATAATCGCTAAGAAAAAGTAATGAGCTTAAAAAAACAATCTATAAGCGGAGTAAAGTGGACAACCATATCTACTGTAATTAGCGCCCTTGCAGTGATGTTAAAGCTTATTGTATTATCCAGATATTTAGAGAAATCTGATTTTGGTTTAATGGCTTACGTAACAATTGTTTTAGGTTTCGCTACTTTGTTTATGGATATGGGTTTTACATCTGCCATCTTACATAAAGAGAACATAACAAAAAACGAGTACAGTAGTCTTTTTTGGCTTAATGTGTTTTTTACATTGTTTCTTTTTTTTATTGTTGTTTTAATATCTCCGCTCGTATCTTCATTTTATAATGAACCCGAGTTAAATGTACTTATACCATTAACAGCAACAAGTCTTTTAATGTCATCCGTTGGTAGGCAGTTTAAAACAATTTTACTCAAAGAACTCAAGTTTAAAGCCATATCAATTGTAGAATCGGTGTCAATTATACTATCCATTTTTATTGCTGTGTATTTAGCCATAAACGATTATGGTGTTTATAGTTTAGTCTATTCTACGTTATTTCAATTCTTTATTTCTAATTTGATATTTTTCATAATGGGAATGAAAACTACAGGACTAATGTTTCATTTTGTTTATTCCGAAACGAAAGAATTTTTAAAAATTGGCATGTATCAAGTAGGAGGGCAGGTAATAAATTATTTTAATAAGGAATTAGATGTTTTGATATTGGGAAAGCTTTTAGGTTCTGAAGTTGTTGGAGGATATAGCTTAGCAAAGCAATTGGTGTACAAACCCATACAAACGATAAATCCTATATTTACCCGCGTTGCCTCTCCTGTTTTAGCAAAATACCAATATGCTCCTGAGCTGTTAAAGAAACATTACTTAAAATTAGTTAGTGTTATATCCTCTGTTAATTGGCCTATATATTTACTGTTAATCATTTTTGCACCAATAGCTGTAGAAATCATGTATGGAACAAAAAATATTGATATTGTTCCTTTAGTTAGAATCCTTTGTTTATACATGTTTATAAGGTCTATTAGCAACCCAATTGGCAGTTTGATAATTGCTACAGGTCGAACTGATTTAGAATTTAAATGGCAAGTTATTACACTTATCGTTACACCTATATTTGTTTTTATTGGGGCTCAGCATTCAATAATAATGGCATCTATTTCTGTAACATTATCTATGGTAGTTTTGTTTGTTCCAAGCTGGAAATACATGGTTAGGCCACTAATAGATGTCTCCCTTTTAGAGTACACAAAAGCAATTTTCACGTTTCATAAATTTTGGGTAAAACAGTGATTTTATCAAAGTCTTTAAATATAAATAAATGGATTTTTTTGGTGCTACTTTTTTTAGTAGTTAAACTATTTTTAGATTTCTTCACATCCTACCGTGAACCAGCTTTTGTAATAACAAACGCATTTCTTTTTTCTTTAATAAGCTATTATTTCTATTGTTTTAAGAAGCTTGTAATAGCTAGAAAACATCTTATAGAGGTCGCCTTAGTTTTCATTTTTATTTTCATTCAACTTATCCAGAATGCTGATATTATAATGCTTTTGAAGCTCGTGTCATTCTATTTAAATTTTAGAATTTTAACTAAAATATTCTCCACACTTACAGAACTACAAATTCAATATATTGCCAAACGATTTATACTGATAACTGTTGCAATTTTTGTTTTGGTTTTTGCATTTAGCGTAGCAACAGGTAAAATTAGTTCTAGGCAAATTGGTTATTTTGAGCATGTTAACTTGCTAGGAAATGTTATTGTGTTTTTAGTTCTTGGAGTTATTTATTTTAATTTTTCGTTGCCTTATAAATTAGCTGTCTTTTTGATGGGTGTATTATCTATGTCAACGGGTTCAATGCTTTTATCCATGCTTGTTTTTTTACCTGTTAGGAAAATTACATTGAAAAACACACTAATTTATCTTACCTTACTTTTTGTTGTTATTGTTCTATTCTACTTTTTATCTCAAGCCATTAGCCCTAAAATTCACGGAAAAATATTTGGAATATTTTCTTTTTTTGACACCCTTACTTTTGAAGAATTTAGAGCTTATGTAAAAAGTGGAGTATCTCTAAAAATTATTAATAGTGATGTTGAAAGCTCATTTGTATGGAGAATTTATGCGTGGGTTAAATACCATTTTGCGCTATTAAACTCTAGCTTTATAAATTTAATAATAGGACATGGTGCTCTAGGATTTTTAACTGTTTGGGATGGCGTAATGCCTCACAACGATTACATTTTAATTCTTTATGACTTAGGCATTGTTTTTTATTTACTACTACTTCCTGCATTTTATAAATTTTACATCATTTCTAAAAGCAATAAAGTGATTTTATTCATTGGCTTATTGTTTCTAGTTCGTTTGTCCATAGAAAATGTAATTTATTCTTACTATACTTTTTCTATTTTTATTGTTCAATTAGCACTAATTAAATCTCACTATGACAAAGCAAAACCTGTGCATAACAGCGATGTATCCGTTAAGTAATACAGATTATATCTCGGGCATATTTGTCAAAGAACAAGTGGATGCTTTGGAAAAGTATTTTGGGGTTTCATTTGAAATTTTTAACCTTCAGAAATACCCCTCCATATTAAGATATACGTTTGCCCAACTTATTCTTTTAGTTAAGGTTGCAACTTCTAATTATAAGAATATCCACATTCATTATGCCATTTCTGGCTTGTTTCTTTTATTTTATAAACCCAAAGCGAATGTTATTATTACTTTTCATGGAAGTGACATCTTAGTTGGTGATGGCTCTTGGAAGAAAAAAATGCAAACATTTTTGTCTAAAATGCTAGCTAAACGTGCTGATAAAATAATTGTTGTTAGTAAAGAGATGATAGATTCTTTTTCAGTTTCTAAGGATAAAATTTCTGTGATACCATGCGGCATTAATGTTGAATTTTTTAGTGAAAATAGTAAAAGTGTTAATGCTACTGAAGATTCAATTAGGTATATTATTTTTCCATCAAATCCAGAAAGAAAGGAAAAAAACTTTTCTATGTTTCAGGATATTATCAATGGAGTAAGAAAAGAATTACCAGATCTTGATATTCGAGAGGTATATTTTAAAAACAAGAGTCGAGAGCAAATTAAGGAGCATTTGTATACATCTGATTGCTTAATACTTACTTCTATTTCTGAAGGTTCTCCGCAAGTGATTAAAGAGGCAATGGCTTGTCAGTTGCCAATTGTTTCGGTGAACGTTGGTGACGTCAAATTTGTTTTAGATAAAGTTGATGAAGCATACGTTTTTGATCATAGAAATATATCTGATTATATAGTTGCTGTTGTTTCTATTTTAATGAGACGTCCAAAGTCTTCGAATGCACTTAATAAGCTTAAAGAAATTCAATTAGATAATTATTCTATTGCAAAAAAAGTTGTGGAATTGTATGTTTGATTTAGTCAAAATAAAATATGATTTGCCAACATTGGTGTTGTGTTTAGTTGCATTTTCTTTGCCATGGGGAGTTGTTTTTTATAACATTTCAATTGCAGCTTGCTTCATTTATTTAATTTTTTACCAATTAAAGAATAGAGAATTATATTTTAAAACTATTAACCACAGCGTAATTTACTATGCTTTGTTCTTATTTTTTATAGTAGTCTCGTTATTGTATTCAGAAAATAAATTTCAAGGCATAATAAACGCTTCTCATTATTTCCACTTTATAGTTTGGGGTATAATTTTAGACACATTTAAAAACAAAATTGATGTTAAAATAATATTAAAAGCATTTATTTCTTCTGTAATTCTTTTAGGGATATATGTTAATGTTAGTACTTTTATTCATATTATAGAGCAAAACGAGTCTGTTCTTCTTTTAATCACACATTATAACAGAAACTTTTTAATTCAAGTTGTTCCTGATATGATGCAACCCATGTATTTTTCAGTTTATATTTTAACAGCGTGGCTTTTTTTATTCTATATTTTTGAAAGAAACACAATGATTAAAAAAGCGGTTTTCTTATTACTCACCTTGTATTTTTGTTTTCTGTTGTACATTTTGTCGTCTAAAGTCGTTGCGTTTTATCTTTTTATTTTTATTTTTTTACAGCTATCAATGTCATTGTTAAAAAAGCTAGTTTTTTATAAGCGATTTCTAATTTCATGCTTAAGTTTGATAGTGTTTGTATTTATTTTAAATTTATTTAAAGCTGAAATTATTACATTGCTATTTGGCAACCAATCAACCATTCACTGGCATCAAGATTTTGGCGCAAGGTTACTTTATTTTATAGAAAACGGAGACACCTCACGGACTGATAATTGGAATTCTGCCCTTAAAATTGTTAAGGATAATCTATTTTTTGGCATTGGAATAGGGGATGTTTTTGATATCCTTCAACAATACAGAGATAAGTCATCATGGGCATATATTGAAAATGCAAACACCCATAATCAATTTATTAGTATAGCTGTTGCTACAGGCGTTGTAGGCGTTATTGCATTTTTATTTTTTATTTTTAATCTTTTTGCTGCATCGATAAAAACTCACAATTATTTACTTTTATATTTTACATTGCTTTTCATGGTTTTTATGTTTGTTGAAAATGTTTTTGACAGGCACCAAGGTGTTATTTTATTTGGTTTTTTTACATTTCTATTATTGAATTTTAATAAGTCACATTACAAAGTTGGATGAAGATACTCGTAGTGTCATATTTTTATTTTCCTGAGAATTCTCCAAGGGCATTTAGAGCAACAGAACTTGTTAATGAGTTTTCAAGAAGAGGTTTTGAGGTTACTCTTGTGCTTCCAAACAAAGAAGAATATAATGACAATTTATTTGATAATAAAAACCTGACTGTCTATCGCGTTGGTAAACTTATCAAAAAATCAACTGGAAAGATTACATTTAGAAACCCTGTAACTAACAATATTAAAACATATTTTTCTAAATTAAAGTATTATTTTTTCCCCCTTGCTTCATTTGGTTCATTTGTAAATGATGCTTCAAAAAAAATTATTGAACTTGACGACTCTTTTGATATTATTTTTTCAAACTCATTTCCTTTTATTACACACTTGTCATTATCAAAAGCGTTTAAAATTAAACCGAAACTTAAAGAAAATACTGTTAAAATTGCTGAGTATAGCGATCCTTTTTATTTTCAAAAATTTAAAAGAATCAATATTTATTATAAGTTTTTAGAAAAAAGAGTCCTAAAGGATTTTGATTATATCTCTATCCCAACAGAGCTTGCACGTAATTATTATCTTTATTTTAAAGAAGAATCGAAAATAAAGATATTGCCACAAGCATACAATTTAGATAACACTAAAATCAGTGATTATATTAAAAACAATATACCTACATTTGCTTATGCGGGTATGTTCTATCCAGGCATGCGAGATCCAAGTTTTTTGTTTGAGTATTTAATAGAAACCAAAGAAAGGTTTAAGTTTATAATCTACACTAGGTTCTCAAATGATTTCTTTATTGTTAGATACAAAGAACAACTTAAAGATAAACTTGAGGTTAGGGAGAATTATAATAGGGAACAGATTATTTATGATTTATCTCAAGTTGATTTTTTAATAAATATAGAAAATGACTCTGAAAATCAACTGCCTAGTAAGTTAATAGATTATGCAATTGCTGAACGACCAATTTTTAGTGCTAATAAAAATAATTTTGACCCACAGAAGTTTAAACAATTTTTAAACTTTAATTTTGATGGACAATTAAGTATAGACTTAACTAAACACAATATTAAGAATATTGTTGACCAAATAATCAACTTAAAACTTACAAAATGAGCCGTATATGCTTGGTTATCTATTATATTGTTGCTAGATATTTACCATCTACAAATACTCCTTTTTTTGGTAAGTTTTCAATGAAATTTAGAGGAGTTTTGTGTAAGAACATTTTTGCCAAATCTGGACGAAATATTAATATTGATAGGAATGTATATTTTGGTAATGGTTCAAAGATAGTTATAGGAGATAATTCTGGAATTGGTAAAAATAGCGATGTGCCAAATAATATTATTATAGGAAGCAATGTTATGATTGCTCCAGAACTATTTGTTGTTTCAAGAAATCACAATTTTTCTAGAGTAGATATTCCAATGATAGAACAAGGAGTTTCAGATCAAGGTCAAGTAATAATAGAAGATGATGTTTGGATTGGTAGAAGGGTTATTATTAATAAAGACATTGTTGTTAAAAAAGGGACTATTATTGCAAGTGGTTCTGTTGTTACAAAATCGTTTGAGCCATTTTCTATTTTAGGAGGAAATCCATCTCGATTAATAAAAATTAGAAATTGATTTGGTTAAAGTTGATCGCTACAATATAATGGGCTGTCCAGTAGATAATCTTTCTATGCAAGAAACCGTTGATTTAATTGGCTCATCTATTAAAAATCATGTAAAACTTCAACACGTTGTTGTAAATGCAGCTAAGATTGTAGCAATGCATAAAGATGTAGAATTAAAGAAAAGCGTAGTTAGTTCTGATATAATCAATGCTGATGGACAAGCCGTTGTGTGGGCGTCTAAATTTTTAGGCACACCACTTAAAGAAAGAGTTACAGGTATTGATTTGATGGAAAATCTTATTCAATTAGCATACCGAAACAACTATAAAATTTTCTTCTTTGGGGCGAAAGAAGAAGTGGTTTTTAAAGTTGTAGACAAGTATTCAAAGGCATATTCTAAAGATATAGTTGCTGGCTACAGAAATGGCTATTTTAAAAAGGAAGAAGAATCAATTATTGCCCAAGAGATAGCTAGTAGTGGCGCTAATATTTTATTTGTGGCCATAACTTCTCCAACCAAAGAAATTTTTTTACATCAAAATAGGGAAGTTTTAAAGTCGGTTGATTTTACAATGGGTGTTGGAGGTAGTTTTGATGTTGTGTCAGGATTAGTAAAAAGGGCTCCATTATGGATGCAAAATTCTGGCTTAGAATGGTTATATAGGGTGATTCAAGAACCAAAAAGAATGTGGAAAAGATACTTAATAGGAAACACTCAGTTTATTATATTATTAATTAAATATAAGTTTAAAATTCTACCCAAATAACTAAATTTGTGTTAAATTCACTTAATAATGAAAGAAGAAATAGACATCACTATATTAACAAAGAAAATTATAAATCAACTTAAAAAACGTTGGTTTTTCATTGTTTTGTTTTTAGCTATTTTTATGTTTGGTGCATACCAACTATTTAAAAAGGAAAAAACCATTTATGGCTCAGAGGCCATTATTTTCACTAATCCTGAGAGCTTAGATCAAGTGATTATTGTAAAACAACTGATTGTATTCTTAAACAAAAACATTACTAGAAATAATATTCAAAACATTTCAACAACACTTAATA
>CAYVVI010000014.1:0-2519 GCA_964455265.1 uncultured Flavobacteriales bacterium | reverse complement strand
TTAAACAAAAACATTACTAGAAATAATATTCAAAACATTTCAACAACACTTAATATTCCTTCAGATATAGCAAGAAATATTAATAATCTTACAATTGATTCTTTTGATGAAAATTCATCTTCTGTTAGCATAAACTTAGAAGTAGAATCTATTGAAGGCATAGAATTAATAGAACAAGGGATTATTGATTTTTTGAATAAAAAAGAGTCATTAGTAGCTAGAAATGACATTAAACTTAACAAGTACAATAAGATTAATAACACATTAGATGTCCTTCAGCAGAAAGTGGATTCACTGTGGGAAATTAAATCATCAGAAGCAGCTAAAACAATTGAAGCCGGCATAGCATTAGGTAAAACGAAAGCCGAAAATGATTATTCAATGACTCTTTCTACAAATAACTTCGGGTATATTCTTCCTTTTAGTCAAAACAAGTTTAGCGTTATAGAAAAACCAAACTTAACCACATATTTGTCCGTGGCAGTTTTATTAGCCATTTTCTCATTTCTATTATTCATATCTTTAATAGAAACGGTAAGAGAAGTTTTAAAATAGGTGATTGCTATTTGTAAATTGTTAAAAGTGTATTTACAATTCTTTCGGATGTTTTACCATCCCATAATTCTGGTATAGAACCTTTTTTCCAGTTTCCACTAGTTAGCTTATCTAATGCGGGCTTTATAGCGCTTATTTTAGTTCCTAATAGCTCATTAGTTCCAACATGAACTGTTTCCGGACGCTCAGTGTTATCTCTTAGTGTCATGCAAGGTACGCCTAACACAGTTGTTTCTTCTTGAATACCACCAGAATCTGTAATCACGGCTTTAGAATTTTTTATCAAATAAATAAATTCTAAATAAGGTAAAGGTCCTGTAAGTATTAAGTTTTTTGGAAGATGAGATACTTTGTCTAAGTTGTTTTTTGTGCGTGGATGAACAGGAAAAATAATTTGAGAATCTTTAGCATTATTACAAATTTCTAAAATCATTTTTTCTAAATTCTCTTTATCATCAACATTAGATGGCCTATGAAGAGTTAGTAAAATGTAATTTTTTTCCTCTAAAGAATGTTCTGAAAAGAAATCTGGCTTTCTTAGTTTTTCAATATTACTAAGTAAAGTATCAATCATTGTATTTCCAACAAAATGAATTCTATTGTCCGTCACGCCTGTTTTTTTTAGGTTATCTCCAGCAATGGTTGTTGTTGTAAAAAAATAATTAGCTAAAGCATCTGTTACCATTCTGTTTATTTCTTCAGGCATAGCCATATCGTAAGAACGAATGCCCGCTTCCACATGAACCAATTCTATATTTAACTTTTTAGCTACAATAGAGCAAGCCATTGTTGAGTTTACATCGCCAACCACTAAAACCACATCACACGGATTGGTAAGTAACTCCTTTTCATAACCTATCATAATGTTAGCCGTTTGCTCAGCTTGTGTACCAGAACCCACACCTAAGTTATTGTCGGGAGTAGGTATGCCTAACTCTTTAAAAAATGATTCACTCATTTTTTCATCATAATGTTGGCCAGTATGAATGAGTCTAAATGAAATATCTTTTCCATTAGATTTTGCATTATTAATAGCTTTGATAATAGGAGCTATTTTCATGAAGTTAGGACGCGCTCCAGCAACTATAGAAATTTTCACGTAGTATTGTTTTTAAATTCTAAGAACAAAATTAGCAATTATATCTAAGATAGATTTTTATATTTGTTAATCTCAACCCAACAAACTAATGACAACTACAAAAATTCAAATACGCTTTAACGATATAGACCTTGCTGGTCATGTGCACAATGCTGTTTACTTAAGTTATTTCGAGCAGGGCAGATTAGATTTTTTTAATCTTATAGCAGGTAAAGATTGGGACTGGCGTAAACAAGGTTTAATTTTAGGAAGAAATGAAATCGACTATCTAAAACCTATTCGCTTGTATGATGATGTTCACGTTAAAACTAGTTGCGACCACGTTGGCACTAAAAGTTTTTCACTCTCTTATGAAATTTTCTCGATGAATGGTGAAATGAAAGTACTTCACACAAAAGGAAGAAGCATAATGGTTTGCATTGATTATACTACTAATCAAACAGTTGATGTATATCCTTCATGGAAAGAAAAGTTACTTAATCAAGCATCTTAGTTTCTTATAAACAGTTTGATTTTTTCAGTTATCAACAGCTGTTGGTAAATTCAAAAATTTAATGGCACTGCTTTTGTGTTATCGGGTTAAATTAGCAACTCGCAAAAAATAACATAACATGAAGAAAGTAGTAATTATGATGTTGTGCTCTGCCACATTTTGGGCAAATGCACAAGACGATTTAACAGCCAAAGAAAAACAGTATCAAGACTCAATTGCAGCACTCAATGCATCAAAAGCATTAACAGCAGAATCTCAAGAGGCATACAATGCTGGTATTGGTTTGTTTGAAGTTAAAAATTACAGTGAAGCACTCGAAAAATTCAATTTTAGTATCGAGAAAGATAGCACCTTTCAAGAGGCATATTTTAA
>CAYVVI010000013.1:0-21037 GCA_964455265.1 uncultured Flavobacteriales bacterium | reverse complement strand
CGGGAAAGCGCAAGAAATTTCCTAAACCAACGGCATTACCTGCCATGGCTAAAATTAATCCTACTCTTGAGCCCCAACTTTCAGTTTGTGACATAGTTTTTCTTTTTTCTAAGCGACTAATTTAAACATTCATTTTTAATTGGCTGTCTAAAATTTGCAAACCTTCTAAAAACGAATGTGGATTATAACCCAATTCATTTTTTGCTTTATCTAAAATGAAGCCCGTGATAGGCGGACGTTTGGCTGGTTGATTTAATGTATTTGATTTTATGGGGTTGATTAACGATTTATCTAAGCCATAAAAATCAGCAACAGTTTGCACCAATTCTAAAATGCTCATGGTGTCTTTGCCAGATAAATTGTAAATACCCGTAGCACCTTTTTCGGCAATTAAAAAACAGCCCATGGCTAAATCTTCTGCAAGAGTTGGTGAACGGAATTGGTCATCTACTACATTTATTTTATCACCTTTTTCTAAAGCAGATTTTGCCCACAACACTACGTTGCTTCGGCTCATGTCTTCTACTACTCCGTAAACAATAATAGTGCGGGCAATAGCCCAATTTTTTAATTCAGAATTTTGAATTATTTTTTCTGCTTCGTATTTAGACAATCCATAATAACTTACTGGGTTGGGTTGGTCTTCTTCGGTGTAAGGACCATTTTCTCCATCAAAAATAAAGTCGGTGGAAAGATGTATGAAATGACAATTGATGATTGACGATTGACTATTAGTAATTACATCTACAAAATTTTGAACGGCTACAACGTTTTGCTTCCAGCATTCTTCTTTGTTAAGTTCGCAGGCATCAACGTTGGTCATGGCTGCGGTGTTAATGATGACATCGGGTTGATGCTTTTCTAATATCGCTTCTACTTCTTGCTCATTGGTAATGTCTAAACTCTCGTAAACAAAATTAGAAATCTTAGAAATACGATTATCTCCTTTTGATGTAGCAATTAAATTATAGTTAGGATTTTGGGCAATAAGTGCAACTAATTTTTGCCCCAGCAAGCCGTTAGAACCTGTAATTAGTATGGATTTTTTACTCAAAGCAGAAAAATCTATAAATCCCAAATACGTTTGCGTGGCTTGAATTTAAAGAAGTCTTTATGCTCTAAAACAAACGCCATGATAAGATAAATAATTAGCGGTGAACCAACCGTTAAAAACGACAAATAAATGAATGACAAACGCACGCTGCGCAGTTTAAGTGAAAGCTTCTCTGCCCACCATTCGCACACACCAAAAGCTTGTTGCTCAAAGAAATCAGATATTCTATTTATCATTTTGTTTAGCATTTAGAATGTTAACTCCGATGGCGCAATTTACACATTTTTTGTGAGAACAGTATTCATTTTTCAATTCTAACAATGCTTGAGAGGTAAATGCACTATCTGATTTTACGCCCAATTTCAACCATTTTTCAATAATGTTATTTTTTTCAGAAGGCAGATTTTGTAATATATCTATTGCTTTATCTTGATATTCTAGTTTATTGTGAAAACGCGCATACAAGAACAAAAATGGCACAACTACATTTATAATTAATGAATTTTGCAGTTGTTTTTTGCCTATGGATTTTTTTCTAGAAATAGAGAGCTTATCAAACACATAATGATTAAGCCAGTAATCGTTTAATTCGACATCCAATTCATGCAGAATAGTTTTTGTGTCTGCTTCCAAAACAAAAGCCAACCAATTGGTTCGTTTATTCATCAGTTGTGAAAATTGAGCCAATCGTAAAGTGGGGAAATTAGCAGGGCGTAGTTTTGAAAATTTTAGAAACGAAGATGGATAATTGGTCAGTCCGTACTTACTTTTCAAAAAAGAAAATTCTGCTTTCAATTTATTGGGGTAATCATCTTCAAAATGGTTTTCCAAAAGACCTGAAATTCCAAAAAACAAACTCTCTAAAGCATACAAATTATCTGCATTTTTCTGTAAAACAGAAATCGGTAAATTTTTGGCAATAGCATAAAATTGTTCTTTGTTTACTTTGCCTCCAAACGCAGTTAGAAAATGACGATAGAAGACTTCTTCCCAAGCAAAATTCTCTTGTTCTAATTCTTTAGAAATAGTTTGAGTTTTTCTTTCGTAGCGCTCAATGGTTAATCGTTGCAACCAAGAAAATTTAGTAAATTCAGATACATTGTTTATGTGTTTTTCACACGGAATCCAAGTTGAAGATTTTAGTAAGGATTCATATTTTGAAAAATGATTTTTATCAATGAGATTTTTTAGTTCAAATGTTGGAATTACTTCTCCAGAAGTCCTAAAAATGTTCAAGTCGTGTTCATAGACAACATGCAAAATAACATTGTCGTAAGCAGCATCGTTTTGATGTTTGTGCTTTTTCCAATCAGAAGATTTTACATGAATTTCAATATTTCCAGCCCAAATAGTATTGCCAATTTTTATTTTAGCGTTGAAAAAATCAGCGCCCGAATTGGTGTTGTATGTTCCAAAGTCCAAAAGCTCAAAAGGTCTGCCATCATTAAGATGCAGACCTTTTAAAGGGAGACGTTTATACCTCCAAATATATTGAAGATACGCTTCGTTCATAAGCGTTTATGCTTCGTTGCTATTATTTGCCGAATCTCTTCTCTTGTCGGTTTTTATTTGCTGTTTTATTGAATCAACAGCTAACAATGATGATTGAATTTGTGTTTGCAATTCTCCAACAGTGCTTGGTGAATAAGGCATAAATATAGTGCTTGTACCGTGTTCTGCTAATTTAGAAATGGTATCGTAGTGTTGCGTTAAAAACAACATGTTCATCACCTGTTGACCTGTAACATCGGCTTCCATAGCAGTTTTCATTTCTTCAACAGAGCGTTTCATACCGTTAGCAATAGCGATACGTTGGTTGGCAATACCTTCACCCGAAAGTTTTTTACTTTCTGCTTCTGCTTGTGCCGCAGCCACCACACGAATTTTTTCTGCCTCGGCTTTTTCTTTAGCAGCTTCTTTCATACGCTTTGCAGCGTTAATTTCGTTCATCGAATGTTTCACTTTCGCATCAGGGTCGATGTCTGTTACAAGCGCTTTCACAAAGTCGAAACCAAATTGTTTCATGGTATCCGATAGTTCTCTTTGAACTGCCATTGCAATTTTATCTTTTTCTGCAAATACATCATCCAACTCCATTTTAGGAACTTCAGAACGAACAGAATCGAACACATACGACTGTATTTGGCGTTCAGGATTGTCAAGATTGTAGTATGAGTTTTTCATCCCTTCATCATTATCAATAACAAAGAACTGAACAGAAACCATCAATTTAACAAATACATCGTCCTTGGTTTTTGTTTCTACCTCAACAGGCAATTCTCTTACTCTAAGGTTAATTTTAGCCATCCTTCTATCTATAAAAGGAATTTTGAACTGAAATCCAGCACGTGCTACACGGTGAAATTTTCCAAGACGTTCAATAATAACTGCTGTTTTTTGTTGTACGGTAAAAAAAGAACCAAATACAAACAACACAGCAAATACGGTAAGGGCAATTTGATATACTTCCATGGGTTTTTGATTTTAAAATTTATGTGCTAAAGATAGCACCTTTATCTAAAGGAGTCAAGTTATTTTTGATGAGTGGTTAGTGACCGTGATTAGTGAAAAAACACTATTTTAAAAATCTAGCCATTTCTTGTTGCAATTTTTTGGCTTCTTCTTTGGCAACCTGCGCAAAGTTTTCAGAGCTATCGGCATAGATAATGCCACGCGAAGAGTTTACCAATAAGCCACAATCTGGTGTTAAGCCGTATTTGCACACTTCTTCTAAAGAACCGCCTTGTGCGCCAACGCCTGGCACTAAAAAGAAATGATTGGGTGCTAATTTTCTTGCGTGAGCAATGTCTTCGCCACGTGTGGCACCAATTACATACATCAAATTTTCATCACTACCCCACTGCTGAGATTTGGTAATGACTTCTTCAAATAATTTTGTTTTTCCGTCAGAAAATAGTTGAAAATCTTTACCGCCTTCGTTAGATGTTAATGCTAAAAGCACCACCCATTTGTTGTTGAATTTCAAAAATGGAGTTACCGAATCGCTACCCATGTATGGTGCCACCGTTACTGCATCTGCATTCAAATAATCAAAAAAAGTTTTGGCATACATATCTGATGTGTTGCCAATATCACCTCGCTTTGCATCGGCAATGGTAAAGAAATCTTTAGGAATGTAGTCTAAGGTTTTCTTTAAACTCTCCCATCCTTTAGGACCAAGGCATTCGTAAAAGGCAATGTTGGGTTTGTAGGCCACGCAATACTCTTTAGTGGCGTCTATAATTTGTTTGTTGAACTCAAAAATTGGGTCTTCCAACTCTAGCAAATGCTTAGGCAATTTTGTTAAGTCGGGGTCGAGTCCAACACACAAAAAGCTTTTCTTTTGTTTTATTTGTGCTATGAGCTGTTGCTTAGTCATTATACTTCTATACCTGCTTTTAGTTTTTCAGCATTTTCAGCCATTTTAAGTGCATCAATCATCTCTTGAATGTCGCCATTCATAAAGTTAGAAAGATTATAAATGGTTTTGCCAATACGATGGTCGGTAATACGCCCTTGTGGGTAGTTATAGGTACGAATTTTCGCAGAGCGGTCTCCTGTAGAAACTAACGATTTTCTTTGTGCAGCACGTGCTTCGTGTGCTTTGTCTAACTCTACTTGATACAAACGCGAACGTAATACTTGTAGCGCTTTTTCGTAGTTTTTATGTTGCGAACGACCATCTTGACACTCTACAACCGTGTTGGTTGGTAAGTGCGTTAAACGAATAGCCGACTCTGTTTTATTTACGTGCTGACCACCCGCACCCGATGCTCGAAAGGTATCTTTTTTAATGTCGCCCATGTTGAGCTCAAAATCGATTTCTTCTGCTTCTGGCAATACAGCCACCGTAATAGCCGAAGTATGCACACGTCCTTGAGATTCGGTTTCGGGTACTCGTTGCACACGATGTACGCCTGATTCAAATTTTAAATTACCATAAATTTCTTCGCCCTCAATACTCATCACCACCTCTTTATATCCTTTAGTTCCACCTTCTGTAGAATTGATTACCTCATGTCTCCATCCCCTCTCTTTAAAATACATGGTGTACATTCTGTAAACGTCTTCTACAAAAATACATGCTTCGTCTCCGCCTGTGCCAGCACGAAGTTCCATAATGGCATTTTTGGTGTCTTCAGGGTCTTTAGGTATCAAAAGTATTTTTACTTCTTCGTCCATTTGCTCTTTTCTGGCTAAGAGTTCATCCAACTCCATTTTAGCCATCTCTTTAAACTCCTCGTCTTTTTCATTTTTGATGATTTCTTTAGACGATTCGATATTTCGAACAACATTATCGTACTCATCGTGAAATTTCACAATGGGCTCAAGGTCTTTGTATTCGCGGTTTAGCGCTACATAGCGCTTCATATCAGAAATTACAGAGGGGTCGGTAATGAGTTTACCCACCTCTTCGTAACGAATTTTTATTGCTTGTAACTTAGGTAGAAAATTATCTGCCATGATTTAGTTGTATGTAAAGGTTCCTTTATCGGAAACGATGGTTAATTTTTTCTCTTTGGATGCTTCTACTCTACCCACAATTTGCGCATCTACATTAAACGATTGTGCAATGTCTATAATACTTTGTGCCAATTCGGGTTTAACGTATAACTCCATTCTATGACCCATGTTAAATACTTTGTACATCTCCTTCCAATCGGTATTTGATTCTTTTTGAATTAACTCAAACAAGGGTGGAACTGGGAATAAATTGTCTTTTATCACATGAACATTATCAACGAAGTGCAACACCTTGGTTTGTGCACCACCACTACAATGCACCATGCCATGTATATCAGCTCTATGCTTGTCTAATATTTTTTTGATGATGGGTGCGTAGGTGCGGGTTGGGGATAAAACCAACTTGCCTATTGTTAATTGTTGATTGTTTATTGTTATGGTATCTGTAAGATTTTTTGTGCCTGAATAAACCAATTCTTTGGGTACATTAGGGTCAAAACTTTCGGGATATTTTTCGGCTAATAGTTTTGAAAACACATCATGGCGAGCGGAAGTAAGTCCATTGCTACCCATCCCACCATTATATTCTTTTTCGTAGGTAGCTTGTCCTGTTGATGAAAGCCCTATGATTACATCGCCTGCTTGTATGTTGTGGTTAGAAATTACCTCGTCTCTGCGCATTCTGCACACTACGGTTGAATCTACAATGATGGTGCGCACCAAGTCACCCACATCGGCAGTTTCTCCGCCTGTAGAGTTAATGTTTACTCCGTATGTTCTTAAGTCTTCTAAAAGTTCTTCTGTGCCATTGATAATGGCAGACAATACTTCTCCTGGTATTAGATTTTTGTTTCTTCCAATAGTAGATGATAGCAATATATTATCGGTAGCACCAACGCAAAGCAAATCATCCACGTTCATGATTAAGGCATCTTGAGCAATCCCTTTCCAAACGGATAGGTCGCCTGTTTCTTTCCAATACATATATGCCAACGATGACTTTGTGCCAGCACCATCGGCATGCATTACAACACAATGCTCCTCACTACCCGTTAAGGTATCGGGAACTATTTTGCAAAATGCCTGAGGAAAAAGTCCTTTATCGATGTTTTTGATGGCGTTGTGCACATCTTCCTTTCCTGCGGAAACACCTCTACCTTGATATCTAGATTCTACTGCCATTATGCTAGTGCAAAAATAAAAAGCATCCACCACTTGGCAGATGCTTTTTACAATTTTATTTATGAGGGCTACTTTTTACCCTTCCAGTTTTCTATAAATTTCTTCGCTTCTTCTTCTCTTCCTGGCGATACACCGTATTGATTTGAAGATTTATAATCAAAGTTTAACACCATAAACTGTGTGCGTCTGTTCAACTGATGTAAGCGGTCAAATTCTTGAGGATTTGATTTTTCTAACTTATTAATATCTGAACATTTTGTGTATTCAAATCTTGGCTTTGTTGGTCCATATCCTTTAGCTGTTAAGCGTTCTTTTGGAATTCCTTTATCTATAAGATACTTCACGCAAGACTCTGCTCTTCGCTGAGATAATTTTAAGTTGTAAGCATCAGAACCACGACAGTCAGTGTGAGCTTGAAGCTCAATTACAATGTTAGGGTTGTTGATTAATGTGTAATATAGATAATCTAAAGAGTCTAAAGAGTTAATTTCTCCAGGTATAACTTGAAGTTCAGCTTTATCATAAGCATAACGTACCTCTGGGAAATCTATAACTAGAGGCCATGTAGCTGGTTGTATGAAAAACTCTAAGTAGAATTTTTTAGATTCAGTATAACCAACAGTAGTTAGTTTATTTTCGTCCTTTAAATATTTATCCATTGACGCTTCTAAGGTATAGTTGGTCTCTTTTTGGATATATCTCTTTGTTGGATTGATTTGCTCAAATAAGAATTTACCAGATGCATCTGTAGTTACTTCAACTAAAGAACCATCAGAACCAATTAATTTAAGGTTAGCTCCTGCTACAGGTTCGGTGGTTTTTTTATTTTTAACCACACACTCTAAAGCAAATTCGATAGGCGGAAGACGGAAACTGTAAATATCGTCTTGACCTTTACCACCAGCTCTGTTAGAAGCAAAAAATCCTTTTGGCTCTGTAGTTCTGTCAAAAATAATCCCAAAATCATCACCAGATGAGTTCATTGGATAACCCATATTGGTAACATTATCCCATTGTTTATCTCCAGATTTTTCTGCAGAATAAATATCTAATCCGCCCATACCAATGTGACCATTTGATGAAAAATAAAGCGTTCCATCGTTATCAACGTAAGGGAACATTTCATCTCCAGGAGTATTAATTTTAGGACCTAAGTTTGATGGTTTAGACCATTTCTTTTCGCGTTTATCAAAAGTAGAAATCCATAAATCTCTTCCACCTTGACCGCCTGGCATATCAGAAGCGAATATGATTGAACCCTCGTCTGGCGTTAATGCTGGGTGACCGTGGTTTAAAGAATCTTGTCCTTCTAGTTTAAATAAAGATTTTGCATCTTTCCAATTGTTTCCTTGTTTTTCAGAATACAAAATATCGCAACCTATGTTGGTTTTTTTAACCCTAGGACAACGTGTAAAGTAAATCTCATCTCCTTTAGAAGTTAAGTATGAAGACCCTTCGTTATCTGGTGTATTAATTTGCTCTGGAAGTGGCTTTGGTTGTGCCCAGTTATTGTTGTTATCGGCAGTAGTCATGAACAAGTCCATAAAGGTTTGTCCTGTACGTGGGTCAATATCTCCACCTTTTGACGAAGGACGAGAAGAAGAAAACACGATGCTATTGTACTTTCTATCCGCAAATGCTGGTGCAAAATCGTAGTATTCTGTGTTTATTTGTGCTTCGTTTTCAACTAAATGACGGGTTGGATTAGCTTTCCACTCTTGAGATTTAATACATGATTCTAATCCCTTTTTAGCTTCTTTATCCGCTGGTTTTATAGCCAGGTATTTTTCAAAAGCATCTTGCGCCTTTTTGTATTCACCTTGTTGACGAATCATCTCAGCCATGTTTTTATAAACTTCAGGATTTTGGTCGTTGTAACCCAAATCGATAGCTTTTTGATAGTGGTCTTGAGCGTTTTTGTGGTCTAACAAAAAGCGGTAGCAATCACCGGCTTTAAAGTAAGCCAATGCTTTTTCTTCTTTCTTTTTTGTTTTAGCAGCTGCTTTCATATACTTCTGAGAAGCGTCAAAATAAGACTCATTGGTAAAGTCTTTGTCGGCTTCTTTCATAAAGTTTTTCTGTGCATGAACAGAAGTTGCTACGAACAATGTTAGTAAAATTACAATGCTTTTAAGTTTCATAAACTGGTTGTATAGGTTGTTTAAGGATAGCAAAAAAACGAATTAATTTTGTATTATCAAATTATTAAACAAAAAAAGCCCCATCCCGAATTTATTTCGGGACAGGGCTTTCGGTATTATTTAGCAAATAAAAGCTCTCTTAATTTTGGTAGAGGCCAGTAGGCATCATCAATCAAGGTTTCTAATTTATCAGCGTGGTAACGGATATCGTCAAAGTAAAACTTCACCTTATCGCAGTAGGCAAATGCTTTTTTCTCGGCATGTTCTAGCTTGTTCGCTTTTTTGCGCTCTTCAATCATGGCGTCTAAAAATTTCTTCAACTCATTGGTATGTTTAGAAATTTCTACCAATAACTCCAATTGTGCTTTTGCATGTTGCTTGTAGCCCGTTGCTCCAAAAATATCTTTTAATCCCTGAATATTTTTAATCAAATCGTTTTGATACTTAATAGAAGCAGGTAAAATATGGTTCTGGCAAATATCACCCATAATACGTGCTTCAATTTGAAGTTTCAAGATGTAAGTATCCAACTCTACCTCGTGGCGTGCTTCCATTTCACGTTCAGAAAGTACACCCATTTCATCAAAGAGTTTTTTCACTTCTTTACGCTTTAACACTTCCAAAGCTCTTGGTGTGTCTTTTAGGTTAGACAAACCCCTTTTTTCTGCTTCTTTTCTCCATTCATCACCATAACCATTGCCTTCAAAACGTATCTTTTTAGATTCTTTGATAAGTTTTTGTAATTCATGTAAAATGGCTTCGTCTTTACCATCGCCTTTTTCCATGCGTTTGTCAACGGCTTTTTTGAACTCTCTTAATTGCTTTGCAACTATGGTGTTCAATGCAATCATAGCCGAAGCACAGTTGGCAGAAGAACCCACGGCTCTAAACTCAAACTTGTTGCCTGTAAATGCAAAAGGCGAGGTTCTATTTCTGTCGGTATTGTCTAATAAAATTTGAGGAATTTTACCAATGTTCAATTTCAATTCTGTTTTATCTTCAGGAGATAGTTTACCAGATTTTACCGATACTTCCAACTCATCTAACATGGCAGATAATTGTGTTCCGATGAATACCGACACAATAGCAGGTGGTGCTTCGTTAGCACCCAAACGGTGATCGTTACTTGCGGAGGCGATGCTTGCTCTTAATATGTCTGCATAATCGTGAATGGCTTTTATCGTATTAACGAAAAACGTTAAAAACTGTAAGTTCGATTTTGGATTTTTACCTGGTGATAATAAGTTAACCCCTGTATTGGTAGCCAACGACCAGTTGTTATGTTTACCCGAACCGTTCAAACCATTAAACGGTTTTTCGTGGAATAGTACTCTAAAATCATGTTTGCGCGCTACCTTTTCCATTACGTCCATCAACAACAAGTTGTGGTCGTTGGCAAGGTTGGCTTCTTCAAATACAGGCGCACACTCAAATTGATTGGGTGCTACCTCATTGTGTCGCGTTTTTACAGGAATGCCTAATTTCAAACTCTCTGCTTCGTATTCACGCATAAATTGCATGATGCGCTCTGGAATTGAGCCAAAATAATGATCTTCCAACTGTTGCCCTTTAGCAGGTGAATGCCCTACCAATGCTCTTCCCGCCATCATTAAATCTGGACGCGCATTGAATAATGCTTTATCTACTAAAAAGTATTCTTGTTCCCAACCTAAAGTGGCAGTTACTTTCGTTACGTTTTTATCGAAATATTGACACACTTCGGTAGCAGCCATATCCACCGTGTGAAGGGCTTTTAACAAAGGCATTTTATAGTCTAATGCCTCGCCTGTGTACGAGATAAATATGGTAGGAATGCACAACGTTTTACCAATTACAAATGCTGGAGATGTTGGGTCCCAAGCGGTGTAACCACGTGCCTCAAAGGTATTGCGTATACCACCGTTAGGAAACGAAGATGCATCGGGCTCTTGCTGTACCAACAATTTACCATCAAAACGCTCAATGGCTCTACCACCTTCTACGGGTTCAAAAAACGCATCGTGTTTTTCGGCAGTAGCTCCAGTTAATGGCTGAAACCAATGGGTATAATGCGTTGCGCCTTTGCTTACTGCCCAGTCTTTCATGGCAGAAGCCACTTGATCGGCAATGGCTCTATCAATACGTGTGCCTTTTTGCATGGCTTCTAGAACGCTAACATAAGCTTCTGCGGTTAAGTACTCACGCATGGCATCTTGGTTAAACACGTTTGAACCAAAGAACTGCGATACTTTGTCAGATGAAGCATTGAAAGGTTTTGGCTCTCTTGAAAGAAGGTCGTCAAGGGCTTTAAATCGTAAATGTGGCATGGTTTGAGAAGTTTTTTATTGTTTTCGGACGCAAAGGTATGTAAAAACACCCCCTCATTTTATAAAAAAGTATATTTTTTTATGAACACCCCCTATTTTTTATGGGGGTAGTTTTTAATTTTTATGGTTTTTATGAAAAATCCTCCCTCTTTGTCTCCCTCCAGAGGGAGATAAAAATTCTTATATTTGAATATCCTATCTTGATATTTAAAATGAAAGACAAAACTATTTTAATCTCTTTGTTTTTAATTTTGGTTGGAATCATTAGTTGTAAAAAACCTATTGTACTTCCTAATCAATCTTTGTCTAATATTTATGGAGAATGGGAATGGATTGAGTTAAGAGATTCTAACCAAATAGTAGTAAAATCACCATCAACCGTTGGTTACACAAAACAAATTTCTTTCACAGAAAAAGGGGTACATAAGACATATCGTGACAATAAAAGGACCAATAAGCACACTTATCAAATAACAGAAACTGAGGATTACTATCATTCAAACAGATTATATCTTTTAGAATTTGATAAAGACAAGTTGTGGCACTCTAAATTAAAAGTTCCTTTATACTTCTACTTTGTTTCATCAGACACTTTGTTGATCTCCGAATATGATGGTTTGGATAAATTTAATCTCTATATAAAAAAGTAAACCTCCCCCACCTCAAATTTCGGTACTAAGCCATATTTTTCTAATTGAATTGCCAATTCGGTTAATAATTTAGCGTTGCTAACTAAAGAAGTATTCCACCGCAAATCGTTGTACCAAAGGGCAACGTCTTCTGTTTTTAAGCCAAATTTTTGTGCAATGTGTTGTACGGTATCGGGGTTGTTTTGCAGTTCTTCTATTTTGCTTAGCAGTACTTCTAATAGCAACTCTAACTCATCTTGGTGTTCTTCAATAAACTGATTAGAAGACGCAATTACAAAGCAAGGCCATGGGGTGCGCACTTCACCAATGCGTTTAAATTCTCCGCTATCTACCAATGGTTTGGTGGTATATTTCTCCCACAAAAACACATCGGTTTCTCCACTGGCTAAAGATTTTCGTGCTCCGTGAATGTCATTAACAATGATAAAATCTTCATCAGGAATGGTAAAGTTATTTTGCTGAGCGAGCACCTTGCTCATCAAATGCGAACCCGAATTGATGCGGCTAATGGCAAACTTCTTTCCTTTTATTTCGCGCAAATCGGAAAGAAAAGACGTGAAGTGCGTGTGCACACCCCACACCAACGGAGAAGTAACATACACATGAATGATTTTCATGTTGGGCTCTGCCAATATAGATTTTACAACGCCTTCGGTAAGGGCAACAATAACATCTAAGTTATTTTCTTTAATGTCGGTAAGCATTTCGCCCGTTCCTGCCCAACATTCTTTCCACGACACATCTAAGCCAACGGCTTTAAAATCGTGCTCATCAATGGCGCTATACCAAGGGAAATTGTAATGTTCAGGAACTCCTCCTACGCGAATCTTCATCTAAATAAATTTTGGGCAAAGGTACAAATCCTCCCTCTTAATCTCCCTCAATGAGGGAGACAATTAAACAAAAGATGCTGACCCCGACATATTCGGGGCAGCATGACATTTACTTTTTTGTTACTTGAAATTACAGACAAACTTATAACACACCCCTTACCCCTACTTCGACTACGCTCAGTACAGGTCTCAAGAGGGGAATTTATTTAAAGTGTAATTTTTTTGGAATGAATAGGAAAATCCATAAAGATGTTGGCTTTATCGTTAAAGCTTGATGGATCTTCGGTAGTGTAAAATTCGCGCTGAGAATTTTTGGATAAGCGTGCTTCCATTTCTGGATGGCGCTGTAAATAATCTTTCAAACTATTGGCAACAATTTCACCTTGCGAAATAAGATTTACCCCTTGTGGCAAATGCTTTTTTATTTCATCATACAACACTGGATAGTGTGTGCAACCTAATATTATCGCATCAATATCTGCGCATTGTGCCAATAAATTATCTACATGTTTTTTGATAAAGAATTGTCCGCCTTCGGTAGTGTGTTCATTATTTTCTACTAACGGAACCCATAAAGGACAAGCTTCTTGATAGACTTCTATTTCGGGATGAAATTTATTGATTTCTATTTTATACGAATCAGACTTTACAGTACCCGAAGTAGCAAATACGCCCACATGTTTGGTTTTAGTTATCTCTCCAGCATATTCTGTGGTAGGACGAATCACTCCCAACACGCGATTATTGGGTGCTATATTAGGTAAATCATTTTGCTGAATGGTACGCAATGCCTTTGCTGAAGCCGTATTGCAAGCTAATATCACCAAAGGGCAACCCATATCAAATAGTTTTTTTACAGATTGCAACGTGTATTGATACACCACCTCAAACGAACGTGTACCATAAGGTGTGCGGGCATTGTCTCCTAAATATATGTAATCGTATTCGGGTAGATGCTTTAGGAACTCACTCATGATGGTAAGTCCGCCAATACCTGAATCGAAAACGCCTATGGGTGCTTTGGGTTGCATGGATACAAAAATAGCCGCAAAAAGCGGCTATTTAAAATTTATTTGAAATATTATTATTTACCTGTTGCTGGGGTAGCTGGAGTTGCTGTAATTCCAAGCTCTTTACGCACTAAGTTACCAACATCTTCGCCACCTGCGTAAAATAATGCCGACTTGTCAAAAATGTAGGTATATTTATTATCTACCGCTACTTTCTCAATGGCTTTAAGAACTTTTTCTCTAAGTGGAGTGTATAGTTCCATTTCTTTTTGTTGTAATTTTTCTTCAGCATCTTGCTGATATTGTTGAATGATTTGCTCTTTTTCCTGCAACTCTTTTAGGCGAGAATTTTTAATTTCAGGTGTAAGATTTTTTTCATCGTTTTGAAACTGCATAACGCTTTGTTGGTAGCGGTTGTACATATCTTTCAATTCGTTTTCTTTACTAGAACGATATCTTTCTAATTCGGTTTGTGCTTGCTTAACCTCATTCATTTCAAATAAAATTGCCTGAGCATCTACGTGACCGTATTTTTGAGCGAACGCAACACTTCCGAATAATGTAGTAACAGCAAGGGTGATAGATAATAGTAACTTTTTCATGTGATTGATTTAATTATTATTTGTTTTTATTTTTTCAAGTTTCTTAATACTAAATCGCTTTTGTCGAGCTTTTTATCTGCATAAAGTATATTCGATTGGCTTGAGGAATCAAATATAAAAGAATAATTTCCCGACTCAGCAATATTTTTAATCTCTTTATAAATTTTGTCTTGTATAGGTTCTATCAGTTGTTGACGTTTCAAAAACAATTCTCCTCCTACACCAAATTTCTTTTTCTGAAATTCTCTAATGGTAGTCGTCATTTCTTCAAGATCGCGTTCTTTGGCAACACGTTGTTCTTCTATAAGCAAAACTTTTTCTGCTTCAAATGTGGTTCTTTTTTTGTCTAATTCTACCAACATTTGTTCTAACTCTTTTTGCCACTTTTCAGAAAGTTCGTCTAACTGTCTTTGGGCTTCTTTATACTCATCTAAATTCTCAAGAATATACTTTGTATTTACGTAAGCATACTTCTGTGAAAACACAACACTGGTTGACAAAAACAAAAGAACGCTTAGTATAATTTTCTTTATCATTGTGATGTTTGTTTTATAGCTCTCCAAGATTCATGCCAAGAGTAAATTGGAAGTATCCTCTACGTGGTGTGTGAGTTGAAAATCCTGAAGCATTTGGGTTTGTAATGGCATCTAAGCCCCATCCATAGTCAAGGCCAATTAAGCCAAACATTGGAAGGTATATTTTAGCACCAAAACCAGCTGCTCTTTTAACTTGGAATGGGTTGAATTCTCCAAAGTTTCTCCACGTGTTACCTGCTTCAAAAAACACATGCCCCCATAAGGTTGCTTGAGGATTTAAAGAAACGGGGTAACGTAATTCCATAGTATATTTGGCTATAATAGGGTCGCCATTGCTTGAAGATACAATTGGTTGACTTGCGTCATACCCTCTTAATGCAATAATCTCTTCGCCAAACATGTTGAAGTTGGTTAAGGCTGTTCCTCCCAATTTAAAACGTTCTACTGGAGGTACGCCTTTGGCTCTATCCCACGGATTAAGGAATCCAAATCCTATTTTAGAATAGAAAACAAGTTTTTTATCTTTAGATAATGTGGTGTACCAAGCAGAAGTGAATTTGATTTTATTGTAGTCTATCCATTTATTTACCTTTTGAGAAGTCATTTCTGAATAATCATCAATATTATCTAATAAACCAAAAGGAGGTGTAGTGGTCATGCTTAGGGTAACTGTAGAGCCCGACCTTGGATAAATTGGAGCATCTACAGAATTTCTTGAAATAGTTAAACCAGCGTTAATATTATTGTAAAAACCATTACCAAGTGCAGAAGAGTTAAAGAAATTAAACACATCATAATACTGGTAGCTTGGTAATTGAAGATAAATAGTGAAATAATCATCTGGCCATTTTACGCGCTTACCAATACCTAAGGCAGCTCCTGTAACATAAAAATGTCCGTGCCCTACATCATTTCTGTTTACTCCATTTGATTGTCTGGAATGATAGGCACTTAAAGTAAGAGAGGTTGGTTTCTTTCCTCCCAACCATGGCTCAGAGAAAGAAATATTATACGATTGAAAAAATACACCCGTAGATTGCGCTCTTAAAGATAGGCGTTGTCCATCTCCAGAAGGAAGTGGTGTCCATGTTCCTTTTTTCGTAATGTTTTTAATTGAAAAGTTATTGAAGGTTACACCTAAAGAGCCAATGAATCTGTTCATACCATAACCACCAGAAAGTTCAATCTGGTCGGTTGATGTTTCTTCTACATTAATTTGAATATCTACGGTACCATTAACGGGGTCGGGTATTGGAACAATGCCTTCTGTAGCTAATTTTTCTTGATTAAAATACGTTAAGTTCATCAACTCTCGTTGTGTTCTGATCAAATCATTTCGGTTGTACAAATCTCCTGGCATGGTACGTACTTCTCGTAAAATAACGTGATCGCTTGTACGTGTATTACCCACAATCAAAATACGGTTTATCCTCGCTTGTTTTCCTTCATAAACTCTAATTTCTAAATCTACACTATCGCCAACGATTGTTTTTTCTACAGGAATGGCTTGAAAAAACAAGTACCCTTTATCTTGATACAATGAGCTAATGTCTCTGCCGCTTGGATTAAAACTTAGTCTTGATTCTAATAATGTTTTGCTATACAAGTCGCCCTTTTTAATGTCTAAAATAGTATCTAAAAGAGATGAACGATATAACGAATTACCTACCCACTCAATGTTTCTTATTTTATATTGATTGCCTTCATCAATCTTAATGTTTATGTTTAGTGTTTTCGGAGTAGCATAATAAACTGTATCGAACGAAATTTTAGCATCTCTATATGCCTCTGAGTAGTATAGCTCAATGATATTATTTTTATCCGCTTTATATTCTGAAGGAATATATTTAGATGGGGAGAAGATTCTTAGCACGCTTTTCTCTTTAGTGCCTTTCATTTTACGCTTAAGCTTGCTAGTTTTAAAAGCAGTATTTCCTTCTATGGTTATATTTTCGATTTTAATACGTTCACCTTTAGTAATATTTACAGAAAGAAAAACAGAGTTATTCAATAGTGTATCTACCTTTTTGGCAACATCTACTTTAACATCATAAAATCCTTTATCAATAAAATAATTTCTAGTGATTGTTTTAGTTCTACTAATGACGTGTTCGTCTACCATTTTTCCGCTAAACAGTTCTAGCTTTTCACGCAAATTATCTACTTCTCTCTTCTTAATACCTCTAAAGGCAAAACGAGACAAACGCTCTTTTTCCACTAATACAATTTGAAGAAAAATATTAGACCCTACGGTTCGAGCAGAAAGTATTTGAACATCTGAAAAAATATCTAATTCCCATAAGTTTTCGATGGCTTTACCAACTTTATCACTTGGAACGGTTAGTTGTTCTCCTTCAAAAAGTCCAGTAATTTCCTTAATTCTTCCTGGTTCTACAGATTTTACTCCTTCTACAGAAACACCACCAATGGTGTAGGTTTTAGGTGCTTCGTACGAAAAATTATTGTTAGATAAATCTACCTGTGCGGTTAAAAAACCACATAAGAAAACAAACGTTATAAGTAGGTAAAAGGTAGTTTTATTCATTGGTTATTTGTTCGCTAATTTTTCCAAATCGTCTTTCTCTTGATTGAAAATCTATTATTGCTTTATAAAAATCTTCTTTTTTAAATTCAGGCCACAAAACTTCTGTAAAGTATAATTCTGTGTAAGCTAATTGCCACAACAAAAAATTGCTGATTCTGCTTTCACCACTCGTTCTTATCAATAGTTCGGGGTCTGGTATACCGTTTGTTGACATGTAAGAACTCAAAATATCTTGATTTATTACGGACGAAGAAATTTTTCCACTCTCAACATCTTTTACTATTTCTTTTACGGCATTGGTTATCTCCCATCTAGCGCTATAACTTAGTGCTAAAACTAAGGTAATGGTGGTGTTATTTTTGGTATAATCAATGGCTTCGGCTAATGCTTCTTTACAATATTGTGGCAAACTATTTACATCTCCAATTACTTTAAGTTTTACACCATTTTCATGAAGCGATTCTTTTTCGTTGGCAATAGTAGAGACCAATAAATTCATTAGTGCATCTACTTCGTCTTTTGGTCTGTTCCAATTTTCTGAAGAAAAAGCATAAAGTGTAAGGTATTTTATCCCAACTTCAGTAGCTGCTTTAAGCGCTTCTCTTACAGACTCAACTCCACTAAAATGACCAAATGTGCGCAATTCCCCTTGCTTTTTTGCCCAACGTCCATTGCCATCCATTATGATGGCTACGTGTTGAGGAATTTTGTCTTTATGTATTTGACTGAGCATAAGGGCTAAAAATTATAGCTTGCGAATTTCCGAAAAATTTGTCAATACAGGAAATTTATATTGAACAACCACAGTTTTGCTTGATTTGGTAGGTTATTGTGAAGCCAAAAATGGCGTACCAGTCCTTGTTTTTTGAATTTCCTCGTTGTAATCCTGTTTTGTTAGCACCATCTAAAGAACGATTGCTCATAACTGCTGATGTTTCTCCTTTTTCGATAAATAAAAGTTCTGGACTTGCATAAACGCCACTAACATCATCAATATAGTCTGTAAATGTTTTGCGTAAGCCATACTCTAACCCAATGGCAATACGGTTAGAAACGTTGGCCTTCCATCCTAAGCCAAATGGAATTGCCAACTGGTGGCGATAATACTTTGAAGATGTTATCCCTTGTGCTTCTGTTGATAGTGGCTGCAACTCTACCATATCGTCTCCAAGCATTCCTTTGGGGTTCATGTAAAAATAGGTCAACCCTAAAAACATATACGGAGTGCTTCTGTTTTTCTTCAAGGCGCCTACATCGTACTTTTTAAAATTAATTTCAAGTAAATATCCAAGTTCAAAAATTTTAGTGTTAAACATCAAATTTCTATTGATATTAAACGGATTGTCTGAATCACTATCAAAAGCTTCTAACTGACCATAACTAAAATTATAGCGTTGTGCGATTTGTAAGTTTTCGTGTGACCTGCGATAAAATGCGTTAAAGGCGAATTTTGTATTGTAAAAATGACTTTGGTTGAGTTCGCCCAAATAATAACTTCCTCCTAGCAAAACTCCCAACTGATGTCTGGTGCGTAATTGCTGGCTAAATAACGTAAGTGGCAACAAGAAAAGTGCTATATATATGCTTTTTTTCACTGAATTAGTTAACGGTTAATTTTATAGTTTATTTTACTGCTATTTTTAATTTCTCTTGTCAGAACCCCAAAGTAATTTATTTCTTATTGTTTTAAAAAAGTGTTGGTCTTTAAAATTAACCAACTTCAAATCATAAGGTGCTTTACGCAAAAGTATTTCATCTTCTGATGTAAGCGTATGTGTGCGCGAATCAAGTGTTACTAAAAACAATTCTTCTCTGCCTTCAATTTTAAGTTTTATTTCGCTGCTATCTGGCACTACAATGGGGCGCACATTTAAGTTGTGTGGGGCAACGGGCGTAATGATAAAATTCTTTGAAGACGGCATTAAAATTGGCCCTCCGCAACTTAAAGAATAAGCCGTTGAACCAGTAGGTGTGGCTATTATTAACCCATCTGCCCAGTATGAATTTAAGTATTCGTCATTAATGTAAGTATGGATAACCACCATTGAAGAGGAGTCTTTTCTGTGAATGGTTACTTCGTTCAAACAAAAATTATTTTCTCCAAATAAACTGTTGTTGGTTACCAATTCTAGCAATGAGCGTGACTCCACTTCGTAGTTTTTTTCCACCATGTGCTTCACCATTTGGTGTACTTCATCAAAGTTGTTATTGGCTAAAAAACCTAATCTTCCTGCATTTAAGCCAATGATGGGAATATCTGTTTTACCCACCAAAGTAATGGCATCTAAAATGGTACCATCACCGCCAATGCATATTAAAAAATCAGAAAGTGCTAATTTTTGCTCAATCGTAAACGTAGAGTATACATTGTTATGCACATCTATTGCCGATTTAATTTGGTTTAAAAACGGCTCAAAGTAACAGATCTCAACATTGTGTTCCGTAAGCTTGTCGATGAGTGCCTGCAAATAAGGCAATGCTTCTTCTTTAACCGTATGTCCGAAAATAGAAATTTTCATACTACATGTTTAAATATTTCATCAATGCTTCGTAACGCAAACGCATATCTTCTTCATAGTCGCTCTCTTGAAATGCAGCGCTAACTATGTATTCAAAACGATTAAACGTTTGTATAATTCCTGCTAAATCTTTTTTATTGATTTTTAAGGTTACTTCTATCAGCGTTGAGTCTGGAGAAGAGGTGATGTTTGAACTCAAAATTTTGGCATCATTTCCTTCTACAATTTGAGCTATCTGTGCTAATGAATAATCATTTTGATTCATATGCAGAATAAGTACGCCACCCTCTTGGTTGATAGCTACCGTACCCGTTATTTGACGCATCAAGTGTAGCAAAGTGGTACTGCCTAAATATTTTTCTTCTTTATCAACAATGGGTACAATAGTAAGTCCATTATCTGCTATCAATTTCATTACTTCATACACGTGCTGGTCTTGAGTAACATAAGGACGAGGAAGTATTGGATATGCACGTTCAATGCTTTGCTCAGAATCTTCTAAATCCAACACATTTGCTTCTGAAATAATGCCATAATACACACCATTTTTTACAACAGGCAAATGACTTATCTTGAATTCATCCATCCAATTATATGCCTTAATACATGGCTCATTTGGTTTTATAGGAGGAATTTCATCTGTTATTAATTCGGCTGCTATCATATAGTTGCTATTGATTTAATAAATAACGTAAATATAAGGTAAAAAATTTATGTAGTTTTGAACGCTAAATCTATAGCGCAAAGGTATTAATAATTATGACCAAATTAAGTGTAAACATCAATAAGATAGCCACGTTAAGAAATTCGCGTGGTGGAAGTACGCCAAATGTTGTAGAAGCAGCTATAAATGCTGAACGCTTTGGTGCACAAGGCATCACAGTTCATCCACGTCCAGATGAGCGCCATATCAGGTACCAAGATGTTAGAGATTTAAAGAAAGTAGTTACAACAGAATTCAACATTGAAGGAAATCCAAAAGAGCAAAAATTTGTGGATTTGGTGTTAGAAACACTTCCCACTCAAGTTACGCTAGTGCCAGATAATAGTAATCAACTAACATCAGACCATGGGTGGGATACCATAAAAGAAAAAGATTATTTGAAAGAAATAATTGCTGTGTTCAAAGCAAAAAATATACGCACGTCTATTTTTATAAATCCTGATGTAGAATTGATACAACATGCTGCCGACA
>CAYVVI010000012.1:0-21958 GCA_964455265.1 uncultured Flavobacteriales bacterium | reverse complement strand
TTTAATGATGAGCATTTCGTTATCAAAAGGCATCAATTCAAAAATATCTCCTACTATAATCTCTCCTTGATTAATGGGCACACGCAATCCACCACGGGCATTGATTAACGCTAAATGCACGGTGTCTTTATACATTTTTCGTGCTTGATACAACATTAAGTCTGCTACAAAATTTCCTAAAGAAGATTCACCAAATTTGCCTTCGTTAGATAAAATGGTGTCTGCATAGCCAATTACTTTGTTCATCTCTGCATCGAGTTGTTTCTTGTATGATGAGATTAGTTTCTCAGCATCTGAATCGAGTTGTAAAGTAGAATCAATGCTTTGGCGTGAGCTATAATCGGATGAAGGTTGTTTGGTTTCAAGTTGGCAAGAAGCTACAACAAAAAGAAAGCAAATTATGTAGCCAGCAGTTCTAATCATTCTTAACGATTGTTATAGCGTCTTTGTGATTCTTGTTCTTGTTTGGCGTTGCGCTTTTTTTCTTTTTTCGCTTTTCGCGTACCAGCAGATTTTCCTCCGGGTTTAGGACATGCTAATCCTCTCTGTTCTTTAAGCCACGCCATTCTAACAGATAGTATAATGGGATGATAATTTACATCAAAAACGTTCCATTGTGCTTTTCCATCTTCAAAAGGAAGAACATTTAAAATGGGTGTTTCTATACTGGGGATTAAAAACCATTTATCGGTCATCTTAAAGCCAAGTCCAAATTTGTAATGTATTTGAGCTGTTAAACTCGGAGGATAGGCTCCTGCTATTACTCTTGGCGTTGGAATGAAATCGGTTTGGCGAGTAATGAATCTATAATCTACATTAAAGCCCAAACTATTTTGGATAAAGTTGTAGCGCGAAAGTTGATAGACATTGTTAGCATTAAAATTTAACGTTACCATGCCATTTTTATAACGTCCTTTTTGATCGTACTCAATGGTCTCTCCACCAGATGTAGAAGTAACGCCATACAGTTCTTTTCCTTTTAGTGCCTTGTAGGCCAAGCTGTAATCAATATAGTGAATTAATCTGCTGCCTTCGGGCATGAGGTGAAATCTTCCTACTTCGAAGTATAAACCTAATCTTCCCAACGGGCGCGTTGATAATAAAAATGAAGAATCAGTGGAATTGGCATATCCCATTCTAGAAGTAAAAGCTTCATCAAAGCTATTAAAGTTAGTGAAATTATAGGTTAAGCCCGGTGCAATTAGCCATCCAGACGGTCGGTATTTTCTATAATCAATCATAGACATTTGCTTACGATTGTTCATTTTGCGGTCTTTTTTGCGGATGTATTGTGCATCAGCATTTAATGCAAAAGCAAAGAATAATATGGCAAAAACTATTTTCTTCATGTTAAATTAAGCAACCGTTTCTTGCTGTAAAAGTGCTAAGATTTTTTGCTCTATTTCGGGACTGTTCCAAATGTTTTCAACATCGGGTGTTTGCATTACGTGCTTCATAATGTTTTCTTGTTTCATACCTACTTTGTACGCTTCGGAATACGGAATGTTGCTAAACGTAACTTGGCTATACAGCGGCATCCACTTATCGGGGTGTTTTTCTGAAAATTTTGCTTCAATTTTTTTCTGCAACAAGAACATTGGGTCAGCTACATAATCGCGCATTACATGGTAGTTGTGTAAAGATAAATCTTGTACCGCATCGCCATTTGGTTTGCGAAGCGTTTGGTATTCTTCAAAAACTTTTTTCCAATCTTCGTTATGCTTTTGCATCAGCTCCCACATTACGGTGCAATCTTCAAAGCCACAGTTCATGCCTTGTCCATAAAACGGAACAGTAGCATGCGCAGCATCGCCCATTAAGGCAAACTTACCTTTTACCCAAGGGTAGCAGCGCACAATGGCTAAAGACGATAAGGGATGGTCTTCCCACGCATCGGCAACATTTGGCATCATATCAAAAAAATCAGGGAATACTTCTTTAAAGAAATTTTCTACTGCTTTTCGAGAAGTTAGTTTATCAAAACTGTACTCATGATTTTCGAAAGGCATAAACAAGGTGCAGGTAAACGAGCCATCTTCGTTAGGCAATGCTATGAGCATAAAACGCCCACGTGGCCAAATGTGTAAGCAATTTTTATCGAGTTTGTATGAGCCATCTTCGTTAGCAGGCAACAACAATTCACGATAACCATCTTCAATGTAGGTTTGACTATACGTAAATCTATCTAACTTTTGAAAGGCACTGTAACGCACCGCAGAAAATGCACCATCAGCTGCAAACACCACATCGGCTTTATGGATAGATTTTTCACCAGTAACAGTATTTTCTAAATGCACAATGCCATTTTCTAAATCGGCATCAATGCATTTTTCGTTGTAAAATATTTCAGTGTTTCCGTAGGTTTCAGCAATGTCCATCATTTTGGCATTGATACCACCACGCGAAATAGAATTGATGTACTGACCTTCTTTTCCGTAAGGTTGATAGGTTAGATTTCCTTCCAAATCGTGCATCATACGGCCATGCATTGGAATTGCCATGGTTAAAACTTCTTTATCAACACCCACATTGGCAAGTGCTTTTATACCTCTTTCCGAAAGGGCTAAGTTGATGGATTTTCCAGCAGAAATTTCTGCTTTGCGAATGTCTGGTCTGCGTTCGAATAGTTTTACTTTGTAGCCCGCTTTCGATAAATACACCGACCACAACGATCCTACCAAACCTGATCCTACTATGATTGCTTCTTTCATGTTTTAATTTTTACTCAAATACTCCGACAATACTTCTCCAAAGCGATACACATCTTCAAACGAATTGTACAACGGCACTGGCGCCATACGCACTACGTTTGGCTCGCGCCAATCGGCAATTACGCCCTGCTTAGTAAAGTAGTTAAATAGTTCCTTACCATAACCATGACATAGTATAGACAACTGACAACCTCTTTGTGTTTTATCGTTGGGTGTAATTATTTCAAACTTTGCAGTGTGTTTTTGCGCTACATCGTTAATGATAAATTCCAAATAACCTGTTAAAGTATCTCGTTTGGTGCATAAGGCATCCATACCTACTTCATCAAAAATTTCTAACGAAGCATAATGCGCAGCCATAGCTAACACAGGAGCATTGCTCAATTGCCAAGCTTCGGCAGTGGGTATTGGGTCGAAGCCCTTTTCCATTTTAAAACGTAGGCCTTTGTTGTGACCCCACCAACCTGCAAAGCGTGGTAAATTTTTATTGGTTACATGTTTTTCATGAACAAACAACCCACTCACTCCACCAGGGCTTGAGTTTAAATATTTGTACGAACACCACGCAGCAAAATCTACATTCCAATCGTGGAGTTGGAGCTGAACATTACCCGCTGCGTGTGCCAAATCAAAACCCACATACGCACCTGCTTTATGCCCTGCTTCGGTAATGGTTTTCATATCGAATAGCTGACCTGTGTAGTAGTTTACGCCACCAATCATCACCAATGCCAATTCTTCTTTATGTTCTTCAATCGCTGATAAAACATCTTCCAAACGAATTAAATGCTCGCCTTCGCGTGGAGCAATTTCAATAATGGCTTCATCGGGATAATAGCCATGAAAATTTACTTGAGATTCTAATGCATATTGGTCGGAAGGAAATGCTTTGGCTTCGCATAAAATTTTAAAACGCTTGGAAGTTGGTTGATAAAACGACACCATCAATAAATGTAAATTGGTGGTTAACGAATGCGTTACTACCACTTCATTTTCTTTTGCGCCAACCAATTTCGCTACCTTATTTGTTAAACGTTCGTGATAACTATACCACGGATTTTTTGCATGAAAATGCCCTTCTACACCCCACTTTGCCCAATCGTCTAACTCTTGTAAAATGGCATCTTTTGCGCTTTTTGGCTGTAACCCCAAAGAATTTCCTGTAAAATACAACACTTGTTTTCCGTCAATAACTGGAAAATGAAAACGCTCACGATAGCCACGCAAGCTATCTTGCTTATCGGCATTTTGTGCAAACTCTAAGGAATTGATATATGTCATTAAAAAGTTATTTTTAAACCATTACTTTTGCACATGTGTTATTGCAATGACACAAAGATACAAAATCAATTAAGGTAGAAAGATGATAAGAAGCAAGTCGGCAGAATTATTTGAAAAAGCAAAAACACTATTTCCAGGTGGTGTAAACTCTCCAGTACGTGCGTTTAAGGCCGTTGGAGGCACTCCATTATTCATAAAAAAAGGCAAAGGGGCAAAAATTTGGGATGAAGATGGTAACGAATTTATTGATTTTTGCTGCTCTTGGGGACCGTTGGTTTTGGGTCATGCCAACGATAAGGTAGAACACGCCATTATTGAAACTGTAAAAAATGGAACGTCATTTGGCACACCTACCGAAAAAGAAAATTTGCTGGGCGACTTGATTATTTCCAACCATCGTTTCTTAGAAAAAATTCGCTTTGTAAGCTCAGGTACAGAAGCAGCCATGAGTGCCATTCGTTTGGCAAGGGGCTACACCAAACGTGATAAAATCATCAAGTTTGAAGGATGTTACCACGGACACGTAGATTACTTATTAGTGAAAGCAGGAAGTGGGTTGGCAACTTTAGGAACATCATCATCGGCAGGAGTTCCTGCTGCCTTTGCAGCCGAAACCATTGTGTTGCCATTAAACGATAAAGAAGCGGTTTTAAAAGCATTTGAAACATATAAAAATCAAATTGCGTGTATCGCTATAGAGCCGATTCCTGCTAACAATGGACTACTTATTCAAGGTAGAGAGTTTTTACAATTTTTGCGTGAAGAGTGCACCAAAAATGGTACACTATTATTATTCGATGAAGTGATTTCTGGCTTTAGAGTGAGCTTTGAAGGCGCAGCCGGCATGTACAATGTGGAGCCAGATTTATTAGCATTCGGAAAAATAATTGGTGGCGGATTGCCCGTTGGCGCGTATGGTGGTAAAAAAGAAGTGATGGCACACATCGCTCCCGATGGACCCGTGTACCAAGCAGGAACATTGTCTGGAAATCCTGTGGCAATGGCTGCGGGTTATGCACAGTTGAAAGAGTGTTTAAAGCCAAATTTCTACCAAAATTTAGAGCAAAAAACTGCGCGTTTTGTCAATGAAATTTTAAGCTACGCTACCGCTAAAGGATATCAGTTTAATATGTATCATGTGGGTTCGGTATTTTGGTTGGCATTTTCTGATAAAGTAATTATTCGCAAATCATCAGAAATTGATGCCGACAGTATGAAATATTTTACCAAACTACATGCTGCTTTATTAGAGCGTGGTGTGTATTTAGGTCCTTCGGGTTATGAAGTTGGGTTTATTTCTGAAGCGCATACCAACGAAGAATTAGACAAAGCCATTGCTGCGTTTAAAGAAAGTTTGGATGTGGCTTTTTGTTAGTCTTCTAACCTCTGCCTATACAATCTCACAAACGTATCGTTTCTTTCTTTATAAAGATAATAGGCGTATCCGTTTTTTATTTTGATGTTTTCGGGATAGGTATTTTGCTCTAACAAATAGGTTTTAGAAAATTGCCCTGTGTTTAAATCAATTTTTTTAAGATAGCTTAACCCATTTAGGTTAATCTTGCCGTAAATATTCTGATTTTCTTCATCTACAATAAGTTGGTTTGCAAACCCTTTATCATGGTGATGGCTAATATTTATGCTTCTCGTAAGCATTGCATTTTCATCGTAAACCAAAAGAGAATCTTGAAAGTAATTAAACAAATACACAGAGTCTTTTACCTGATGCATGGGGGTATAGATAGGTTTGGCTGCAAAATTTTTGTAAAAGCCAATCATTCTCACGAGAATATGGTCTTTAGCTAATTCTATTAAGTTACCACTCCACATACCAGCCGTAATTAAATTTTCGTGTTCGGGAACATACATCATATAATGAGCAATTATCGCATAATAATGACTTCTTGCGTATTGCTCTGCAAGTTTATCATAGATGTTTATAAGCGGCTTTTTTTCTTGTG
The DNA here is from genome assembly GCA_964455265.1 of uncultured Flavobacteriales bacterium. GTDB lineage: Bacteria > Bacteroidota > Bacteroidia > Flavobacteriales_D > Parvicellaceae > JBKHVV01. The sequence goes on along the minus strand of CAYVVI010000012.1, from coordinate 16,005 downwards.
TGGTTTTATCTACCGTAAAATACAAAATGCCCTGATTGTGTTTGGTGGTAATTTGATTAAAAAATGATTTTTTTGTAGTCATCGCTACGCATGGCTGTAAGTAATCTTCGTACTGCTTATAGCTAAATCGATAAAACAACAAACGGTTACTATCCACCACAATTTGAAACACGCTGTCTTTAGTTAGCAAATGTGTATTGCCCATACAGTCTTTTATAAATTGTCCGTGTTTCACCTGTAGTTTTTTTTCACTTAAAACGGTGTCGTATTGATCAAGCAATTGAAGTTTTAACGTGTTTCTTTGTTTGTACAACAATAACACGTCATTATTATAAAAAGCAAAATCAATAATTGCTCCAGGTCGTTTGTGTATTTTTTCAACCTTGTTGGCGCTTACTTCAACACTTACTAAATCGGTTACTTTTGGTTTTAATGAAATATCTAGAAAAACAGTGTCATTTTTAATTTGTTTTTCGCTTATTACTTGCTGATGTGTAATATAGCTTACATGAGAGAAGTGAATGGTTGTGGGAATGTGTTCCAAACTTAAACTAAACACCCCGTTGGTATTAGAAACAGCTACCCTCCTACTAATGCTGTCTAAAACATATACGTTGGATATAGCCGATTTTTCTTGTTGGTCAATAATTTTACCGATAACAATGGTCTGAGCGTTGGCGTAACAACAAGTAAGATATATAATGCAAAATGTAATTATTTTTTTCACATCATAAATATATAAAAATCAGACATACAAAAAAATACTCACCACCAACACCCCATCCAACAATCCAGAAAAATAAAGTTCTTTTCTGTTTGGATTTGCGAAAAGAATAAGCAAGGCAACTGCAATATAAAAAGTAAGTTGTATTGTGGTGAGTGATGTGCACAATAAATCCCATTGCACAAAAAGTGAAGATGCCAAAAACAGAATTGCTATTGCTTTACTTCCGTTAAGTCCGAATAATTGAGGTAAGGTTTTTTTATCAACGCTATCTACGTTTATATCTCGAATGTCAAAAGGAATGGCTAGTGCCATAATGAACAAGCTACGCTCTAAAAACACCCATTGCCAATGCTGTGTAGAATTACTAAGTATCAAAGGGAAAACGCCTAAAACATATCCCCAAACAAGTGCTATTAAAAGAATTTTAACAAAAGGTATATCACGCAAACCACGCTTGTTGTTTACTAAAAATGTAGCATACAACACCACTAAAACACCACATGGCAACAACCACAGTATTTGCGAAAAACTTAAAGTAAACAACGCTAAAAAAATAGCCAGTGCAAAAGAAAATAAAGTAGCTATACGCAAAACACGTTGGTGTTTTATAATCCACGATTGCCTTTCGGAAAGCGGTGGGGATAAAAGATTAATACGCGCCAAACGCTGATAGTTATATGCAAATAATGTGGCAAAAAAAACTAATAAAAAGTAGCTGTAATTAATGGTTAAACCTAACATTAAGTGCGTGCTTGCGGTAAAGCAACTCGCCCCAAGAGCAATCCATAAATTTGAATACACTATTGCTCTGATGAATTTCAAAACAAGGATTATGGTTTAAAAATGAAATAGCCCGCTAAACCAACAATACTGCCCGACAAACTTGATATAGATGTGGCTAAAAATTTTCTTCTGCGCGCTTCGCCAATGTAACCTTCAATAATTAATTCATTGCTTAAATGACTTGGATTACTAGTTTGTTTTGAAGTTAATTTTGGACGAAATAAATTAATGGTAAGTGTATAGCCCAAAGGAGCTACAAACTGCGCGTAAGTTGGTTCACGATGAAAAAATTTATTGTTTTGTGTTTCGTAAGTATCGTACAAAGAACCCAACAAACCCAAGGTAAAACCTGTAATGACTTGCGCAGTAACGGAATACTTTTTACGAGCAATTTGCTTTCCGTAAATAAATTCTCCCATTTGCGGAACACTTAAAAAATCGATACTTCTATCAGGATAGACGTAATTCATGCTGCCATTTAAAGAATATCCATACACCGCATCAGAACTAACTTTTTTAAGTTTTTGATTAGAAAATCCATAAACCATTCCGTTAGAAATAGAATCTACTTTCATAGACATATTTTTTCCGCTCATGAAATAAACGGTATCGTTTTGAGCAGAAATAATTCCGAAAAAAAACATCCAACAGAATGTTAGCGAATATCTTAAAATTGTGTACTTCATTTTTAGTCGCTCAAACTTATCAAAAATTATCTAAAATGTGACAATAATTCGCAAAAACAGATTGCTAAATAAACTATATTTGTAACCTATTTGTTAGAACAGAACATGAACGTAAATAACTTCTCAGAAAGACACAACGGACCAAGAGCGTCTGAAGTGAATCAAATGCTAAAATCCATTGGTATGAGCTCAATGGAGGAACTCATCAGCAAAACCATTCCTGCGGGCATACGTCTCAAAAAAGATGTAAACGTAGCCGATGGCCTAAGCGAAAGTGAATATCTGCAACACATTAAAGCCCTTGGCGCTAAAAATAAATTGTACAAAACTTATATTGGTCGTGGTTACTTTGGTACCATTACGCCTTCAGTAATTTTACGCAACGTACTCGAAAACCCAGGATGGTACACCGCTTACACGCCTTATCAGGCAGAAATTGCACAAGGTCGTTTAGAAGCGCTATTGAATTTCCAAACCATGGTAATGGATTTAACAGGAATGGAAATTGCCAATGCATCTTTATTGGATGAAGGCACAGCTGCTGGAGAAGCCATGATTATGTTCTACAACGCACGCAGCAGAGAACAAGCAAAGAATAACGTCAATAAATTTTTCATTTCTGAAAAGTGTTACGCACAAACTATAGATGTAGTAATAGGTAGAGCCATTCCTCTTGGTATTGAAGTAGTAGTGGGCGACCACAACACTATTGAATTTGGCAACGAGTTTTTTGGCGCATTAATTCAATATCCAGATGCTGATGGTAATGTGAAAGATTACTCCATGTTTACCCAAAAAGCCCACGACCACGGTGTGCGCATAGCTGTTGCTGCCGATATTATGGCGTTGGTGCTTTTAAAATCTCCAGGTAGCTGGGGTGCAGATGCAGTAGTTGGCAACACCCAACGCTTTGGTGTGCCAATGGGTTATGGTGGTCCGCATGCTGCGTTTTTTGCTACTAAAGATGAATTTAAGCGTTCTATCCCAGGTAGAATTATTGGTGTTTCGATTGATAAAGACGGCAACCGTGCCTTAAGAATGGCGCTTCAAACCCGCGAGCAACACATCAAACGCGATAAAGCAACCTCTAACATTTGTACTGCACAAGCACTATTGGCTGTAATGGCAAGTATGTATGCAGTGTATCATGGTTCAGAAGGTGTGCAACAAATTGCAAAAACCATACATAAAAAAACCTACCACATAGCTAAAGAATTAAAACAAGCAGGCATTAATGTTATCAATCATTCTTACTTTGATACCTTAACTATTCATGCCGATGAAGCTGTTGTAAATAAAGTACGAGAAATCGCCCTTAAAAACGAAATCAACTTACGTTATGATAATGCTACATCTTTTGGATTAAGTATAGATGAAACTACTACCATTGATGATGTAAATAATCTACTAAAGGTAATAGGCGAAGCATTTGGAAAAACATTAAATAACTTCGTTCCAAGTGAAGTTAGTGTAGACATTAACCTATTTAGAACCGATGCCATTTTAGCACACGATATTTTTAATCGTTATCATTCTGAAACAGAAATGATGCGTTATTTAAAGCGTTTAGAAAATAAAGATTTATCACTCGTTCATAGCATGATTTCATTAGGTTCTTGTACCATGAAATTAAATGCTGCATCTGAGTTGATGCCGATTACATGGCCTGAGTTTGCCAACCTACACCCATTTGTTCCTATTGACCAAGCGCAGGGTTACGGAGAAATGTTAGAGCGCTTAGATAAAGACTTGAGCGAAATAACTGGCTTTGCAAAAATGTCATTACAACCCAACTCTGGCGCACAAGGAGAGTATGCTGGTTTGATGGTTATTCGTGCTTACCACGAAAGCCGAGGCGAAGGGCACAGAAATATCTGCTTAATTCCATCTTCGGCACACGGCACCAATCCTGCAAGTGCAGTTATGGCTGGTATGACAGTTGTTGTAACAAAATGTGATGAAAACGGAAATATTGATGTATCCGACATTCGCGCTAAAGCAGAGCAGTACAAAGACAGTTTATCTTGCTTGATGGTTACTTATCCATCTACACACGGTGTATTTGAAGAATCTATTATAGACATTACCTCTATTATTCACCAACATGGTGGGCAAGTATATATGGATGGTGCCAACATGAACGCACAAGTAGGCTTAACCAACCCAGGTAATATTGGTGCGGATGTGTGTCACTTAAATCTACACAAAACATTCGCTATTCCGCATGGTGGCGGAGGTCCTGGTATGGGTCCAATTGGTGTGGCTAAGCATTTAGTGCCTTTCTTACCAAACAATCCATTTGTAAATGTATCAGGCAAAGAAGGTATTAAAGCCATCTCTGCTGCACCTTATGGTAGCGCACTTATTCTGCTTATCTCTTATGGTTATATTAAGATGTTAGGCGCTAAAGGAGTAAAAGAAGCTACCGAGTTAGCCATTTTAAATGCCAATTACTTAAAAGCAAAACTAGAAAAGCACTATCCTATATTATATATGGGTAAAAACAATACCGTAGCCCACGAAATGATTTTAGATTGTCGCGACTTTAAACGTACTGCAGGGATTGAAGTAGAAGACATTGCCAAACGCTTAATGGACTATGGTTTCCACGCACCTACGGTATCATTCCCTGTGGCAGGCACCTTAATGATAGAACCAACCGAATCGGAAGCATTACAAGAGTTGGACAGATTTACAGAAGCGATGATAAACATCCGCAAAGAAATTACCGCAATTGAAAATGGCGACCTGCCTCAAGACGAAAACATGCTTAAAAATGCACCACACACTGCTGCACTAATTACTGCCAATGAGTGGACTAAGCCCTATTCACGCCAAGTAGCAGCTTATCCGTTGGGCTACTTACAAGATTACAAATATTGGCCAAGTGTAAGACGTGTAGATAACGCCTACGGAGACAGAAACTTAGTGTGCAGTTGTTTGCCCATAGAGCACTATGAATCAGCTATTAACTAATTTAGGATTCCTATTTTGATAAAATAAATCTAATAATTAGTGTTTAAACGATTTGCATTTATAAAAAACATTAATTAGTTTTGCTTAGTAAACATTTAATAACAAAAACGTAACAATATGAAAAAGATTTACATTCTAGCTTCTGCTGCAATGTTTGTTTCTTCTGTTTCTGCTCAAAAAATTTCGGTAGACAAGAAACCTACACACGGCACAGAATCAAGTGCAAATGGCACTCAAACAATTAATAAGAAAGCTCCTGGAGACGTATTTTGGTACGAAGACTTCGCTAACGGTGTAGCAGGTAACTCTGTGGATGGTGCTGGCAACCCAATTGGTGGTGGTTGGACAAGAGGTTTTACTGGTGCTACAGACTACTCTACAGTTTGGAATTTTAACCAAAACCCTAGAGGACAATACGAGCAAAACCTTCCTCTATTATCAGAATCTAGAACAAACGGTTTCATGATTTTTGATGCCAACTACCAAACAGACCAAGAAAACAACAATGGATTTATTACTATTGATGGTTATTTAGAATCTCCTGTAATTGATATTACATCAATGGGAACTAACGCATTGGTTTTAGAATTACAACAATCATACAGAACATGCTGCTCTGGTGCTGCTTACCCTGTAGGTATTTTTGTAGGGTATTTTGATAATGGTGTAGGAGATTATGTTTGGACTAAGAAAAGTTCAGGAAACACTTCTCACAACACTTATCCTGCTGCTAGAACCAGTACTGGATATACTGCTGAGGTAAGACAAATAAACATCGCTTGTGAGGCATCTTTAGCTGCTGCCAACACAGGAGAAATTAAAGTTCGTTTTCACTGGAACTCTGAATTAAATGCTTCTAACAGCTACTATATGTGGATGTTGGATGACGTAAGAATTAAAGAAGCTGGTGGTTTTGATGCTAACCTTTTCAACATGTATTCTGGTGATATTGCTAACGACTTTGAATATTACGCAATTCCTGACGGACAAATTATTAACTATCCTTTAGTTGTAGATGGTAGAATCTCTAACCAAGGTGGTGGTGATTTAACTGGTGTTCAGTTAGACGTTACCGTTACTAACGATGGTACTTCTTCTGTAGAGCACACTTCTTCTTCTCCTCAACAAAACATTACTGTGTGCGATGGTGAAGGAGCAATTCTTTACAACACAGGTTACATTCCTACTGACAATGCAGTGTATACTGTAGAACTAAGTGTTTCAACAAACGAAACGGACGAAGTTCCAAGCAATAATACACGTTCTAAAAAATTCGAGAAAACCGCTTTCGAATTTGGACACTACAATCCATTTAGCCCAAATATTGGTATTGACGTAGTAAACGATGGTAACAACCCTGGTAGAGTTATGAGTGCTTACGCTATTTACGAAGATGCTATCATTTACGGTATCTATATTTACTTACTAAATGGTACAACTTCTTTAAATACTGTAGGACAAATTGCTAACGTTTCTATTAGAGATGCTGCTGATGGTGTAACTGTTATTAGAACACAAGAATTTACTGTTTGTGCTGCTTGTGTTGATACAGATGGTACGGCTACTCGTGAAGTTATGTTTGTACGTTTTGATAATCCATTACCAGTATTTGCTGGTGATGTGTACTATGCCTCTTTAGATGCTTTTGGTGGTGGTGATGTAATGGTTGTTGCTGCTGATTATGATGCTGACGATGACAACTCTACTTTATTAGATATCAATGGTACTATTTTTGGTGCTTCTCAAGACCACTACGTAAACCTTAGCTTTGATCCAACTGTAGGTACAAATGAACTAGCTAAAAACAGAATGTCTTTAGAAAACGCACCTAACCCTGCTGCTAACAGCACAGAAATTAGATACTCTTTAGCTACTGCTGCTAACGTTACTTTAGAAGTTGTAGACATTACTGGTAAAGTAATTTCAACTACAAACCTTGGTAACAAAGGTGCTGGTGCATTTAACTACGAATTAAATACTTCAAACTTATCTGATGGTATTTACTTCTACTCTATTACCGCTGGAAGCGAAAAAATTACCAATAAATTGATAGTTAGAAAATAACTATAATATTACCACATAAAAAAAGCCGTGCAAATTGCACGGCTTTTTTTATAGTTTAAATTTTGAAAAAAAAATTATGCATGCATCTTCGCCTTCAATTCTTTTAAGAATTTAGAGGCATACACAAAGTCCATCACTTCTTTGTTGTTGGTGCGCATTATAGAATGTTTATCGCCTTGCCACCAGTTTTTGCCTTCGTACAAAAACATAATGTTTTCGCCTATTTCAAATACAGAGTTCATGTCGTGGGTAATTACCACTGTGGTGATGTTGTACTCGTGCGTAATTTCTTCTATTAGGTTGTCAATTACAATAGATGTTTGAGGGTCTAAACCAGAGTTGGGTTCATCACAAAATAAATATTTTGGATTCATGGCAATAGCACGGGCAATACCCACGCGCTTTTTCATACCACCACTTATCTCTGCAGGGTAAAGATGATTTTTATTTTCAAGCTGTACGCGTTGTAAACATGCGTTAGCTCTGTCGCGCATTTCACTTTTACTCATTTCGGTAAAAATGGTAAGCGGAAACATAACGTTTTCTTCTACCGTAAGTGAATCGAACAATGCACCACCTTGAAAGAGCATGCCAATTTCTTGGCGTATTTGTTTTTTTTCCTTTGAGCGCATTTCTGCAAAGTCTCGTCCATCAAACAAAACATTTCCAGAATCTACATTATGAAGCCCCACAATACACTTTGTAAGCACCGACTTACCAGAGCCACTTTGTCCTATTATTACATTTACTTTTCCTTTATGAAAGGTGAAAGAGATGTCTTTCAGCACATCATGTTCTCCAAACGATTTTACTATGTTTTTTAGTTCTATCAAATGAGGAGAAGTTGTGTAATTAATAGGTTGGCAAATAAAATAAATACGCTACTGTAAACAACTGCTTTGGTGCTGGCTTTACCAACTTCTAAAGCACCACCCGTAGCATAGTAGCCATAATAAGAAGATATCGATGTAATAATAAATCCAAATATTACTGTTTTAATCAAGGCATACGTAATGTTAAATGGCTCAAAATACGCGCGAATTCCTAGTATGTATTTTGCAGGGTCTATTTGTTCTAAACCGCCAATCATGCTAACAATATATCCGCCTAAAAGACCCAAAACCATGCTGTAAATAATAAGAATTGGAAAAATAAAAACCGAAGCAGCAATTTTAGGTAATACTAAATAACCCGCAGAATTTACGCCCATAATTTCAATGGCATCAATTTGCTCCGAAACACGCATAGTGCCTAGCTCTGAAGCAATGTTAGAGCCCACTTTCCCAGCTAAAATCAAAGAAATAATTGTTGGTGAAAATTCTAAAATGATGGATTGTCGAGCAGTAAATCCAACTGTAAAAGCAGGTATCCATGGGCTATCAATTGCCGATGCAGTTTGAATAACAATTACAGCACCCATAAATACCGACATCAAAACAACTATTCCCAAAGAGCTAATTCCTAGTTGCATTATTTCATCAACAGTACGTTTAAAAAATACTCTGAACTTTTCAGGGCGCTGAAGCGCATGAAAAAGCAACATAAAATATCTTCCTGTGTGAAAAAACAAACGTTTTGGTGTTAGTTGTTAGCGTTGCTAAATTACTGAAAATACATCAACCGTAGATATTATTTAAAGTAATACCACTAAAAAGCGTAATTTCGCAGTGTATAAAAACACGTATTCGCATTGAATAACAACTATCTAATAATTATGGCTGGTGGCATTGGTAGCCGCTTTTGGCCTATGAGCACAACGGCTTCTCCTAAGCAATTTCATGATGTGTTGGGGATGGGAAAAACCCTTATTCAACAAACTGCCGAACGCTTTGAGGGTATTTGTCCAAAAGAAAATATTTATGTGGTAACCAACGAGCAATACAAAGACATTGTTAAGGAACAATTACCGTTTTTAAGCACCCATCAAATTTTAAGTGAACCTCACAGAAAAAACACAGCTCCTTGTGTGGCTTATGCTTCTTACAAGATAAAAGCAAAAAACCCGAATGCTACTTTGGTGGTTGCTCCTGCCGACCATGTTGTGTTTAAAGAAGAAGAATTTAAAAACACCATAAATATTGCCATTGAAAAAGCCAATTCAGAAAATTGCTTAGTTACGCTTGGTATTAAGCCCAGCCGACCTGATACTGGCTATGGCTATATTCAATTTGTGAATGATAACAACAAAAATAGCTCTGTAAAAAAAGTAAAAACATTTACCGAAAAACCAGAAAAAGATTTAGCAAAACAATTTATAAAAAGCGGTGATTTTTATTGGAATTCGGGCATATTTATATGGAGTATTAAATCTATTATAGAAAACTTTGAATTACACCTACCAGAGGAGGCAAAGCTTTTTGAAGAAGGGATGAATCTTTATTTTACTGAAGAAGAAGAAAAGTACATTAAAAGTGTTTATCCGCAAGCCAAAAATATTTCGATAGATTATGGCATTATGGAAAAAGCTAAAAATGTTTACGTGGTGCTTTCTGATTTTGGTTGGAGCGACCTTGGTACGTGGGGTTCGCTATACACACACATAGAACACGATGAACACAAAAATGCTATTGTTGGCAAAAATGTGCGTGTGTATGATTCAGAAAAAAACATGATAAAAGTACCAGACAATAAATTGGTAGTGATTCATGGCTTAGATGGATATATTGTTGTAGAAAGCAATAACACCCTGCTTATTTGCAAAAAAGAAGACGAACAAAAAATTAAAGATTTTGTAGCAGATTTAAAAGCCGAGAAAAAATCGAAATTTGTTTAATTCAATTTTAATCTCACAATTTTTCCTTTACTTCCAACACCTATTCCACTTAATAAATTAGGGAAAAAATGAACGGCATTTAACGATACTGAATCTAAAAATTGCCATGATTTTCCTCCATCGTAACTAATGTCTGTACCGCTTGTTCCTGTTGAGATGTAAACATCATCTTTTACATAAGTTACACACGAACGGTAATGCTGAATGCCTTTTGACAAGTGCCATGTTTTACCACCATCGTTGGTATAAATTTTACTGCTATCGCACTCAACGTTTTCCCAATTACCCCCAACAGCTACACCATTGTATTTATCTTTAAACGCCATGCTATAAATACCTTTACTCGCATTACCTTGTAGCATTGGTGTAGAAAAATAATTCCATGTTTTTCCTTTGTCGTTTGATGTGATAAAGCGTGCTTGTTCACCACCTGTGCCAATGTAAATTTTATGATTACTTAGTGTAACTACACACGTTCCACTTGCGGCAAATGCAGCTTCTATGGCTAATGTTTTTGGTAAATAAGTGCTATCTATTTCAGTCCAAGTAGTGCCACCATCATTGGTGTATAACATCTGCATTTTTTGATTTATAGGGTCGCCAAAAACAATACCTTCTTGCTCATTCCAAAAGTCCATGCCATCGTAAAAAATTAATGAATCGTAATTGGCATATACTTCTTTCCATGTGCTGCCTTTGTTAGAAGTTTTTAAAATTTTACCTGGACTACCAGCAGATAAAACCAATGCCGTACTATCGTTTAGGACGTGCATGTCTCTAAAATCTAATCCCTTTGCTTCGGTAATAGAATCCACTTTCCAAGTCTTTCCTCCATCAAAAGAATGTATCACTAGACCATTGGTTCCGCTAATCCAAACGGTATTGGAATCTAAAATGTAAAGTCCTCTAAAGTGAAATTTATCTACATCTAAATTTAGTTCTTCTAAAACTAAAGCGTAATTAGTTGGGTTTTCGTTTTTTGGTTGATTGATTTCATTGCAAGAAAACAATAAAACGGTAAAAAAAAATATGCTTATGCGTATCATAGGTAATTGTTTAAGCCCCTCTCTTTTGGAGAGGGGTTGGGGTGAGACGTTTAATAATTTCCAACAGATAACATCACCAACGTGCAAGCAATGACTGGCTCAATGTTATTTAGTTTGAGCAAGTTTTCAAGCTCGTTATTTTCTGTGCCCGGATTAAAAATTACACGCTTAGGTTTTAAACTTAAAATATAATCGTAATACGTTGATTGGTTTTGTGGACCAACATATAAAGTTACTGTATATATGTCTTTCACATCTGGCATTCCATTTTGAATAGTTACACCATTTATTTGCCCTTGCTTTATGCCCACCAAAACAATTTCGTGTCCGTTGTTTTGTAACGAAATAGCTGCTCTATAAGCATATCTATCAGGATTTGGTGTTGCACCTAGTATAAGGGTTTTCATTTGTTCGTTTTACCGTATTAACGTGTTATCGTGTTGATGTTTTTTGTAATTTATTTTTCGTTTTTCACTTTTTGTTCTCACACTTTTAAAGCCATCCTTCCCTATCTAAACTTCTGTATTGAATAGCTTCTGCTAAATGATTATTTTGAATATGTTCGCTGTTGTCTAAATCGGCAATGGTACGCGCTACTTTTAAAATTCTTCCATAAGAGCGTGCAGACAATTTTAATTTTTCCATCGCATTTTTCATCAACAACTTTCCTTTTTCGTCAATAATGCAATGGTCGTCTATTTGCTTAGCAGACATTTGCGCATTGGTATAAACGCCATTTTCGCCTTTAAAACGATTGATTTGATGTTGACGTGCTTTTTGCACGCGCTCACGAATCACGCTACTTGGCTCGCCTTTGCGTGTGTCTGATAATTGTTCGTAAGGTACAGGTGTTACTTCAATATGCAAATCAATTCTATCCATTAACGGTCCAGAAATTTTACTGAGATAGCGTTTCACGGCAAATTCCGAATCCCCATTCAAATCGGAAGGATTGTAAAAATCTCCACTTGGCGAAGGATTCATAGCAGCCACCAACATAAAATTAGCAGGATAATCTACCGAAATTTTTGCACGAGAAATCGTCACCACTCTATCTTCTAAAGGTTGGCGCATCACTTCTAAAACCGTGCGCTTGAATTCAGGCAATTCATCTAAAAATAAAATGCCGTTGTGCGCTAAAGAAATTTCACCTGGCTTTGGATGTGTGCCGCCACCCACTAACGCTACATCGCTTATGGTATGATGCGGTGAGCGAAACGGACGCTGACTAACCAATCCTTTTTGTGCTTCAATTCTACCAGCAACAGAATGAATTTTGGTGGTTTCTATGGCTTCTTCTAATGCAAGCGGAGGAAGAATAGAAGCCAAACGCTTTGCCAACATAGATTTCCCACTACCCGGAGGGCCAATTAAAATAATGTTGTGTCCACCAGCCGCAGCGATTTCCATAGCGCGCTTTACATTCTCTTGTCCTTTTACATCTGAAAAATCAATGTCTAATTCGGTATTGCTTACCGCCAACAATTCTTGCGGATTTATTTTAATGGGGTAAAGTTCTTTCTCTCCATTAAAAAACTGAATAACATCTAAAATAGTTTCAACGCCATACACATCCAATCCATCTACAACACTCGCTTCTGGCGCATTGTCTTTTGGTAAAATCAATCCTTTAAAACCTTCTTTTTTTGCTTGAAAAGCAATGGGCAATGCGCCTTTAATTGGTCTCAAACCACCATCCAAAGCGAGTTCTCCCATAATGACATATTTTTCTACATCGTCATTCGGTATTTGGTTGGATGCTGCTAAAATGCCAATGGCAATAGTTAAATCGTAGGCAGAACCTTCTTTGCGAATATCGGCAGGTGCCATGTTAACCGTAATAGAAAAACCTGGTATGCGGTAGCCCACATTTTTTAGCGCTGCTTGAATACGCTGATAGCTTTCTTTTACGGCATTATCGGGCAGTCCAACTAAAAAAAAGTTGAGCCCTTTATTCATATTCACTTCTACGGTGATGGTTAAAGCATCTACTCCGTAAACGGCACTACCAAATGTTTTTGCAAGCATAAGCGGTTAATTTTTATTCCATGAGCATACGCAATGTTTCGCGTGTTTCTTGTTTTAGAATGATGCTTTTTCCTTCAGATAATTCTGCTACCACTTTAGGAGTGTGATGGCGAATGGTCATTAGTTTTAAGCCCTCATTATACAACACACGAAATTCTTGAGATAGCTCTTCAATTATTTTTTCTAGTTTGTTTGATTTGTCAAAACTCACCGAGAAATTAATGGCAGAGTTTTGCATCAAATTTATTTTTACTCCATACTTCGAAAACACGGCAAAAATGCGCGCTAAATTTTCTTCACCCACAAACGAAAAATCTCGTGGACTAATGCTCATGAGTACTTGGTCGGTTTTAAAAATGTACGATGGAATTTTATTATCAAACTCATCCGATGCCTGTATTACGGAGCCCTTTGCTTCTGGGTTTACAAACGATTTTACATACAATGAAATGCCTTTGTTTTGTAGAGGTTTTATCGTTTTCGGGTGAATAACGGTAGCGCCATAATAGCTCAATTCAATCGCCTCTCTAAACGAAATTTTATCCAGCTTAACGGTATTTTTAAAATGCTTAGGGTCGGCATTGAGCAAGCCAGGGACATCTTTCCAAATGGTAACGCTTTCAGCACTTAAACAAAAAGCAAAAATCGCAGCCGAATAATCAGAGCCTTCACGACCAAGAGTTGTTGTCATTAAAGTATCTGTGTGCCCTATAAATCCTTGGCAAATGACTACTTGTCCTTTGTTTTTAAATAATGGTTTTACATTTTTAGCGACAAGCGTTTCGGTTACTTCCCAGTTCACACCACCATCACGGTATTTAGCATCGGTGCGCACCAAACGTGTCGCATCAGCCCACAAAGAATTTACACCTTGTGTTTGCAAATACGCATTTACAATGAGCGTAGAAATGATTTCCCCTTTCGATACAATTTGGTCGTATTCGTAATCGTAGTTATCCGATTTTGGTGAAGAAATATTATCGATGATTTCTTGAAATTCATCTTCAATTTTTTGAAAAATTTCGTGTCCATCAGCAAATAATTGACGCATCACCGTAAGATGATAATCTTTTAATTTACTAACGTGGGTAGAAGCTTCGTCTTTATCTTCCCAATAAGCGTTCACCACGTTTTCAAGAGCGTTGGTGGTTTTGCCCATTGCCGAAACAATAATCATCAAATCTTCACCAGCAAAGCGTTGTACAATGCTTGCCATGTTTTTTACTGCTTCAGCATCTTTTACCGATGCCCCGCCAAATTTGAATACTTTCATTTTAAATTAGTTCATTAGTTTATTGGTTCATTAGTAAAAATTATTGGTCATTGAGCTGAGACGAAATGCACAATAATTTTGAATTCGTAATTATTTATTTTTAATTAGAAAACGAAGTTTTCCATTAATCCATTCGCCATCTAACTCTGCGTTATATTTTTTGTAAAAATTTATTGCGGGTTCATTCCATTCGAGGACTTGCCAAATCATTTGCCGCACATTCATTTCCTTAGCAATTTTAATAGTTTCTTCAAATAATAATTTTCCAATACCATGTCCACGGTATTGTTCTTTAACAATAATGTCTTCTAAGTACAAATTTTGCCCTGTCCAGGTAGAATAGCGAATGTAGTAAAACGACATGCCCACTATTCTTCCATCGGCTTCTGCTAAAATTATCCAATACAACGGATGCTCTCCAAAGCCATCGTTTTCTAGCTCTTGCAAGGTAATTTTTACCTCATGCGCAGCACGTTCGTATTCTGCCAATTCTTTAATGAGCAAAATCACTTCGGGCAAATCTTCTTTGCTGGCTTTTCTTAGTTTGATGTTCATTTGTTACCTTTGAAGCAGTTAAAATTACTAATAGATGGCAAAACTACAGACATTGGGCGAATTTATTTCAAAACGCCAACAAGAAATACCCACCGCCAAAGGTGAATTTTCTGCTATATTAAGTGCCATTCGTTTGGCTGCCAAAATGGTAAACCAAGAGGTAAACAAAGCTGGATTGGCAGAGCATATCTTGGGTTCTGTAGGTCAAGAAAACATTCAAGGCGAAGACCAAAAAAAATTGGATGTTTATGCCAACGAAAAATTTATTCAGGCGCTTGAAGCCCGTGGAGAAATTTGCGGAGTGGGCTCTGAAGAAAACGACACGTTTATTGCATTTGAAACTGAAGAAGCCAAAAACGGAAAATATGTTGTGCTGATGGATCCTTTAGATGGCTCATCTAACATTGATGTGAATGTGTCGATAGGCACTATTTTTTCCATTTTTAAACGCAAAAGTCCTGCGGGGCAAAAAGCACAACTAGAAGATTTTTTGCAAAAAGGTAGTGAGCAGTTGGCTGCGGGTTATGTAATTTATGGTTCATCTACCATGTTGATTTATACCACAGGCAATGGCGTACATGGCTTTACTTACGACCCAGGTATTGGTGTGTTTTTCTTATCGCATCCTGATTTAAAATTTCCGAATGATGGGAAAATCTATTCTATAAACGAGGGCAATATTAATCTGTGTGAGGATAGAGTAAAAAACTATGTGAACTATTGCCATGAGCAAAATTATTCAGCACGATACATTGGTTCGTTGGTAGCCGATTTTCATAGAAATTTATTAAAAGGCGGTATTTACATTTATCCTGGAACAACCAAAGCACCTAAGGGTAAATTACGTTTAATGTATGAAGCCAACCCATTGGCATTTTTAGCCGAGCAAGCTGGTGGATTAGCCACAGACGGTACTCAACGCATTTTAGATATTGCACCAACCGACCTACACCAACGCGTGCCTTTATTCATCGGCTCTAAAGAGATGGTGGAGAAGGTGATGGGGATGTAGTTTAACTATAAATATCATTTGCGATAGATGAATTTTTTGAAAAAAATAAACTACGAGTACTTCTCACCTATCATTATAACAA
>CAYVVI010000011.1:5231-22200 GCA_964455265.1 uncultured Flavobacteriales bacterium | reverse complement strand
GATGGAAGTAGAAACGGGTTACATCAAAGCCATTGCCAACCTTCAAAGAGATTCACTTGACCGTTGCTTTGAAACCTATAATATGGCAATTGGAAGAAGAAGTGAACCTGGTTCTACCATGAAATTAGCTTCGCTAATTACTGCTATGGAGCATGGTAAAGTAAATCCAGACGACCTTGTTCACGCCAATGGAACATATAGATTTTATGGAAAAACACTTAAAGACCACCACGAAGAAGGTTACGGTAAAATTACCGTGCATCGCGCTTTTGAAATTTCTTCAAACGTAATTTCTAAAATCATAAACGATAATTACAGAAACAATCCGCAAGAATATATTGATGGTTTAAAAAAATTAGGCATTCACGAAAAAACTGGCTTTTCCATTACAGGAGAACCCAACCCAATTGTGAAAAATGCCAACGATAGCACCTTCTCAGGCACCACCATTCCATGGATGTCTATCGGTTATGAAATTGAATTAACACCTCTACAATTACTTACTTTTTATAATGGCATTGCCAATAATGGAAAGGTTATGAAGCCGCAAATTGTAACTGAAATACGCAACAACAATCAACTTATAGAAAAATTTGAACCTATTGTTTTGCGAGATAAAATCTGTTCTGAAAACACCATTAAAATTGCAAAATCAATGATGGAAGGCGTGGTAGAAAATGGAACAGCACGCAATGTAAGAGCAAGAGGATTTTCTATTGCAGGCAAAACAGGTACTGCACAAATAATTGAGAACGGAACGTATCAGAAAAAATATCAAGCATCTTTTTGTGGTTACTTCCCTGCAGACAAACCAAAGTATTCGTGCGTGGTAGTAATACAAGGTCCTACCAGAAATATTTACGGTTCAATTGTATCGGGTGGAGTGTTTAAAGAAATTGCTGACAAGGTTTATGCAAGCTCATTAGACATCAACCAAAAAATAAAAAACGATAGTTTATTAGTAAATAATCCTCAGCCCTACTCAAAAAGCGGTAGCAAACAAGAAACGGAATTAGCACTAAACTTTTTAAAAGTAAAGTATACCCAATCCGATGCGCAATATATAGGCACAGAAGCTACCAAAGACAATATCGTTTTTTACAAACGTGAAATAGAAAAAAACAAAGTGCCCAACGTACTAGGCATGGGGCTTAAAGACGCACTTTATCTTTTAGAACAAAAAGGAATTAAAGTAGAAACAAAAGGCATTGGCAGAGTGGTTTCACAATCGCTACAACCAGGAACACTAATAACAAACGATACACAAATAACTATAGCACTTAGATAAATGAACCCCTCATGAACCAAACAATGACTAAGAATAATAAAACAACCATGAGGGCTCCATTTAACCTTTAAAAAACGATTTATACAAATGAAACTGTTAAAAGACATACTATATGGTGTGGGTATTGAGCAACTAAAGGGCTCATCTAATTTAGCAATTGAAACCATTACGTTTGATTCACGCAAGGTAATCACAAGCAGTTTATTCATTGCTATTAAAGGTACTGTTGCCGATGGTCACCAATACATCAATAGTTGTATAGAGCAAGGCGCTATTGCTATTGTTTGCGAACAACTCCCAGAGCAACTTAAAGATGAAGTTACTTACATCTTAGTAAAAGATTCTCACGCTGCTTTAGGTTTAATTGCATCAAATTTTTACGATAATCCATCATCTAAATTAAAGCTAGTTGGTGTAACAGGCACTAACGGAAAAACAACTTCGGTTACTTTATTATACAACCTTTTTAGAATAATGGGCCACAAAGTAGGATTGATTTCTACCGTGGTAAATAAAATACACACAGAAGAAGTTCCTTCTACCCATACAACTCCAAACCCTATTGAGCTTAACAAACTATTAAGCGACATGGTAGAAAAAGGATGCGGCTACTGTTTTATGGAAGTAAGTTCCCATGCTGTTGACCAAAAACGCATCAAAGGTCTAACCTATGCAGGCGGTGTGTTTACCAACATTACCCACGACCATCTTGACTATCATAAAACTTTTGACAACTACATAAAAGCCAAAAAAGGATTTTTTGATATGCTTCCAGAGAAGGCATTTGCACTAGTAAATAGCGATCAAATTCATGGCGAAACTATGGTGCTAGATACTAAAGCTAAAGTATATAACTACGGCATAAAAACCATGGCAAACTTTAAAGCAAAAATCTTAGAAAATAGATTTAGTGGATTGTATTTAAACATAGATAATCATGAAGTGTATACAAAACTCATTGGCGGCTTTAATGCCTATAACGCTTTAGTAGCATACTCTGTAGGTGTATTACTTGGTAAAGATAAATTGGATGTACTCACTACGTTAAGCAATTTAAAATCTGTTGAAGGCCGCTTTGAATACATTAAAACACCAAACAATGTAACAGGCATTGTAGATTATGCACACACACCCGATGCCTTGCAAAATGTATTAGATACCATTAAAGAAATTAGAACAGGTAACGAGTTAGTAATAACCGTTGTTGGTTGCGGTGGTGATAGAGATAAAACCAAGCGTCCGTTAATGGCAAAAATTGCTTGTGAATTAAGCGACCAAGTAATCTTTACATCAGACAATCCGCGTAGTGAAGACCCTGAAACAATCATTGAAGAAATGAAAGCGGGCGTGCCGCCAGAGCACTACAAAAAAACATTAAGCATTGTAAATAGAAAAGAAGCTATTAAAACAGCTTGCTCACTTTCTCACAATGGAGATATACTATTAATCGCTGGAAAAGGACACGAAAAATATCAAGACATCAAAGGTGTAATAACACCATTTGATGACATGGAAATACTTACCGAAACACTTAATGAACTAAACAAATAAACCATGCTTTATCACCTATTTGAATACCTAAATCAAAACTACAACATTCCTGGAACTGGTGTATTTCAGTACATCTCGTTTCGTGCAGGTATGGCTATTATCACATCACTAATTATTTCAATGATGTTTGGTGGTAAGCTAATTTCTATGCTTAGAAAAAAACAAGTTGGAGAATCTGTTAGAGATTTAGGGTTGGAAGGTCAAAAAGAAAAAGAAGGCACACCTACTATGGGTGGGTTAATCATTTTAGCAGCCATCTTAGTACCAACTTTATTGTTTGCAAACCTTAACAACATCTACACCATAACCATGATTTTTGCCACTGTATGGCTTGGTTTTATTGGCTTTTTAGATGATTACATCAAAGTATTTAAAAAAGATAAAAAAGGATTAGCAGGAAAATTTAAAGTAATTGGTCAAATAGGTGTGGGCTTAATTGTAGGCTCTCTACTCTACTTTAACGATGATGTTATCATCAAGGAAAAAGTACCTGTGGATAGCGTATCTATTACTGTTCAAAATGAAAAAGGAGAGTTTTCAAGCGAGAAAAGTTACGAATGGAAAGAAACAAAATCTACAAAAACAACCATTCCATTTATAAAAAACAATGAATTTGATTACAAATGGGTGCTTGGATTTTTAGGTGATGACGCAGAAAAATGGGCGTGGTTAATTTTTATTCCAATGGTAATTTTAATTGTTACCGCAGTATCAAACGGGGCAAATATTACCGATGGAATTGATGGCTTAGCTACTGGCACATCTGCCATTATAGGCGTTACGCTTGCCATATTCGCCTACTTATCGGGCAATGCCATTTTTGCAGATTACCTCAATATTATGTACATCCCTAACACAGGTGAACTGGTAATTTTCATAAGTGCTTTTATTGGAGCATGTATTGGCTTTTTATGGTACAATGCCTACCCAGCAAAAGTATTTATGGGAGATACAGGAAGTTTAGCGTTGGGAGGTATCATTGCAACTTTTGCCATTGCCATTCGCAAAGAATTATTAATTCCGATTTTCTGTGGAATATTCTTAATTGAAAATTTATCGGTAATGATTCAAGTGGCGTATTTCAAATACACCAAAAAGAAGTATGGCGAAGGACGAAGAATTTTTTTAATGTCGCCATTACACCACCACTATCAAAAGAAAGGTATGCATGAATCTAAAATTGTTGCGCGCTTTTGGATTGTAGGAATTATGCTAGCTGTACTATCCATCGTAACACTAAAACTTCGTTAATCGTTGAGCTTAATAAACAACATATCAACGAATAATTTAATCACCATTTTGGGTGCGGGAGAAAGTGGCTTTGGTGCTGCTTACTTAGCCAAACAAAAAGGGTTTGATGTGTTTGTAAGCGACAAAGGAAGTATTAAAGAAAAATACAAAACATTACTTCAACAAAACGAAATTCCATTTGAAGAAAACAATCATTCAGAGGAGTTAATTCTGAAGTCAAAAGAAGTAATAAAAAGCCCTGGCATTCCAGATAAAGTGGAATTAATTCAAAAGTTAAAAGCACAACACATACCTGTTATTTCTGAAATAGAATTTGCAGGAAGATATACCAATGCAAAAACCATTTGCATTACAGGAAGCAATGGAAAAACAACTACAACTTCGTTAGTATATCACATCTTAAACAAAGCAGGATTAAACGTAGGATTGGGTGGTAACATCGGTAAAAGTTTTGCCTACCAAGTAGCTACTACTAATCGTGATTATTATGTATTGGAGTTAAGCAGTTTTCAATTAGATGGCATGTTTGATTTTAAAGCAGACATCGCCATTCTCACTAACATCACTCCAGATCATTTAGACCGCTACGAATACAAGCTAGAAAATTACATCAATTCAAAGTTTAGAATTACTAATAACCAAACAGAAAATGATGTATTTATCTACTGCTACGATGATGAAATTACACGCAATGAAGTGGCTAAAAGAAACATTATATCGAAAAAATATCCCTATAGCATTAAAGAAACTTTTGCTGAAGGTGCCTTCCTAAGTAACAACAACATCAATATAAATATAAACAACAAACAACCATTTACTATGTCAATTTTTCAACTAGCCCTTAGCGGACAACACAACACCCTAAACACAATGGCTGCCGGAGTTGCAGCACGTGTTCTCGATTTGAGAAAAGAAATTATGAGAGAAAGTCTATCCGATTTTCAAAACATTGAGCACCGTTTAGAATTCGTTGCCAAAATTCACGGTATCGATTTTATAAACGACTCTAAAGCGACCAACGTAAATTCTACATGGTATGCCTTAGAAAGCATCAACAACAAAATTGTTTGGATAGTTGGTGGCGTTGATAAAGGCAACGACTATTCAATGCTTTTTGATTTGGTGAAAGAAAAAGTAAAAGCCATAGTATGTTTGGGTAAAGACAACAAAAAAATTATTGATGCATTTGGTGATAAAGTAGAAACCATTGTAGAAGCAAGAAGTGCTGAAGAAGCTGTTGCTTTTGGGTATCGTTTTGCGAAAAAAGATGAAACTGTATTGCTATCACCTGCCTGCGCTAGCTTTGATTTATTTGAAGATTATGAAGACAGAGGCAATCAATTTAAAAAAGCAGTTAAAAGACTTTAATAATTTTTGATTGACTATTGATAAATGAACATTAAACATTAAAATACCTAAGAACATGAACAAAACAAGCACCTCATTAAAAAACAAATTAGTTGATGCACGCAAAAGTAGCTTAAATGCATTTTCAGATATAGCACATAGATTAGAATCAGTTGCAGAAGTAAATGGCGTAGAATTTATTAATGATTCTAAATCTACAGACATGGAATCTACTCTCTTTTCATTAGAAAGTATACGCCAACCAATTGTATGGATTGTTGGCGCAAACGACACAAAAGAAAGCGTTGATTTAGTTGGAAAAATGGTAAAATTAAAAGTGAAATCTGTTATCAGTTTTGGAGATTTTAGTAATGAATTAAGCCAAAAACTAAGTCCAATTACAGATAACTATACGCATTTTATAACGCTAGATAGCGCAGTAAAAAAAGCAACTGAGTTAGCATCTAATGGCGATGTTGTGCTGTTCTCTCCAGCTAATTCAAGTTTTAATATGTACGATAGCTACAGGGAAAGAGGCGAGCATTTTAAACAAATTGTAAACACGCTGAGTTAAAAGTGAAAAGTGAAAAGTTGAAAGTAAAAAAATCCAAACACAAAACCCTAAATACCAAACACACATTTGAACCAACTGCTTAAATATCTATCGGGCGATAAAGTAATATGGATGGTAATAATTGTACTGTCTTTATTCTCTATTGTTATTGCCTATAGCTCCAGTTCAAACATGGCGTATCGTTTAACAGATGGCGATGCAACTCCATACTTATTTAAACATGCAATGTTTGTGATAGCTGGTTTATTTATTGTTTACTATGTTCATAAAATCAACTTTAAATATTTTTCCAAAATATCAATCATTGGTTTATGGCTATCAATACTATTACTTGCTCTAACACTTGTGTTTGGTACAAATGTTAACTCTGCGAGTAGATGGTTTTTAGGGTTTCAACCTTCAGACTTAGCTAAAGTAATGCTCGTTGTATATGTTGCTAGAATGCTCTCCGTTAAAAGAGATGTAATTAAAAATTTCAAAGAAGGATTACTTCCTATAATCATTCCGATAGCATTAGTTTGCGGGCTTATATTACCTGCTAACTTTTCTACAGCTGCAATGCTATTTGCCATAGTATTTATAATGTTGTTTGTTGGTGGCGTAGCAATAAAACATCTGCTAGGAATTATCGGGTCGGCAGTAGCATTTTTTGGACTTCTAATTTTATTGAATACAGCAATACCAGGCCTTTTACCAAGAGCAGAAACATGGACTTCACGTGTATTTGCATTTAGTGAAGGTGATGGAAATTCAAAATTAGATAGCAAAGAAAACTATCAAGCCAATCAAGCAAAAATATCGGTTGCTAATGGCGGAATTATCGGAAAAGGTCCAGGAAATGGCACTGTAAAAAACGGCTTGTACTCAGCACAATCTGACTTTGTGTTTGCAGTTACACTAGAAGAATTTGGGTTAATTTTTGGCGGTGGAGTACTGATTCTCATGTACCTCATTTTATTAACTCGCTGCGTACGCATGATGAGCAAAACAGATAGTTATTTTGGTTCATTTTTATTGCTCGGATTAAGTTTTAGCATCGTCTTTCAGGCATTTATAAATATGGGTGTTGGAGTAAACTTGTTACCTGTAACTGGTCAGCCATTGCCTCTAATTAGTATGGGTGGTACGTCCATATTATTTACATCCTTTTCATTAGGAATTATACTTAGTGTAAGCAGAGAAATTTACAAAGAAGAACCTGTTGTTAAACCTTCAAAAAAACAAGAAGACTATGCAACCGCCTAGAATTATAATAAGTGGAGGAGGAACAGGAGGACACATCTTCCCTGCTATTGCTATTGCAAATGCAATAAAAGAAAAACACCCCGATGCAGAAATATTATTTGTTGGTGCAAAAGGAAAAATGGAAATGGAAAAAGTTCCTGCTGCGGGTTATAAAATTGTGGGGTTAACTATTGCAGGTTTACAACGCAGATTAACATTAAAGAATTTATCCTTCCCCTTTAAAGTAATTAAAAGCATTTGGGATGCTAAAAAAATTGTAAAAGATTTTAAACCAGATGTAGCCGTAGGTGTGGGTGGTTACGCAAGTGGTCCGCTATTGCGAACTGCTGGTTCAATGAATGTACCTACCCTTATTCAAGAACAAAATTCTTACCCTGGAATTACCAATAAATTATTGGCAAAAAAAGCTGCAAAAATTTGCGTTGCTTACGATAACATGGAGCGCTTTTTTCCAAAAGAAAAAATCATTCTAACAGGAAATCCTGTGAGAAAAGACATCATAGAATTAAATGCCACGAAAGAAGAAGCGCTCTCATTTTTTAACTTAGAAAAAAACAAACCCACCATATTGGTTATTGGCGGAAGCTTAGGCGCACGCACCATTAACGAAAGTATTTTAGCACACATCAACCAGTATGAAACTAACGATGTGCAAGTAATTTGGCAAACAGGAAAACTGTTTATTGAAAAAGCAGAAGAAGCTACAAAAAATTCAACACACGTAAAAGCACATGCATTTATTACCCGAATGGATTTAGCATATAGCGCAGCAGATATTATTATTTCGCGTGCAGGTGCATTGTCAATTTCGGAGTTGTGTTTGGTTAAGAAACCGTGCATTTTAGTGCCTTCTCCAAACGTATCAGAAGACCATCAAACTAAAAATGCAATGTCGTTGGTTAATAAGTTGGCGGCAGTGCTTGTAAAAGACAATGAGGCAATAAGTAATTTAGGGGCAAAATCGCTAGAACTCATAAATAATAAGGGTTTGAGAGATGAACTTTCTAACAACATAGCTGCCTTAGGAAAACCCAATGCAGCTAATGATATTTGTGAAGAAGTATTAAAATTGATAAAAAACTAAGTGAACACAAACACTATACATAAACTATTTTTCATTGGTATTGGCGGTATCGGCATGAGTTCGTTAGCACGTTACTTTAACTCAAGAGCTAAAGAAGTGATGGGCTATGATAAAACCGAAACTCCCTTAACAAAAGAATTGTGCAATGAAAACATTTCTGTTCACTACACAGATGATGTAGCGTTAATCCCTTCATCATTTACAAAAGAAAACACATTGGTAATTTATACTCCTGCTATTCCAGGAGACCATAGCCAGCTAAATTATTTTATTGAAAACGGGTACAAAGTAATTAAACGTGCAGAGGCCTTAGGTGACGTTACCAAACAACACACCACTTTAGCTGTGGCAGGTACACACGGTAAAACAACTACCTCTACCCTACTGGCTCATATTTTATTACAAACTAACGATAAGTGTACAGCATTTTTAGGAGGCATATCAAGCAACTACAACACCAATTATATTGAGCACACACAAAGTAATAAAGTAGTTGTTGAAGCCGATGAATTTGACCGTTCGTTTTTAAAACTATCACCAACTCATGCCATCATCACTTCTACCGATGCTGACCATTTAGATATTTATGGCGATAAAAAAAGTATAGAAAAATCATTTAATGATTTTGCCGACTTAGTTAGCGAAACGCTTGTTGTAAAAAAAGGAATTTCAATTTATAAAAAACACATCAGTTATTCTATAGTTGATAGTGCTGCAAACTACTTTGCAAAAAATATTCGTATAGAAAACCACCAGTATGTGTTTGATGCAGTAACACCGAACTCTGAACTTAAAAACATTATTTGTGGTTTACCAGGCAGACATAATGTAGAGAATGCTTTAGCAGCGCTAGCACTATGTTTAGAAATTGGTATTGAATCTGAAACTATAGTAAATGCCATCGCCTCCTTCAAAGGAGTAAAACGCAGATTTGAATATCAAATAAATCAAAACAACTGTGTATATATAGACGATTATGCACATCATCCTGAAGAGTTAAATGCATTTATCTCTTCTGTAAAAGAACTCTATCCTAATGATAAAATTACAGGGGTGTTTCAACCACATTTATACAGCCGCACAAAAGATTTTGCAGAAGGGTTTGGAGAAAGTTTATCATTGTTAGACAAGCTATATCTATTGCCAATTTATCCTGCAAGAGAATTGCCAATGGAGGGAGTAACTTCTGAATGGCTATTGACTCTTGTTACGCAAATAAATAAAGTGCATTGCCATAAGCAAGAACTAATAAATCATCTTGATAAAGACATGCCAAAAGTATTGTTAACTATGGGCGCAGGAGATATAGACCAATTGGTAGAACCGATTAAAAAACACTTATTAAATCAAATAAAACACGTTGCATAAACTGATTAAAATATCACTTTGGTTATTATTCACTTTGGGTGTAATTGTTTTGCTAGGCTTTACTGACAAAAAACATAAAAGTACAAAATGTAATGCGCCATCTATAAATATCAACCGACCTGGTGAACATAGTTTTTTGAACGAAACTATTGTTTTAGAATTATTAGCAAACAGGGGCTACACGTTTAACAATCAAACTATAGATGATATAAATGCTGGTGAAGTAGAACAAATTGTTTATACACTTTCAGAAGTAGAGAATGTTGATGTGTTTAAAAGCTTAAATGGTGACGTCTTCATAAGCATTACAGAAAGATTGCCAATACTAAGAGTTATCAATCAAAAAGGAAATAGTTTTTATATAGATGATAAAGGAAAAATAATGCCTCTTTCTAATTATAACGTAGCTAACACGCACGTAGCAAATGGGTACATTATTCAATCACCTTTAACAAAAAACTTGAATATTAATTCTGATGATTGGAAAGAAACAACTTTATATGATTTGTATGTTATCACAAAGGAAATTGTTCAAGACACGTTTCTAAATAGTCAAATCGTTCAACTTTATGTTAACGAACATCTTGATATTGTTTTAATACCACGTGTAGGCGATCAACAAATTTTAATTGGAAAATCAAACGATATTGAAGATAAATTTTATCGGTTAAAAACCTTTTATCAAAAAGGAATAAAACCGAATGAATTAAACATATACGAAACATTAAATTTAAAATACAACAAACAAATAATTTGCTCAAAACGATAATTTAAACACTATGGACAACACACCAGAAATTGTAGTAGGTCTTGACATTGGAACAACCAAGATCGCATGTATTGTAGGAAAAAAAGATGAAAACGGTAAGATTGAAATTCTTGGCGTTGGTAAGTCAGAATCTCTTGGCGTATCAAGAGGAATAGTATCTAACATTGAAAAAACGGTTCAATCAATTAAAGCCGCAGTTGAAGAAGCTGAAGCAAAATCGGGCGTAGAAATTCGTGTGGTGAATGTTGGTATTGCTGGTCAGCATATCAAAAGTCATCAACACAGAGGAATGATTACGCGAGAAAATATTGAAGAAGAAATCAACAAAAAAGATATTGATCGCTTGGTAGAAAGTATGTTCAAATTGGTGATGCTTCCTGGTGAAGAAATCATACACGTACTGCCACAAGATTATATTGTAGATCGTGAGCAAGGTATTAAAGACCCTATTGGTATGGCAGGTAGTCATCTCGAGGCAAACTTTCATATCATTACAGGTCAAGTGGCCGCTGCACGAAACATTTATAAATGTGTTGCCAAAGCAGGACTAGAAGTAGCAGAACTAACTTTAGAACCATTAGCATCAGCAGCAGCTGTATTAACTGATGATGAAAAAGAAGCAGGCGTAGCTCTAGTTGATATTGGTGGTGGCACTACAGATATTGCCATATTTAAAGATGGCATTATTCGTCACACAGCTGTTATTCCATTTGGTGGTAACATCATTACAGATGACATTAAAGAAGGTTGCACCATTCTGCAACGTCATGCAGAATTGCTAAAAACAAAATTTGGAGCAGCTATTCAATCAACAGGACAAGAAAATGAAATAGTATGTATTCCTGGATTAAAAGGTCGTGAGCCAAAAGAAATTTCTGTAAAAAATCTTTCAGGAATTATTCAAGCCAGAATGGAAGAAATAATAGAGCACATTTACTATGAAATAAAATCTTCTGGGCATGATAAAAAACTTATTGGTGGCATCGTAGTAACAGGAGGTGGTTCACAATTAAAATATATCCGTCAACTGTTTGAATACGTAACAGGAATGGATACCCGCGTTGGATTACCTACTGAGCAATTAGGTAAGAATACCATTGAAAATATCACTAGCCCAACATTTGCTACAGGTGTAGGTTTAGTAATAAGAGGGCTAGAAACAGTTGAAAATCAAAAATTGAAAAATACTGGTAAAGAACGAACTGCTTCTCAAAAAACAAAAAGTAACTTTTTCGATAAAATAGTTAAAGGATTTTTTGACGAAAACATCGACTAAAAAATAGAAACAACAACAAAAACAACATACCATGATGAAATTTAATCTACCAAAAGAAAATGCATCCATCATAAAAGTGATAGGTGTAGGTGGTGGCGGAAGTAACGCTGTAAACCACATGTACAATCAGGGCATTAAAGGTGTTGACTTTATCGTTTGCAACACCGATTCACAAGCTCTAGATATTAGCCCAGTGCCCATGAAAATTCAGTTGGGCACAAGTTTAACAGAAGGTCGCGGTGCGGGCTCACTACCAGATGTTGGTAGAAATGCTGCCATCGAAAATATTGAAGAAATTAAAGACATATTGGCTAACAATACCAAAATGGTTTTTGTTACTGCTGGTATGGGTGGCGGAACCGGTACTGGAGCTGCACCAGTTATTGCTAAAGCTGCAAAAGACATGGGCATTTTAACAGTTGGCATTATCACCGTTCCGTTTTCTTTTGAAGGAAGAAAACGTAAGCAACAAGCAGAATTAGGTATTGAAGAAATGCGCAATGCAGTTGATACACTTCTTGTAATAAACAACGATAAATTACGTGAAATGTTTGGTAATTTATCATTAGGAAGTGCATTTGCACAAGCAGATGATGTGCTTACAACAGCTGCAAAAGGTATAGCCGAATTAATTTCAGTTACTGGTCAAATAAATGTTGACTTTAACGATGTAAGCACCGTAATGCGTAATAGTGGTGTAGCTATAATGGGTAGCGCTCGTGCAGAAGGTGATAACAGAGCAATTAAATCTGTTGAAAAAGCATTATCATCACCATTATTAAATGATAATAACATCCAAGGCGCTAAGTATGTATTGTTAAACATTACTTACGGAAACAACGAAGTGTTGATGGATGAAATTTCTGATATTACTGACTTCATTCAAGAAGAAGCAGGAAGTTCTGCAGACGTAATTTGGGGTCATGGGTATGATGAAAGTTTAGGTAACTCTATCTGCGTAACACTTATTGCTACTGGATTTAACACATCTCCAGACACTGGATTTTCATCAAGAGAAACAGAGAAAAAACGGGTTAATTTACACGATGAAGTGAAAGGTGAGATTACATCTCCTATTCAAAATCCTGTAGAAAACTTAGCTCCTATTTCAACATTTATTCCATCAACTCCAGCAAAAGAAGAAGCTGTTGTAGAGAACAAAGAAATTGAGGAAGAACCATTCTTAGTTAGTAAAGCTCCACTAAGTGAAATAACTGTAGAAGAAAAACAAAGCGAAATTACCTTTGATATTACTAATGAAAATAATACAGAAATTTCTGAAGAACCTTTCTTAAAAACTGCACCTGTGGTGGCTGAAACACCTTCGTCAAGCGAAACAGTAAAACGCTATTTTTTAGATGAAGAACCAGCAGAAAGAAAACCAGAAGCACCAGTAAGTACTGTAAGAAACGAAGCTCCAGCACAATCTTCATCAACAGAAGTTTCTAGAGAAGAATTAATGCGTAAATCTGAAGAACGTATTCAGCGCATAAAAGAACTTACGCTTAAACTAAAAACACCATCAGGTTTAACAGAATTAGAAAATGAACCTGCCTACAAACGCAGAAGTTTAAACTTAGAAGACACGCCACATTCATCTGAATCAAATGTTTCAAGATTTACAATAAACGAAGATTTAAATGAAGAGACTGGTGAAAAAAAGTGGAACTTAAGAGATAACAATTCATTCTTACACGATCAAGTTGACTAAATCATGAGTTTAACTACTAAAATAAACGATGACATAAAAGCAGCCATGCTTGCTAAAGAAAAAGAAAAGCTAGCTGCCCTTCGAGCAATAAAAGCAGCTTTACTTTTGGAAGCAACTAAAGAAGGTGGCGATGGCTCTGTTAGCGAAGATGCCGAATTGGCAATCTTAAAAAAATTACACAAGCAACGCGTTGATGCTTTTAAAATTTACACCGAGCAAGGTCGCGCAGACTTAGCTCAAGAGGAAGATTTTCAAGCAAAAGTAATAGAAGCGTATCTACCAGAACAAATGAGCGAAGAGCAAGTAAGAAAAGTAGTGGAAGAAACTATCGGAGAAGTTGGTGCATCTGGACCTCAAGATATGGGTAAAGTTATGGGCGTTGTAATGAAAAAATTAAATGGAAAAGCCGAAGGTGGTTTAATCTCTAGTGTGGTTAAATCGGCTTTGAGTAAATAGGTAGAGAATACCTTTGTTTTTGTTGTTCAAAAGTCTCAGCAGTAATGTTGGGGCTTTTGTTTTTTTGGTACATGTAATACAAAGAACACACGTCTATTTTACTACCTTTGTAAAAACAATTAAACATGCCAAAAGCAAAATACGCTAGAGAAACAGAAACTATTTCCACCCGTTTTGTATTACCAAACGACACAAATATGCTCAATAATTTATTTGGTGGAAAACTTATGGCATGGATGGATGAAATCTCTGCAATCTGCGCTCACAGGCATAGTCAGCGAGTAGTAGTTACGGCTTCTGTAAATAACATATCGTTTAGCCAACCTATACGCCTAGGGGATATGGTAACGCTTAAAGCAAAAATATCTCGTGCATTTACGTCTTCTATGGAAGTATTTGTAGATGTATTTGTAGATAATCATATCACTGGAGAAAGTAAAAAATGTAACGAAGCTATTTTCAACTTTGTTGCCGTTGACCAAAATGGACGACCAATTGAAGTGCCAAGCATTATACCAGAATCTGAAGAAGAAAAACAGCGCTTCGATGGTGCGTTAAGAAGAAAGCAACTAAGTTTAGTTTTGGCAGGAAAAATGAAACCTTCTGAAGCAAAAGAACTAAAAGCAATTTTTGAAGAAAAAGAAAAATAATGAAAGCGAAAACGTGTTACGAAATATTCAATAACTCGATAATCGATTATCATAAAACCGACTCGGTTTATGCCGCTATTAAAAACCCATATCCATCAAATACAATTGACTCTTTATTGTATTTAAAAAATTGGATTGATACCGTACAATGGCATTTAGAAGACATTATTCGCGACCCTCAAATTGAACTTAATTACGCTATTGAAATAAAACGAAGAATAGATGCCTCCAATCAACATCGCACAGATGTTGTAGAACAAATTGATGATTATTTCATTGCATTTTTTAAAGATTGTACTACTAAAGAAAATGCTAAATTAAACACCGAAAGTCCTGCTTGGGTGCTTGATAGAATGTCTATTTTATGCTTAAAAATTTATCACATGCAAGAACAAGTAAATAGAACAGATGCTTCAGAAGATCACGTAAATAAATGCGCTCAAAAGCTTTCTACATTACTTGAACAACAACAAGATTTAGGCAAAGCGTTTGAAGAGCTTTTAGAAGACATTTCAAATGGAGACAAGTACATGAAAGTGTATCGTCAAATGAAAATGTATAATGACGAAAATTTAAATCCATCGCTTTACAGTAAAACCAAATAATCATTACTCCAAAATCAAACATACAACATATACTTGTAGTACGCTTTTCAGCCCTTGGAGATGTTGCTATGTTAGTCCCTGTACTCTTTTCATTGCTTAAACAAAATCCTAAACTAAACATTACGTTTATTTCTCGTCCAATGTTTGCGCCTTTGTTTAGTTTTTCTAATCGACTAACATTTATTGGTGTAGAACTAGACAAAAAACACAAAGGATTATTTGGTCTTAAAAAATTATCAAACGAGCTTATAAAAAACAATAAGTTTGACGCAATAGTAGATGTGCATGATGTGCTCCGCACTCAAATTTTACGGACTTTTTTCAAAATGAAAGGCATCAAAGCTGTTGTATTTGATAAAGGGAGAAAAGAGAAAAAAGAATTATTAAAAGGCACTGTTTTTAAACCTTTAAAACACACAACTAATCGTTATGCTGAAGCGTTTGAAAAATTAGGATTAAAATCAAAAATCATAAACGAAACTTGGATAGCAAAAGCAAACGCTAAAAAAACAGAATCAATACTTCATAAAATTAACCTCAACAAAGAAGATCATCTTATAGGTATTGCACCATTTGCAAAACACAAGTCGAAAGAATGGTCGCTAGAAAAAATTGATGAGTTAATTAAAACTATCGGCAAAAATTATCCTCACAAAATAGTGCTTTTTGGTGGTGGTGATAAAGAAAGAAAACATCTTGAAAAATTAGCAAAAAAACATGCTCATTGCGTTACCGTAGTTGGCAAATTAACCTTTGAAGAAGAACTCTGTTTAATTGGCAACTTAAAAGCTATGGTAAGTATGGATTCGGCCAATATGCATTTAGCTGTAGTTTGTAGTACCCCTGTAATTTCTATATGGGGGCCAACGCATCAATATGCGGGTTTTGGTCCACTTAATAACGAGCATAATATCGTTGAAGTTTCTAAAGAAAAATTACCGTGCCGACCATGCACTGTGTACGGAAAAATAAAGGATAAAAAAGCAGAAAAGTGTGCCGCAAAATCTATGGAATTAATAACTGTTGATATGGTTTTAGACAAACTAATACCCTTTTTAAAATGATTTTGACAGATACGCACGCTCATCTTTATTCCGAGCAATTTATAGATGATATAGACCAAATTATTGTGCGTGCTATTGAGAAAAACATCACACGTGTTTTTTTACCAAATATTGATGAAAGCAGCATTGAACCAATGCATCGTTTGTGTGCTAAGTATCCCCAAAATTTATTTCCTATGATGGGTCTACACCCTTGCTCTGTGAATCAAGATGTAGATAAACAGTTATCAGTAATAAAATCTTATTTAGATAAACACCCCTACGTAGCCGTAGGAGAAATAGGCATTGACCTATATTGGGATAAAACATTTATTGAAGAACAAAAAAAAGCATTTCGCACACAAATTCGTTGGGCAAAAGAAAAACAACTACCCATTATCATTCATGCACGAGAATCGTTTAAAGAAATATTCGAAATTGTAGATGAAGAAAACGATGAAAAGCTTGCGGGAATATTTCATTGCTTTACTGGCAGTTTAACTGATGCGCAGCACATAATAAATTATGGTGGTTTTAAATTAGGGATTGGCGGTGTTGTTACTTTTAAAAATTCTGGCTTAGATACAGTTCTTAAAAATATAGATATAAAGCACTTGGTGTTAGAAACAGACTCTCCTTACTTAGCTCCAATTCCTCATCGGGGTAAACGAAATGAATCAAGCTATTTAGAATTAATTGCGCTAAAATTGTGCGATATTTATGGATTAAGTTTAAGCGAAATTGCTAATAT
>CAYVVI010000011.1:2115-5131 GCA_964455265.1 uncultured Flavobacteriales bacterium | reverse complement strand
TTGCGCTAAAATTGTGCGATATTTATGGATTAAGTTTAAGCGAAATTGCTAATATTACCACAGAAAACTCTAAGCAAGTATTTGGTGTATAAACCATGTTGAAAAAAGCAAACATATTACTTATTTATACTGGCGGAACAATTGGTATGGTGCGCCATAAAAAAACAGGAGAGCTTACTCCTTTTAATTTTGCACATCTTTTAGAGCAAGTTCCAGAAATAAAAAAACTGAACGTAAAAATAGCTGTTGACTCTTTAAAAACACCTATTGATTCGTCTAATATGCATCCAAAAATTTGGAAAGAATTGGGCGACATCATTTACAAAAATTATCAAAAATTTGATGGATTTGTAGTTTTACACGGTTCAGACACAATGGCGTTTACTGCATCTGCATTAAGTTTTATGTTTCAAAATTTAAACAAACCAATTATTTTAACTGGCTCTCAACTACCCATAGATACAATACGAACCGATGGTAAAGAAAATTTAATTACAGCCATAGAAGTAGCGTCAATGGGCTCTAAGCTTAGTGAAGTGGCTATTTATTTTGAATATAACCTTTATAGAGGAAACAGAACTTCTAAAGTAAATGCTGAAGATTTTGAGGCATTCCGTTCGTATAACTATCCAAAATTGGCAGAAGCAGGTGTAAACATTAAAATAAACGAGCGCTACTTACTAAAACCAAAAAACAAACCACTCGTTTACCTGCCAAACTTTAATAATAACATAGGCATTTTAAAATTTTTCCCAGGTATTTCTAAAGACCTTGTAGAACACACATTGGCACTCCCTAGTTTAAAAGCACTAGTTTTGGAGACTTATGGTGCTGGCAATGCCCCAAACGAACCGTGGCTAAAAGCAGCGCTTAAGAAAGCTATTGACAAGGGGCTAATTGTGGCAAATGTTAGCCAATGCCATGGTGGAACCGTTGAACAAGGTAAATACGAAACTAGTCAACAGCTTCTGGAGGCGGGAGTAATAGGTTGTGGCGATATGACAACGGAAGCCACCGTATGCAAACTAATGTTTTTATTGGCCAATGAGCCCAATATCAAAAAAGCAAAAAAACTCCTAACCACCTCACTGTGTGGAGAAATAAGTTAGGATTCCAAACGTTGGCAAATAAAATTTCCAAGAGTTAAGAATTTGTTAATAGCACATATAATATTTTTTGTAATTTGGCGCTCTGATTACGGGTGGTCATTAAACGAAAAAACCAATCAAAACGTTGATTGATAAACAAAGCTCAAACCGGAGAGATGTCCGAGTGGTCGAAGGAGCACGCCTGGAAAGTGTGTATACCCCAAAAGGGTATCGAGGGTTCGAATCCCTCTCTCTCCGCACAAAATTTGGAGATGAAAAATTAAAGAGTAATTACAATAAATAGAACATAAAAGAGTTAAAAACAAAAACAAGAAAAATAAGAAAGTCATGAAAAAAGTATTCACACTTTTAGCAGTAGCAGGAATGCTAACATTTGGTTTAAACACCAACATTTACGCTCAAGAAACTAATACAGAGCAAGGGACTCCAGTTGTGGTTGATGAAGAAGGAAACATAGCTGAAGAAGCTGCTGAAACAGAAGAAGTAGCAGAAGCAGATAGCAAAATGGAAGAAAGTTCTTCAATTTCACAGTCTATCAAAACCAAATTCATCGAAGGTGGCCCTGAATTTATGGCATTGGTACTTATCTGTTTAATTTTAGGTTTAGCATTATGTATAGAGAGAATTGTTTACTTAAACATGGCTTCTGTAAATACTAAAAAATTATTAGCCGATATCGAAGCTGCTTTAGCTTCTGGTGGTGTAAACGCGGCAAAAGAAGTGTGCAGAAACACAAGAGGTCCTATCGCATCAATTTTCTACCAAGGTTTAGACAGAGCTGGTGATGGAGAAAATATTGAAGCTGTAGAAAAAGCAATTATACAATATGGTGCTGTTCAAACAGGTTTATTAGAAAAAGGTCTTTCTTGGATTGCATTATTTATTGCACTAGCGCCAATGTTAGGGTTCTTAGGTACTGTAATCGGTATGATTCAAGCATTCGACTCTATCGAAAAAGCTGGTGAGATGAACGCAACCGACATGGCAAGTGGTATTAAAGTAGCCCTTATTACAACCGTATCAGGTCTTGTTGTAGCGATGTTTTTACAAGTATTCTACAACTATATTGTGGCAAAAATTGATGGTTTAGTAAACCAAATGGAAGATGCTTCGATTTCAATTATCGACTTACTTCTAAAAAACAAAATGGCGAAATAAGCCATAACTATTTTGGTTATTAACCCCATTTTAAAACATATTCAGTATGGAAAATAAATTAAAGATTGTTTTGAAGGTTGTAACCGCATTGATTTTTGTTATAGGTATCGTTTTATCTATTCAAGTAATCAATAACGGAGACCCGAGAAACGTAGACTCTGAGCAATTAGGAATTGTAGAGTGGAATAAACTCATAGACGAGCACGAAGCTAAAAACGGAAAAGACGTTCCTTTTTCTTACGAAAAAACACCAGCAGAACTTGGTGAAGAACAGTTTGAGAAAATTGACACTGAAATTAAAAGTACCGTTTCAACTACTATAAATTTTACAATGTTTGTTTTATATGCTTGTATAGCTATAAGCTTACTTACATTTTTTATAGCATTGTTTACAGACTTTAAGCGCTTTGTTCCTTTTTTAATAGGCACAGTAATCTTACTTTTAATTATAGGTATTTCTTACGCAATGTCGTCAGATGTTGTGCCAAATTCGCTTACAGCTAAAGTAGATGCTAAAACTTACAAACTAGTAGGAACAGGAATTTTAACCTCATTTATACTTACCGCAGTTGCAGGCTTATCTTGGATTTCGGGTGAAGTAATAAAATTATTTAAATAATGGCAAAGAGAGAATTAGAAGAAATAAACGCAGGAAGTATGGCGGATATCGCCTTCCTTCTACTCGTGTTCTTCTTAGTAGCTACCACTCTATCTACCGACCAAGGTGTTGAGCGTTCGTTGCCTAAAAA
>CAYVVI010000011.1:0-2015 GCA_964455265.1 uncultured Flavobacteriales bacterium | reverse complement strand
GAAGAAGCATGTATGAAGTATTTCAAACGCCAAATGTTTGAATTAGATGAAACCATTGAAGAAGACAGAGAAAAACTAGTAGCACTTCGCGTTCTTTATCCAAAGCGTATTATGACGCTTGAAATGAGAGACTCGGGTGGAAACTAAAAAAGGATGAATTATGTCAAGATTTAAAAAAGACGGAAAAAAGAAAGGATCTCCCGCAATATCAACGGCATCGCTACCAGATATCGTGTTTATGTTATTGTTCTTTTTCATGGTATCGGCTGTAATTAAAAACGATAACATTAAAGTAGAAATAACCCAACCTAAAGCATCAGAGGTAACACGCTTAAAAAAGAAATCTGCTGTAGAGTATATCTACGCTGGAAAAGCATTAGACCCTGGTACTTATGGAACACTAACGTCTATTCAGTTAGATGACGAAATTGTACCAGATGAACAACGCATTGTGCCTTGGGTACAGAAAAAACGTTCAGAGCGCAGCGAACGTGAAATTAAGGACATGATTGCTGCTCTTAAAGTTGATAAAGAAGTAAAAATGAATACCGTTTCAAAAATTGAAAACGAATTAAGAAACGCCAATCAACTTAAAATTTGTTACTTAACAAATAAAGACAACTAATTATATTTCTTATTTAACTCAACTAAAAACCCCGCCATGAGCGGGGTTTTTAGTTTTAGCAAATTATTTAATTAATGCTTCAATTGGCTATATTTTTTAGTATTTTTACACTCTACTAAATTGTACGAATGGCATTTATTGGATCCATATTACAAGAAGTTCTGAAAATCAGAAAAAGGTTACATACTTCTTCAAAAAAGTATGACTATACCTTGCAAGATAAGGTATTGAAAAAGTTACTTAACAAGTCTAAGGCAACTCAATTTGGTAATGAATATAACTTTAAACGTATTCTTTCTTCTAAAAACATAAAAGTAAATTTCCAAAAAAAGATTCCAATCTATGATTATGACACCCTTTACCAAAAATGGTGGCATAAAACCTATGCTGGGGAGGAAAACGTAACATGGCCTGGAAAAACAAAGTTCTTTGCACTCACATCTGGCACAACAGGAGCTGCTAGTAAGCGAATTCCAATTACCAAAGAGATGGTTAAAGCCATCCGTAAAGTAAGTGTAAGGCAAATGCTTTCAATCCCCGATTTTAAACTTGGTCCAGAATTTTATCAAAAACAGGTTTTGATGCTTGGTGGAACAACTGACCTGATTGAAATTAAATCTGGATACGAAGGGGACCTTAGTGGTATTTTGCAGTATAATCTTCCCGTTTGGATAAGCCCCTTTTACAAACCTGGTAAACAGCTAGCAGCCATTAAAGATTGGAATGAGAAATTAAAGGAAATAGCTAAAGAAGCCATAAACTGGGATATTGGTATTGCTTGTGGTATACCTGCGTGGTATCAGTTGTTATTTGAAGAAATAAAGCGCCAGCATAATGTTCAACATATTCATGAAATATGGCCTAATTTTAATATGTTTATCCACGGTGGGGTATCGTTTGCTCCCTACAAAAATAGCTTTAAAAAATACTTAGGAAAAGAGGTAAAATACTTAGATACCTATTTAGCTTCTGAAGGCTTCTTTGCCTTTCAAACCGCTGATAATTTATTGGGGATGCAATTGGTGTTAGATGGCTCTGTATTTTTTGAATTTATTCCATTTAACTCCGAAAATTTTACCGAAGAAGGCGCATTAAAACAAGGCGTAAAACCCCTGTTTTTAGATGAAGTTAAAGAAGGCGTTGATTATGCTATTTTAATAAGTACTTGCGCAGGTGCATGGCGCTATCTAATTGGAGATACCATCAAATTCATCTCCCTAAAAGATTTTGAAATTGTAATTTCTGGACGCACCAAGCACTTTCTAAGTTTATGTGGTGAACACCTTTCGGTAGATAACATGAATACTGCTGTGAGACGTGTTGCCGAAGAACACAACATCAACATCAACGAATATACTGTTTGCGGCATTCCTTACGATGGTTTATTTGC
>CAYVVI010000010.1:21894-23019 GCA_964455265.1 uncultured Flavobacteriales bacterium | reverse complement strand
TGTTTTTTCAACTGGATTAGTCCGTTAATGTCAATTATTTTTGCTATCTTCAACATTAAGATTCGCAAAATAAAAGAATGATGACTAAATATTTAACTATTCTTCTAGCTTGCTTTGTAAGCACACATGCCATTTCTCAAAAACTCGATTTACAAAACCGAGAGCGTAACAAAGCATATAGTTATCGTTTGCCAGAAAGTATTGTAGATAGTACTTATGGGGTTATGCTTTATGAAAAGTTTAATCCTTTGGTTGGTGACTCTGTTCGTTACTGCGGAAAAAATCCGTGTTTTGGTATTGTTGAAGATTACTACACTAACGATTCCTTATTACACAAAGCCACGTATTCTGAAGGCAAACTTCAATCGTACAAAAATTATTTTCCGAATGGAATACTTGAAAGAGAGATAAAAATGGTGAATATCTACTCTGCAAAAATGCGCATTTTCTACCCTAGCGGAAAGATTAAAAGCTCAATGGAATTTATTAATAGTAACCCTATAAAATGGACAGACTATTACGAAAATGGTAACATAGATTACGAAGAAGAATACGATAGAAAATATAAATACGTACTAAAAAAAGTATCCTATCAGGTGAATGGAAACATCATTGAAGAAGAACGCTTAATTAAAAAGGGGAAGCAATTATATACTTACAAAAGCTACCACCCGAATGGTAAAATAAAACTTGATGGTGTGAAAAGCTATCGCTCTGATTTAGCAGACTACCGAAAAATTGGCGTTTGGAAACACTACAATGAAGATGGTGTTTTAATAAAAGAAGAAAAATTTACGGAATAAAAAAATCCCCTGAGTTGCTCAAGGGATTTTTAAGTTTAAAAAATGAATTACTAATTATTTTCAGCAGTAGAATCTACCATTACTTTATCTAACATTTGCATACGCTCTTCAAGTTTTGACTTTGTAATTTCGTTAGCTTCTTTAGCTTTCTTCAAGCGCTCTTCAATTTGATTAAGTCTCTCTGATTTAAGTTTAAATTCATCTTCTGAAATTTCTTTCTTTTTCTTTTTAGCTTCAAGTGTTTTTCTAGCTTTCGCTATGCGCTCTTCGTTAGTAGAAATTCTTACTTCGTTATTCTTTCTGTTTTCTTCTGCTTTAGCTA
>CAYVVI010000010.1:10544-21794 GCA_964455265.1 uncultured Flavobacteriales bacterium | reverse complement strand
TCGTTAGTAGAAATTCTTACTTCGTTATTCTTTCTGTTTTCTTCTGCTTTAGCTATTTCTTCTTTTTTAGATTTTGCTTCTTCAGCACGCATTTGTCCAAACTCTTTACCAGACATACCTTCTTTGTTTTTCCCGTAGGCATTTCCTTCTCCTTTAATTTCTTCTTCAGCTTTAGTTGATGCTTCGTTTGCTTTATCAAGGCCTTTCTGAGATTTCTCTTCAGCTTTATCTAATCCTTTTTGAGCTTTTTCATTTGCTTTTTCAACTTCTTTAGTTGACTTTTCTGTTGCTTTATTAGCATTTTCTTTTCCTTTAGCATTTTGAGCTATTGTACCGAAAGAAGTAAAAATAGCTGCTAAAACTAGTAATGATGTTATTTTATTTTTCATAAAATTTAATGATTAGTTGTTTAATAAAGAATCTAATTCTTGTTCAATAGAAGTCAACTCATCAGCATTTGCTTGAGTTTCGCTCATTATTAGCTCTTCCTCTGTTGGGGTTGGCTCTTCTATTTCTACTACTTCTTCAACAATAGGTTCTTCTACTACTGTTTCTTCTTGATTTGAGCACGCATACATTACTGTTGCTGCTACTAAGAACATAAATGTTTTTTTCATGAAAATTTGTGTTTTATAATTATAGAGCAAATATAAATTAATTTGCAAAAACTAACTACTATTTTTTCTTAGTAATTAAAGAGAGTCCAGCAACATAAGTTCCCTTTTTTAAACTCATAATGAGTTGTTGGTGCATATAAGATAAGTCCATTTCTTTGTTCACCAAATCCAAATATTGAAGAAATAATTTCACTTCATCTATATTTCTAGATTGTTCCTCAGGATTTAGCAATGTAATTAAACGATATGTACTGGGTGTTGATAATTCAATTCTATAAAACTCACCATCAATTTTATCATGATTGTAGCTTTTAATATTGTGACAATCTTTATAGTCACCCAAATGGTTCAGCTGTAAGCTGTCTAACAAAATCATTGCACTAATTTGTTCAAGCTCGTCTTTTTTGACAAAAAATTTACCTTCAAGTTCCTTTTTCGCATCGTACTCTCTAACGAAAGATGTAACCACACAATGAAACGTACTGTCTTTTGCTTGCCAAACATCCACTACTTGTTTATCTGTCCATAAACGAACATGCTTAAGGTGAGAATTGTCCGTTTCAAGATTAGATAAATCTAGATTAGCATTTAAAAACTTTAAAGAATCGTACCAATAGATTTTCTCACCACGATACATGGGTATGCTAATTTCTTTTTTTACGCTGGTTTGTGAAAACCCTTGAAAACAAAGGAAAACAAATAATAAGGTAGCAAAACGGATAATCATTAATTGGCTAATTTTTCTTTATTCTTTTGTACTAATTTAAGGAGTTTTGGTTGCTCCTTGTAGTTAGTTTTTGTTATTTTTTTATTAACAATCAAATTTTTTAAATCATCGTAAGTGATTTTTGCGTTGCCAATTTCAAATGGAACAACAAAATCACAACCCTCTTTCCAATCGCTACAGCCCCATGCAGTCTTACCTGTAAGCACTTCTCCATTTTTACAAATGGGGCAGATTATGGGCTCTGGTTTGGCGCCTATTTTTAAAGCTGTTTGGTTATACTTTACTTCCCTTACCAAATCTGATACCATTTTTATCAACTCTGCTTTGAACTGCTCCACTTCATACGTACCTTTTTCAATATCGCGCAATTTCTTTTCCCATTGACCTGTCAATTCCGCAGATTTTAGCAAATCATTCTTGATGGTGTCTATTAGTTGAATACCCACCTCGGTAGCTTCAATACGTTTTTTTTCTTTTTTGATATACTTGCGTCTAAACAAGGTTTCAATAATGTTGGCTCGTGTTGAAGGACGTCCAATACCGCTGTCTTTCATTAATTCACGCAGCTCATCATCATCAACTTGTTTTCCTGCGGTTTCCATAGCACGCAGTAGTGTTGCTTCTGTATAATATTTTGGAGGAGTGGTATTTTTTTCTTGAATTTCGGGTTGATGCGGACCACTTTCTCCCTTTTCAAAAATAGGCATGTTTTGCTCTTCGCTATCATCTACTTTTGTGCTGCCATATACCACACGCCAACCTTGTTCTAAAATTTGTCGGCCTGTAGCTTTAAACTTTACTTTTTCTACTTTGCCTTCTACAGTGGTATTACTTACTGTACAATCGGGATAAAACACAGAAATAAAGCGATAGGTAATGGTATCGTACACTTGTTTTTCAACACCGCCTATTGTAGCGCCAACACCCGTAGGAATTATGGCGTGGTGGTCGGTAACTTTTGAGTTATCAAATACCTTTTTTGATTTACGAATTTTTCCTTCACTCAAAATGGGGTTGACTAACGATGCGTATCCTTTCAATCCTTTTAAAATACCAGGCACTTTTTTGTAGATGTCATCAGACAAATACGTAGTATCAACACGCGGGTAGGTAACCAATTTTTGCTCGTATAATTTTTGAACGATGTTGAGGGTTTGCTCCGCAGTAAAACCAAAGTTTCTGTTGCACTCAACCTGAATCGCAGTTAAATCAAATAATCTGGGCGGGTGTTCTTTACCTTCTTTTTGCACAAAACTGGTTACTTCAAACGGATGATTTAAGATGCTTTGCGTAAGCTGTTCTGCTTTTTCTTTCTTTACAATTTTTCCTGCATCCGATGAAAATAAGACATCACGATAAAGTGTTTTTACTTCCCAATATGTTTCTGCTTTGAAGCTTTGTATTTCTTTTTGACGCTGTACAATGAGCGCCAATGTTGGTGTTTGAACACGCCCAATAGAGAGCACTTGTTTTTCTTTACCAAACTTTAGAGTGTATAAACGGGTGGCATTCATCCCCAACAACCAATCGCCAATGGCACGTGAACTGCCTGCTGCGTATAGCTTTTCAAACTCCGAGCCATCACGCAATTTTTTAAATCCTTCTTTGATGGCTTCTTCTGTAAGCGATGAAATCCAAAGGCGCTTAATGGGTTTGCGGTTGCCCGCCAACGATAATACCCACCGTTGAATAAGCTCTCCTTCTTGGCCAGCATCACCACAGTTGATTACTTCATCGCATTTTTCAACCAAAGTTTTTATGGTGTTAAATTGCTTTTCTACACCATCGTTTTGAATAAGCTTGATGCCATATTTTTGAGGAAGCATGGGCAGGGTGTTTAAATTCCACCACTTCCACTGCTCATTGTAATCGTGTGGTTCTTTAAGGGTGCAAAGATGACCAAAGGTCCAGCTAACCCAATAGCCGTTGCCTTCAAAATAGCCGTCTTTGCGGGTTTTTGCACCCAACACATTAGCTATTTCTTTTGCTACACTTGGTTTTTCAGCTATACAGAGTTTCACGTTTCTCAGTTACTTAAATAATGAGTTACTAAGTTAGTGAGTATTGCTGTAATGGCTTATTATTGTTGATATTTTAGGTGGTTTGTTGAAAATGATTTCAACTATAAAACACTTACCGTAAAGGTAATCTCAATCGATTTCGACAAACTTTGCGCCACCGAACAGTATTTGTTAAGGGCTAACTCAACGGCTTTTTCTGCTTTGGTTTTATCAACTTCGCCTTTTAATTGAAAATGCAAATGGATAGATTTAAAGGCTTTGGCGGGTGTTTCATCACGCTCACTATTTATTTCTAAAGAATATTCATCTACTACTTGCTTTTGCTTAGTTAAGATTAAGCCCAAATCAATACTTACGCAACCACCCAACGCCATAAGCAGCAATTCCATTGGCGTTGCGCCACGGTCTTGTCCGCCAATTTGTGCAGATGAATCCATCTTAACGATGATATTTCTATCATTATTTGCTTCAAAATAAAACGGAAGTGCTTTTCTTTCTAATCGAACATTCATGGGTTTAATATTTTAAAAAGTAGTACAACAATTTCACATATTCATTATTTACGTAGATGGTGCCCAACTCATAATCCCACCAAAATTGCTCATCAAAACGATGGTTAGACACACCTACTACAAACAACTCACATCCTAAATTTTCTAATTCTTTTCTGAAAATACGCTGCACTCTGCGTGTATGAAATTTATCGGTAACAATAATGATGCGTTTGTAGTTGTGAGCATTTATGTCCTTAACTATTTCTAAAAATTCTTCTTGTGTACTGGTGCTTTCTTTTATTAAACGGATGTTCTCTTTAGGTACGTTGTTGCCTTCTACCACACGTGCGGTTACCTCCGACTCCGTCATGAAAATATCTAAATACTCTAATTCGTGGTGGTAGTTGCCGCCAATACACACTATAGTGTCAGAATATTTTTGATGAAATAAATTGGCTGCGCCTTCTCCTCTATCTTTTGAATTGCCTCCTAAAACATAGATAACATCTGCATTTTGTAAGTCGTCTTCACGAATTAAAAAATTTCCAAGCATCAGTAATAACTGAAAACGTAACAAAAAAACTATCAGGAAAAACGAAGGTATTCCTATTAGCCACCATTTATATTTTTGAAACCATTTTTTCATTTTATGGATAAAGTCTATAAGGTCATTAAATCAAAAGTCTATAAAGTCCAAATGTAATTCGTAATTTTTAATTTGTAATTCTCTTAGTATGCTCCATTTCGTTTGCGAATAAACCATTCTAAGGCAGCAATGGAAATGAGTAAAACCAAAA
This sequence comes from uncultured Flavobacteriales bacterium, assembly GCA_964455265.1. Taxonomy (GTDB): domain Bacteria; phylum Bacteroidota; class Bacteroidia; order Flavobacteriales_D; family Parvicellaceae; genus JBKHVV01. The sequence goes on along the minus strand of CAYVVI010000010.1, from coordinate 17,138 downwards.
TCCAAAATAAATTAACGATTGGCTCTGTGCTTTCTTCGTAGCGAATAATTGCAGGAAAATTATTGTCATCCATCAATACACTCTCTAATTCATCTAATTGATTATGATAAAACATTTTACCATCATACTTTGCAGATAAAGCCATTAAAAGCTGATGATTGGCTTGCGTGTTAACCAACTCTTTTTGTAGAGCAGACACCATGAAAGCACCACTTTTTTGAAATTTTTCACCATTAAAATTTGTTTCTGCTATATACGAATACGTGTCTGGCGGAAGAGTACCTAAGTTAAGTGTATAAGCAGCGTTTGTTTTAGAAAACTCATAATTGAATTTTTCGCCTTTTGAGTTAGACAGCTCTAAAGAAACATCAGCACTATTAACCAATTCGTATGTTTTGTTATATAACTCTGCTCTTAAAACAACTTGTTCATTCTCTTGAAAAGAATTTTTATTCAGCAATACTTTAAATAAACTCTTATCTTCTTTTACAGAAAGATATTGAATGGTTTTTTGAATCAATGCATCGAAAAAAAGTGTATTGTTGGTGCGTTGATATTCTACCAATCGCCAGCGCCACATGCCCTCTCCTAATGTATAACAATACTTGATATCTCGTTGCTGAAAAAAGCCCATAAGTGGTAAGTTAGTTTTGTTAGTACCAATTTTTTGATTGAGTAAAACATGTTGAAGACTTACGCCATAACTAGCAGCAAATGGTGTTTTTAATGGAGGTAACTCATGCGATAAATTCATGTTTGAAATATCGTACAACGAAAAGGAATTGTTTACGTGCATACCTGCTTCTGTAAAACCGTTTACGTTTGTTAATGATATACCGTGGTTATTAAGTAGATTATAATTAGCATCCGCCCCTGTAATAAACCATTTCGAAAGCTTGCTATTTAACAATTTTTCAATGTGTGTGTTAGCAGATTTATTAGGCAAGTTGTGTAGCACAACTACATCATAAGGTTTAGTTGATTCTTTAAAATTATAGGCATAAGCAACATCCACCGCATAGTTTATATTTTTGGATAAACTATTACGAATAGCAGCTAAATCTGGGTGAGGTGCGTTTGCCAATAGTAAAATAGATTGTTTACTATTAATCACATCTATAAAAATATCGTAGCTATTGTTCACGTATGAATACTCCCCTTGCTCTTGCTTAATTTTAAGTGTATACTTTACTACACCAATTTGCTTTGCTTCCAACATAATAAGCTCATCATGAAAAAAGCTATTGTTGTTACAGTTTATAATAGTGGTGCTAATTTCTTGGTTGCCTTTAAAAACAGATAGTGTAAGCGGTTTACCTTTAAAGTAGTGCGCTTTTATGCTAACATTTAGTGGAAATTTATTTCCTAAAAATGCTATATTATTGTGCTGAACATTAGAAATAGCAATGTCTTTTCTTACAGATGTATCACCAACGGCTATGGTATATAACTTAGTAGATGAAAAATATTGTGGATACAAAGGATTGTTTCCATGATTGCTAATACCATCTGACACTACTACTACAGAGCTTAAATTTTGATTATAGTACCTATCTGAAAGGGAAGTAAACGCCTCAGAAAAGTCAGTTAGTTTGTCAGAAAAATTAATGGTGTCGGATGATTTTAATTGTTCACCAAACACATAAGAATGCACCACAAATTTATCACCAAGTCTTTGCTTTAGCGCATCTACTTTAGGCAATAAATCTTTTAAAATTAAACTAGAATCAGAAGAAGAGACTACCGACTGAGAATTATCTATAACAAAAGTAATAATGGGTTTGTCAATTATTTTTCGTTTAGAAAATATTTGTGGATTAAAGAGTAAAAATGTCAACAAAAAACCAAGTAAAAACCTAAGTGAAAGCAGGGTATATTTTAACTGTTTTGATAAAGACGAATAAAACTTATCGTTACGATAAAGCAAAAAAGAAAAGACTATCCCTACTAGTATGCACACAGCATAAATCCAAGCGGGATAGTCTAATAAGATTTTCATAAATTATAGTTGATTACGTAAGCATACCGCCACAAACGTTGATGGTTTGTCCGGTAATGTATGCGCTCATATCAGACGCTAAAAACAGGGCTAAATTTGCCACATCTTCTGGCGAACCACCGCGTTTTAATGGAATGCTGTTTCTCCATTCTGCCACAACTTTTTCATCTAAAGCTCCAGTCATTTCTGTTTCGATAAACCCAGGAGCAATAGCGTTGCAACGGATGTTTCTTGAACCAAGCTCTAAGGCAACCGATTTGGTAAATCCAATAATACCTGCTTTTGAAGCCGCATAATTCGCTTGACCCGCATTTCCTTTAACACCCACTACAGAACTCAAATTTACAATAGAGCCGTAACGTTGTTTTAGCATGGGTTTTTGCACCGCTTTGGTAATGTTAAATACAGATTTTAGGTTGGTATTCATCACTTCATCCCATTGTTCTTCTGTCATGCGCATTAGCAAGGTATCTCTTGTAATACCAGCGTTATTGATTACAATATCCACCGTGCCAAATTCTGCAACGATATCGTTTATCAATTGCTCCGCAGCAGCAAAATTTGCAGCATCAGATTTGTACCCTTTGGCTTTAATTCCGTGTTTTGCTAACTCTGCCTCTAAAGCCCTTGCCTTATCATCTGAAGATACATATGTAAATGCTACATTAGCACCTTGCTCGGCAAATTTTTCGGCAATACCTCTTCCTATTCCTCGAGATGCGCCTGTAATTAATGCTACTTTTCCTTGTAATAACTTCATAGTATAAATTTCAATTTTATTTATTCAAATATAGCAGAAGTTTTTTGAAGACAAACACTACATACCAAAAACTGTTTGGTAGTAAAATTTATCCAACTCCGAATTAAGAGATTTAACACTTTCCTCTATGCTTCCTCCTGTAACAGGCATATAGAAAGGAAATGGACTTTTTAATTTTTCTTTTTTAGCATCGTAAATAAAGATTCCATTTATTTCAAATACCTCTTTATTGTCGCTGTTATTTAACGTGTTTTTACCAACAGTAGTATAAAACCAAGAAAGACTTGTTAAATCTATTGTTTGCTTTGATAAAAATGGATAGTTATCATAAACAGAAATTTTACCCGTAGTGATAAGTGAATCTATACTACTTTCATCTACCACAAAATAGCGAGAAAAAGTATAATGCTTTTCAAAAGAGCTAACTAAAACATTATCTACCTCTTTATCCTTTACTTGCTTAGTTTCAGAACTACTAAGGGCTATCAATAAAATTCCATTTTTTAATTCTTTAATATTCTCAGCGGCTATTGTTTTCTGCTCTTTTTTAGATATTGATGTTTCATCGTTCTTGCCTTTTCCAGAGATTGGAATAGTTAGTGTTAAATCAGCATAATTAAATTGGTTTATTCCACTAAAAAAATTGGATGAATAAACAATTAAAGGGATATGGTAACGAGCATTCAACGTGTATTTATTAAATACAAAAGAAGTGCCTATATAAGGTGTGATTTGATTTTGCAAAACACCACTTAACGTAGATGAAATAAAGCCAGACTCTACCCTTCCTGATAAAAATTGTGAAACCACTAAACCACTTTCTAGAGATAATGTAGAGTATAATTTATATTTAAGTCCCAATCTCCAATCGAGATAAACAGACCTAAAACGCTTACTTGGACTAATAACTAAACCATTTCGTAATGTAAATGATGGCGATACTGTAAGATAAAGTTTGGGAACAATTAATCGATTAACAGTAAACCCTAATACAGGAGAAAATGAAGGATTAATTTCTAACGAGTCGGAATCAGTAAAATTAGTGTAAGACGCTCCTAAATCAAAGCCACCTGAAATATCTTGAGCTTTAGTTGTAAGTATTGATAAACAAAATAGTATGATTAGCTTTAGTTTCATATCCCATCACACCAGTTTGTTATCAGCAATGGCTCTATATAGTTTGTTTTTGGTGTCTTCTGTTACGGTGGTTAATGGTAGGCGTACGTAATTTTTGCAAATGTTAATGTGTTGTAGAGCTTCTTTAATTCCACTTGGATTTCCATCTACATACAAGTAATGAATAACGTCTAATAAACTATGTTGAAGTTCGCGTGCTTTTACCAAATCGTTGTTGAATAAATATTCAACCATTTGCTTAAATCGCTTAGGAAAAGCATTAGAAATAACCGATATCACGCCATCACCACCTGAGCAAATTATTGAGAATGTAAGTGCATCATCACCTGATAACACTAAAAATCCGTCTGGACGATTTTTTATAATGCGCATAACTTGCTCCATATTTCCTGATGCTTCTTTTACAGCAACAATATTCTTAAAATCATGCGCTAATCGAAGAGTTGTTTCGCTTGTAATGTTTGAGCTTGTTCTACCTGGAACATTGTATAAAATAACAGGTTTTGAAGACGCTTGAGCAACTTCTTTGTAGTGTAAATATATGCCTTGTTGTGATGGTTTATTGTAATAAGGACTTACACTCAAAATGCCGTCTACTAGAGATAAGTCTGTTTTTGAAATTTTATCACACAAGTGTTTAGTGCTATTCCCTCCTAATCCTAAAACTAAAGGGATGCGCTTATTGTTAATCTCTGCAACATATTCAAGTACGGCCTGTTTTTCAGCATCATCCAATGTAGCAGATTCTCCAGTGGTACCCATCACAACCATATAATCTGTGCCAGAGTTTATTTGGTGTTCAACCAATTTTTTTAAACTGTTGAAATCAATATTATGTTTCTCGTCAAATGGTGTAACAAGCGCTACACCAGCGCCTCTAAAGGGGGTCATACCAGAGCTTTGTTATTTATGTTTGTTAAATATATGGTAAGTTGTTCTATGTAATAAGCTAATGGTTTATTTTTCACATCAATCATCATATCGTAAAAATCAAGATTGGTGTTAGAGTATCTACCTACTTTAAACTTCGCTTGCGACATACATAAAACGTACTGCAAAGGTAGTAAATCGTTTTCTGAGAGGTCTATCAACACATCAAACTTTTCTTTAGTAAAATCGGTTACGTACTTACTTTCTGGTTTAAAGTGCCAATTCACGTCCCTTTTGGTAAAATAATCAACCTGCAAACTTCTTTTTAAAAATGGCATTTCTTCTTTATGCGGAAAATAGCCAAGTGCTCGAATATTCATAACGCCATATTCTTCCTTAATGATTTTCAAATACTCAACAGCTAAACGAAAATCTTTCTCGGTGAAGGCAGGGAAAATAATACCAACGCTTTTGGCATTATCTAAATTAGTAACCGTTGGCGTTCGTTTCTGCTTACTTTTCTGATAGCTCTTTAAAAAATAATTACCTATAAATTGGCTTTTTATCACGCTTATTCAATGTCTTTAAATGTATCTTGTTAAATCATTTCCTTATAATCGTTTTCGGAAATTATCTTTACGCCCAACTCTTGTGCTTTTTGTAATTTGCTTGGCCCCATATTGTCTCCAGCAATTACAAAATCTGTTTTTTTAGAAATAGACCCTACCACTTTTCCGCCATTTTTCTCGATAGAATCTTTCAATTCATCTCTCGAAAATGTTTCAAAAACACCAGATATAACAAAAGATTTTCCTTTAAGCGTATCTTTAGTTTGTTCCGTTTCTTTAAGCTCAAAGTTAAGTCCTGCGGCAATTAGTTTTTCAATTAATGCTCGGTTTTTATCATCATTGAAATAGTTAATAACACTTTGAGCTATCTTATCTCCAATTTCATCAACCTCACACAATTCTTCAAAAGTAGCCGATGAAATAGCTTGAATTGACTTAAAATGTTTTGCCAACTTTTTAGCCACAGTTTCACCTACATGACGAATACCTAAAGCAAACAATACTCTATCAAAAGTTACTTTTTTTGATTGCTCTATACCATCCAATAGGTTTTGTACAGACTTTTCTGCCATGCGCTCCAAAGGCAGTAATTGCTCTTTAGTTAATTCAAATAAATCAGAAATATCTTTAATTAAACCAGCATCAAAAAATTGTTCAACAGTCTCGTTTCCTAAACCATCAATATCCATCATTTTACGACCTATAAAGTGCTGAATTTTTCCGATAATTTGTGGCTTACATCCATTCTCATTAGGGCAAAAATGCTGCGCTTCACCTTCTTTGCGAACTAATTCCGAACTGCATTCAGGGCAGTTTTGTATAAACTGAATTTTTTGCGAATGATGGTCTCGTTTGCTCTCTTCTACACCAACAATTTTAGGAATAATTTCTCCGCCTTTTTCAACATACACAAAATCATTTTCACGTAAATCCAACTTCTCCATTTGGTCTTGATTATGCAACGATGCACGTTTTACGGTAGTTCCACCTAACTCAACAGGTGTGAGGTTTGCAACAGGAGTAATAGCACCTGTTCTTCCCACTTGATATGAAACAGATTCTAGCTTAGTTAATACTTTTTCTGCTTTGAATTTATAAGCAATTGCCCAGCGTGGAGATTTTGCCGTATAACCTAAAATTTCTTGCTGATTGTAGTCGTTTACTTTAATAACGATTCCATCTATAATAAACGGTAAATTATTTCTATGGGTATCCCAATAATTGATGTGTTTCTCAATCTCTTCAATAGATGACGCTTT
>CAYVVI010000010.1:0-10444 GCA_964455265.1 uncultured Flavobacteriales bacterium | reverse complement strand
TATGGGTATCCCAATAATTGATGTGTTTCTCAATCTCTTCAATAGATGACGCTTTAAAGATGTACTTTTTTTCTATACTAGGTATTTTAAACCCCCATTTTGAAGCAGTCAACACCGCATCGTAATGATTGGTAAATAATTTTTCATCAGAGTACACAGAGTATAAATAACAATCTAACCCGCGTGAAGCGACAATAGAAGAATCTTGTAATTTTAGCGTTCCAGAGGCGGTATTTCTAGGGTTTGCAAATTCGGGTTCTTCTTGTTTTCTGCGTTCTTCGTTGAGTCTGTTAAAAGCATCTAAAGGAAAAATTATTTCTCCTCGAATGTCAAATTCTTGAGGAAAATTACCCTTTAAAGTGAGCGGAATGGTGCGAATGGTCTTAACATTAGCAGTAATATCTTCTCCTTCAGAACCATCACCACGCGTTACGGCTCTAAAGAATTTGCCATTTTTATAGGTAATTCCAATGGCTACGCCATCGTACTTCAATTCGCAAACATACTCGGGATTTGCTTCTAATGTTTTTTTGGCACGTTCATCAAACTCTCTAACTTCCTCAATAGAATAACTATTAGACAGTGAAAGCATTGGATACTTGTGTTTCACCGTTGGAAATGATTTTGTGATATCGCCTCCTACTCTTTTACTTGGGGAGTTGTCATCTTGAAATTCGGGATGTTCTTTTTCCAAGCGAATCAACTCCTCCAACTTCATATCAAATTCATAGTCAGAAATTGCGGGCTCATTAAGTACATAATATTTGTAGTTATGCTCGTTTAATTCAGCACGTAGCTGCTCAATTTTTTCTTTAATATTTAAAGCATCAAAAAGTGACATACAAAAAAAGTCCCAAGGTTTTATCTCGGGACTAAAGTTAGTAAAATGTATTGTGTATTAAAAACTCAACGTTGCCATTCGAGACTTGTTGTTAATATCTTGTATTATTCTATAATTTGAAGTGTATTTTTGAAATAGGGTTGCATAATCTTGTTCATAATGCTCGTTCAATTCAAAATAAACTTTACCAAGTGGTAAAAGAAGTGATTTGGATAAATCACAAATACGCTCATAAAATTCAAGTGGTGAATGCTTTACAAATAATGCAACATGCGGCTCGTGGTGAAGAACGTTAATTCGCATTTGATTTTTTTCTCCTTCAGAAATATAGGGCGGATTGCTCACAATAACATCAAATCCTTGAATATTGAGTATATCATCAGAAAATACATCTATGTTGATAAATTCTACCTCTACGCCATTTTTTAAAGCATTTTTTTGAGCTGTTTCAATCGCTTTTGAACTTACATCTATAGCATCAACAGTAGCTTGAGGCAAATGCCTCTTCAAAGCAATGGCAATACATCCGCTACCTGTGCCTATGTCTAAAATACGAATGGATTTTCCTTTAAAATCGTTGATGATTAATTCTACCAACTCTTCTGTTTCTGGTCGGGGAATTAACACATGAGGATTTACCTGAAAGGGTAAACCATAAAATTCTGTTTCTCCTATTATATATTGAATGGGTTCGTGTTTTTGTAAACGCTTTACCATAAAGTTAAACACCAACAACTCCGATTCAGACAAGCCACTGTCTTGCTTTTGCCTAAAGGTCATTTTATCCCAACCCATTACATGATGAAATGCTAACAAAATAATATTTTGCAGTTCTCGCTCATCGTAAATGGTATGTAAACGTTGATGAAATAATTCAACAATGGCAGATACTTTATTGGTGGTAACAAACACGCAGAAAACTTTTTGCCAAAAGTACTACTTATATTTTAGTAAATTCGCCAATTATAATGAATAACGAAGCATACATAGCACGCTGTATTCAACTGGCAAAAAATGGTTTTGGAAGAGTTTCACCCAACCCTATGGTGGGCTGTGTAATAGTGCACAACGGTGAAATTATTGGAGAGGGATATCATCAAAATTATGGCGAAGGACATGCAGAAGTGAATGCAATAAATGCCGTTAAAGATGCATCTCTACTTAAAGAAGCTACGCTTTATGTTAGCTTAGAACCTTGCGCGCATTTTGGAAAAACACCTCCATGTGCCGACTTGATTATACATCAGCAAATTCCTAAAGTGGTGATTGGTTGTATAGACACCTTTAGCGAGGTTTCGGGAAAAGGGATAGAACGTTTGCGAAGCAAAAATGTGGATGTTACTTTGGGTGTTTTAGAAAAAGAGTGCATCGATTTGAATAAACGTTTTTTTACATTTCACAATAAAAAACGACCTTACATTATTTTAAAATGGGCACAAAGTAAAGATGGTTTTATGGATAAACTTCGCACAGAATCATCTCCAACAATCAATTGGATAACCCAACCCGAAACGCAGCAATTAACACATCTTTGGCGCAGCCAAGAAGACGCAATTTTAGTTGGTAAAACTACCGTGTTAAATGACAATCCTTCGCTTACAGTTAGAGCCATTGAAGGGAGAAATCCTAAACGTTTTGTACTCGCAAAAAAAGAAGAAATTCCTTCTGATTACGATATTTGCAACAACGAAGTAGAAACACATTTTATTGAAGCTAAAACTGCTCAAGAAATTTGTGATGCATTGTATCAACATAATATTCAATCGGTAATTATTGAAGGAGGAAAACAAACGCTTGAAACATTTATTGCTGCCAACCTTTGGGATGAAACACGCAGACTAACTGGAGATGTCTTATTTAATGATGGACTAAAATCTCCTACTCTATCTCAAGCGCCAATAACAAAGCAATTGTTTGGTAAAGATATTTTAGAAACTTTCATCAATGTTTAGTTTATTCATCACCATACTTATATTTACTTATTTCACCATTTGTTTTAAATGGTTTCAGAAATATGGTGTAGATAATTTCTCGGCTATTATTACCAACTATTTGGTAGCAGGCAGCTTAGGGTTTATCCTTTCAGACACATCTACACTTTCATCTGAAGGTAATTTAGATATGCTACTTTTATTTGGAGGTATCATTGGATTTTTATTTATCACTGTGTTTAATTTAGTAGCATTTTCTACACAACAAGCGGGTATTGCTATTACGGTTTTGGTTTCTAAAATTGCATCCATTGTATTGCCTATTTCGTTTGCCTTTGCCATAGGTTTAGAAGCGGCTTCAATTAAACAAATCATAGCACTTGTTTTAGCTGTCGGCTCGTTGTTTTTTATCATAAATTTCACAGGAGTTCATGCTATAAAAAAAGCCGCATTATTAATTTTACTTGGTATTTTTTTAGGCCAAGGTACTGCAGATATTTTCTTTAGTCAAGCCAAACGATTTGTACTTGATAACCAAAAAGAACTCTTTTTTGCTATCATTTTTGGAATGGCTGCATTGGCAGGCATTGTGTTTTCATTTCTAAACAAGCGTCAAAAATTTAAACCAACTCCTAAAAATTTAATGTGGGGAATTATTCTTGGTGTGCCCAATTATTTTTCACTACGCTTCTTTTTTGCAGCGCTTTCTGAATTAGACAATGCGACAGCATTTTTGGTTTTAAACGTTGGTATCATCCTTTTATCTACACTTGTGGGCGTGAGTTTTTACAAAGAACGTTTAAACATGAAAAACCTTGTTGGTATTGGTTTAGCATTGGTTTCGTTGTATTTAATTTTCTTTTAAAGTCGCTACTTTTAACACCATAGCAACGCCATCTGAAGCTACTTACAAGGAAAAAGGAAGTAAGTTTATTGGCTATTGTTTTCCTATTTCATCCGAAGAACAATTTAAAGAATATTTAGCGCAACTAAAGATAGAACATCCTAATGCAGTACACCATTGCTACGCTTTTGCAATAGGTAGTAAACGTGAATTACATAGATATAGTGATGATGGTGAACCTTCTGGAAGTGCTGGCAAACCGATTTATGGACAGTTACTTTCTTTCAATATTACCAATTGTGCAATAATTGTAGTTCGCTACTACGGAGGCATAAACTTAGGTGTTGGCGGGCTAATTACAGCATATAAAACCGCAGCAAAAGAAGCAATTGAACAGACAGAAATAATTGAAAAAGAAGAACAGTTTGAGTTTTCAATTCGTTATAGTTACAACGATACCTCTGATGTTGAAAGAATTCTGAATAAATTTCAAATTGAGGTTTTAAAAAAAACGTTCGATAATGATTGCTTGTTAAAAATCTCTGCAAATCTTTCTGATAGAGATAAAATCTCAGCTCAACTGAGTAATTGGATAATTTAATCTTCTACTTAATCACTAATTTTTTTGTCGAATTATTACCATTCTCTGTGGTAATCTTAACAAAATAAATAGCTTTAGGCAGTTGCAAATCCACTTGATGAATACCTCTTGCAAGGTTGGAAGTGTAATGCAAAACTCCATCAACAGAAAATATTTCAATAACAGCATTTTCTTTTAATTCAATAGAAAACGAGCTACTTGTTGGGTTTGGAAACATCTTAAATGAAGTTAACTCCAATTCTTTAGTACCTACAGAGATTGTAAGTCCTTTGTAGTAGGCAATTCCTCCTCTAAAATTTCCAACCAATAAATCGTACTTTCCATCACTATCAAAATCCGCAACCATTGGTGATGAGTTCTTGCCAATATCAATATTAGCCAAGCTATATTCTACTTCGTTAAACGTTCCTGATAAATTTCCGTCAATTCCGTTATAATGATGAATTGGTCCTTCTTCAGAACCAACTAAAAGTTGAGTTTCTCCATCTCTATTGCGAAACATAAATGGCTTACTATGGCCTTCTACAAAGCCGCTTTCGGTAACATTAACTTCACCAAAATTTTCAGAAATAAGTTCGAACTTAAACTTACTTTGAGTACCCACATTTCTGTAGTAATTTAAATTTCCGTTTCTCTCTCCTATTACTAAATCAAGTTTTCCGTCTAAATCAACGTCAAAAATAAACGGATAAGCAAAAAGTCCAACGTCTATTGTTAGGTTGTTATTATCTTTAACGGGAGAAGTTACAAGTTGAAAGTTGGGTATTTCTGCCGTGCCTTTGTTTTCAAAGTAATGGAGATTTCCTTGCAAATCTCCAATTAATAAATCCTTATCTCCATCAGCATCTAAATCGCCTATGGCAGGAAATAAATTTTCTTTAAAACCAAATGTGTGCAATTGCAGAAAATCGGCATCGACTAATGTAAATTCAGGAGTATTAATTGTGCCTGTATTTTCAAGCAACATTAATCTAGACTCGTATTGATCTGTTATGCGGTTATAGTAACCATAATTTCCTATTAGCAAATCTATTTTTCCATCGTTATTATAGTCAAATGGAACTGGGAAAGATGATGAACCAACATCTATCATGTCTTCTTGTAAAAAATCAGTTTTTTGGAGAGAAAACTGAGGTACATCGTCCGTTCCTATATTTTTATAAAACCAAATAGATTCTGCATTCTCACTTTGATTTCGATTGTTGGGAGAAACCATTAAATCTCTTATACCATCATTATCTACATCAACATAAAAATGGGCTGGAAAGTAATTTATAGAAGCAGGTACGTCATAAGATGGAAAGTTTGCATCTTGAGAAATCATAGCAGAATTTGTGTTTGGTGAAGTCCCGCCATTGATAAGCATTACGGTATTGCTAAAAGTAGCATCTCCTAAAAGCAAATCTTTTACTCCGTTACCATCAATATCAATACTCAAAACAGAAGACCCTGCATGTGCTCCATGTTTTTTTGTTGTGTTATCAGGGTCGTTGGTGCCAATTTCAGGGTTAGTTACATTGGGGTTACAAACGTCATTTAAAATTATTTCGTTTGTACCTAAACCCGATTCAGAAAAATGACCCCAACAGGTATTGTATAGTTCGTATTCCAATTCTTCACAACTTCCCGAGTGATTCTCAACAGACAAATTTTTATGGTATTCTAAATATGTTCCAAAAATATCAAACGTTAAAACATCTAAATCTCCATCTCCATCAACATCATCAATAGCTGGTATATCAATAGAGCTCACATAAAGATTAAGGGTATTAGCACCTTGTTTTGATAATAACAAAGACGTTTGCAACTCAAATTGAATACCATCTGTTATGTTTGAAGTATTTTTCCAAACTTGAATACCGCCAGTTGCGTATGAGAAAATATCTTCTAATCCATCGCAATTATAGTCTCTTAATAAAGCCCACGAATTAAGTGGTGGAAATTTATCTTCATAAGAAGCATCATAAGTGTAGTTTGAGCCATCATTGATAAAAGTAAACGGTTTGTCTACAGATTTGTCAAAAATAAAAAGGTCTTTAATACCATCAAAGTTTAAATCGATTTCTGAAATATGTACATTGTTTAAACCTCCAACCCAAGGAAAATTTAAAGAATTTGAAGAATAAATTACAGGCACATCAAAATTTCTCTCAAACTGCAATTGCTGTGCTTGAGAAAAAAAAGGGATGAAAAGTACTATCCACAAATAATGTTTCATATTGCCAAAGATACGAAATAAACCATGCTATGTTTTGACAAAAAATGCTATTAAATGAAAAATATTGGAAAGCCAAACGATAATAATAATGCGTTTTTTAAATTATAATGCAATTTGATTTTCAATCATTTAAACCAAACCATAACAAGCATGTCAATCAGAATGTATTAATTGTTTATCTTAGACAACACAAATCGTTTTCATGAAAACTCGTTTAATTCTCTTACTTTATATTGCTGTTAGCAGCTGTAAAAATCAAACACCAGCCGACTATGTTAACCCCTTTGTAGGAACGGGCGGACATGGACATACATTTCCAGGTGCTACATTGCCTTTTGGTATGGTTCAACTCTCTCCCGATACGCGTATTGATGGTAGTTGGGATGGTTGTAGTGGTTATCACTACAGCGATAGTATCATTTACGGATTTTCGCACACACATCTTAGTGGAACTGGCGTAAGCGATTATGGAGATATTTTGCTAATGCCACAAACAGAAAAATCATCGTTTGAAAATAAAGACTATGCAGCAAAATTTTCACACAAAAACGAAAGTGCTTCGGCAGGGTTTTACTCTGTTAAAATGGAGAATAATATTTCTGTTGAATTGACCGCTACAACACGTGTAGGTTTTCATAAATATACATTTCCAAAAGGAAAAAGCAGTGTAATTTTAGACCTCACACATCGTGATGAGTTAATAGAAAAAAACATTAACATCATCAACGATTCTACTTTTGCTGTAAAGCGTGTTAGTAAGGCATGGGCTACCAATCAGCATGCGTATGCTTACATCATTTTTTCAAAATCATTTAAGTATGAATTCAATACTGACAGCACCAAAGTTTTATTTCATTTTGAAGAATTGGATGAACTACTTTTAACCAAAGTAGGTCTGTCGTTTGTAAGTGTTCAAGGTGCGCAAAAAAATCTTGAAACCGAATTACCGCATTGGGATTTTGAAAAAACAAAACATGACGCTAAAACAGCGTGGAATAAAGAACTCAGCAAAATTGAAGCGAAAGATAAAAACAAAGAAAAACTAAAAACATTTTATACCGCATTGTATCATGTGATGATTCATCCAAACATAGCGATGGATGTGGATGGAAGTTACAGAGGTATGGATAATCAAATTCATAAAGCAGAAGGATTTGATTACTACACGGTGTTTTCTCTATGGGATACGTTTCGTGCTACACACCCCTTATTTACTGTCATTGATAAAAAGCGTACATCCGATTTCATCAATACATTTTTAGCGATGTACCAACAAGGTGGTCGCTTGCCTGTGTGGGAATTGTGCAGTAACGAAACCGACTGTATGATTGGCTATCACTCTGTGTCAGTTATGGCAGATGCACTAGCTAAAGGCATTACAAATTTTGATGTTGAATTAGCATTTGAAGCGATGAAAAAAAGCGCCACATGGAACCATTTGGGTTTGCCGCAATACATGGAAAATGGGTTTTTATCTATAGATGATGAACACGAAAGTATATCGAAAACTTTGGAATATGCTTATGACGACTGGTGCATTGCACAAGTAGCGCAATATTTAGGCAATGAAGGTGATTATCAAAATTACATGTATCGCTCAAATGCTTGGAGAAATTTACTAGACCCAGAAACCAATTTGATGCGTCCAAGAAAAAATGGCGGTTGGCTCACTCCTTTCGAGCCACGTGAAGTCAATAATTATTTCACAGAAGGAAACTCTTGGCAGTATTCTTTTTTTGTTCCACAAAATATTGAAGGCATGATTAAAGCAATGGGTGGTGCACAAATATTTGAAGAAAAATTAGACGAATTATTTTCAACATCTACAGAAACAACAGGTCGCACACAAGCTGATATTACTGGGCTTATTGGGCAGTACGCACACGGAAATGAACCAAGTCATCACATGGCATATTTATATAATTATGTTGGAAAACCAGAAAAAACAAAACAACGCGTACATCAAATTTTAGAAGAATTTTATTCATCAAAACCAGATGGCTTGATTGGAAATGAAGATTGCGGACAAATGAGTGCATGGTACGTGATGAGTGCCATGGGCTTGTATTCTGTAACACCCGGAAGTTCTCAATATACATTAACAGAACCTTTCTTAGATGATTTTACAGTACATTTAGAAAATGGAAAGACATTCACTAAAAAAAGCATTTCGGAAGCGCTGAAGAAAAATGTATTTATCTCTTACTTTGATTTAGTTGGCGAAGCTCAACCAGAAAAAAAGCACAACTTTAATTCATTTATTTCATTTGTAAGAAGTCCAATTATATCTGCGCCTTCCGTTTCATTTGATGATAGTTTGCACGTCCAAATTTCAACGCCAGAAAAAAACGAAATTGTTTATCAAATTATAGATGAAAATGGCAAAATTTCTGAAGAAAAAAGTGACAGTTCATTTTATATTTTTAAGAATTGTACCATAAAGGCATTCGCAAAAAGAGGTAGTTTGAAGAGTAAATATATTTACGCAAAGTTTTACAAAAACCCACATCCTAATTGGAAAGTAAAACTGCTATCTTCTTACAATCCACAATACAATGCTGGCGGTGATAAAGGTTTAATTGACGGAATTAAAGGTGATGAGAATTGGCGCAAAGGATATTGGCAGGGCTATCAAGAACAAGACTTTGAAGTCATCATTGATTTTGGAAAAACAGAAACTATCAGTTATTTCTCTGCGCGTTTTTTACAAGATTCACGTTCGTGGATTTTGATGCCGACTAAAGTTGAATATTATGTTTCTAACGATGGGAAAAACTTTATGTTGGTCTCAACGCTAAATAATACAATAGATGCGAAAGACTATAACATTCTGATTAAAGAATTCAAGACTTCGCTTTATCCTAAAGAATGCCGCTATGTAAAAGTAAAGGCCTACAACTTTGGAACTCTTCCACAATGGCATCAAGGCGTAGGTGGTGAGGCATTTATTTTTGTAGATGAAGTTGAGCTAAACTAGACTAATTAAGCGATTCTTCATAAATTTTAAACTTTTCACTTTTAATCTTTTACTTATCATTAAATTTGCACTCCTTAATCAAATTTTTAAACGAGTATGGCAACTACTTCAGATATTAAAAACGGTCTGTGCATTCGTCACAACGAAAAGCTTTACACCATTGTAGAATTTCAACACGTAAAACCAGGAAAAGGCCCTGCATTTGTTCGCACAAAATTGAGACAAATTGAAAGCGGAAAAGTGATAGACCATACGTTTTCTGCTGGTCATAAAATTGACCCAGTTCGTGTAGAGCACAGAAAATACCAATATTTATATCCTGAAGGTGATGGCTATTATTTTATGGAATCTGAGTCGTTTGAACAGATTTTTATTGAAGGTCACATGATTGAAAAACCTTACTTCTTACAAGAAGGTATGATTTGTACTATTTTGTACAATACCGAAGATGAAACACCTTTGGTTGTTGAACTTCCAGACTTCATTGAAGTTGAGATTACCTACACAGAACCAGGTATAAAAGGCGACACCGCCACCAATACATTAAAGCCAGCAACTATTGATACTGGCGCAGAAATTCGAGTGCCTTTGTTTATTGAAAATGGAGATAGAATTAAAGTAGATACCCGTATCAACAGCTACGTTGAGCGTCTAAAAAAATAACATGGCAAGCATTATTAATGGCGTACAGCATTTAGGTGTAGGCGTTCCCGATTTAGATTCAGCATGGAAATGGTACCGACAATTTTTTGGTATTAACATTCCATTTTTTAACGCAGAAGCCCCTGCCTCATTAATGCAAATTTATACCGATGGAGAGGTAATTACCAAGCGTGCAGCTATGGTATTAAACCTTAAAGGTGGATGCGCTATGGAAGTGGTTCAGCCAACGTCATTTAAAGCAACTCATGCTAAAACTCAATTTCAACTGGGTGATTTAGGAATTTTTATAGGTCATGTAAAAACCCCAAATGCACAAAAAGCATTTGACTATTTTAAAAATAACAACGCCAATATTCAAGGTGAATTAAC
>CAYVVI010000009.1:19523-24528 GCA_964455265.1 uncultured Flavobacteriales bacterium | reverse complement strand
ATACCCATGATGTTTTGTGTTTTTTAAGTTTTACACTGCAAAGTAACAACACATCGTAATCATCATTTGTGATAAAGGTCACCGTTAAAAAATTATTTCACTTTTAAATCTAGTATTTTTTCACCCTCAATAAAGCCCTCCAAATGGTCGCCAACACTTACTCTACCTACACCTTCTGGAGTGCCTGTAAACAATAAATCGCCTACTTTAAGCGTAACAAATTTTGATACGTAGGCAATAAGTTTGTCAACAGAGAAAATCATATCTTTCGTATTTCCAACCTGTACTTCTTTGCCATTTATTAAAAGTTTAAAGTTTAAAGTATCAAGTTTAATGTCATTCACATTTAGCCAAGTATTTGCAATAGGAGCGGAGTTGTCAAATGCTTTTGCTTTTTCCCATGGCAACCCTTTTTCTTTACATTTTTCTTGTATGTCGCGGGCGGTAAAATCTATGCCTAAAGAAATTTCGTTGTAATATTTATGTGCAAATTTTTCATCAATATTTTTACCCACTTTGTTTATGCGAACAACAACTTCTATTTCATGGTGCACATCATTAGAAAAGTCGGGGATATAAAAGTCACCCTCTTTTAGTAAAGCTGTATCTGGCTTCATAAAAAACACGGGCTCTGTAGGGATAGCACTACCCATTTCTTTAGCGTGGTTGGCGTAATTTCTGCCAATGCAAATTATTTTCATGTTTAAACTTTAATAGTGTTTTTTATACGCGTAATTACTTGCTTTGTATGAAGAGCAAAGTCGCCTTGCATCATCCATGAATAGTAGCTTGGCTCTTTTTTAAATACTTCAACAACCGTTTTTCCTTTGTGTTTGCCAAAGTTGAAACATTCTTCACCTTTATCGTTATAAGCAATTCTATTTGCAAAATCGGCAGATTTGTTACCATTGTAGGTAAATTGATGCAAGAAATCTGTGGTGGGTTCTAATTCAGAATATTTTTCTAATTGTGCTTCTAAAATTTCAAAAGTAGCTGTAATGTCTGCTTCTGCGCTATGTGCATTTTCAAGCTCTTTGTGGCAATAAAATTTATAGGCAGCACCTAATGTTCTTTGTTCCATCTTATGAAAGATGTTTTGTACATCTATAAATTTTTTGTCTGAAAAATCAATGTTAATACCAGCACGCAAAAATTCTTCAACCAATAATGGAATATCAAATTTGTTGGAGTTGTAACCAGCCAAATCACAATCGTTGATGAAGTTCAAGAGCTCATTGGCTTGTTGCGCGAATGTTTGACAATCTATTACATCAACATCGTATATACCATGAATTTCTGATGATTGAAGAGGAATGGGTATGGTAGGATTCACACGTCTTGTCAGCACATCTTTATTGCCATTGGGATGCACTTTTAAAATGGAAATTTCTACAATTCTATCGGTAGCTATATTGATGCCTGTTGTTTCTAAATCGAAGAATGCAACGGGGCGTTGTAATTGTAATTTCATGGAGTGTTGTTAGATTTTTTATTTAAATATTACTTTGTAGATATCGGTATATCCATAACCTTCTTTTCTGTAGCCAGAGATATATGCTGTTTTCATGTCAGATAGAAACCAAATAAATTTTTCGTCTGCGGCTGTATTTATTGGATAACCTAAGTTTATGGGCGTTCCCCATGTTTTTGTGTCTTCATTCCATTCGGATTTGTAAAGGTCAAAACCACCCATTCCAGGAAGACCATTTGAGCAGAAGTACAGAGTTTTTTCATCGGTAGATAAGAAAGGAAAACCTTCATCGTAAGGAGTGTTGATGTTTATGCTCTCTGGCTCACTCCAAATGTTTTCTCCCGTTTTTGTTCTAACAAAAATATCGTATCCTCCTTTACCTTCTTTGTTGTTGGATGTGTAATACATTTTTTCTCCATCTCTTGAGAAGAATACGGTTGTGGCAATTTCTTTTAGGTTTGAAAGTACTGTAAACTCTTTATTTCTTCTGAAAATATTTGGTCCCCTCGGTTCGTATTCAATAATGTTTCCGAAATTTTCAATGTGATCTATATAAACATATAGTTTTTTGTCTGAAGTAATACCTGCTAACTGCTCATCGAGTTTAGTATTTACTTTATCTAATTCTCTAGCTTTATGAAAACCATTCTCTGTGTCTATAGAATAGTAGATATCTGCTTGATATAGCCCGTCAAACTCTAAAGTTGTGCCTTTTTTCGGTCTTCTAGAACTAAAAAAGAGCGTTGAATCTTTTTCGAAATAAAACGGATAGTAATCTGGATCTGGGGTGTTAATGTTTTCACCTAGGTTAATGATTTCTACATCACTTGGATTATTGAAAAGATATTGAGCAGTATCGCAACTTTCAATCATTCTTTTAGCGTCTTTTTTTAATCCAGACTTAGCCATACCACTTGAATACTCCGTGAAATACTTTTTAGCTTGGTCGTAATTTTGATGGTATAAATGCGCTATTGCTAAGTAGTATAAAATATCTTTTTTAGATTTTGACTTGTTGTAAGCAATGTTAAGATGGAAAAGTGCTTTTTCTGGGCTCATTTCGGAACTTAAATAACAAATTCCTAAGTTATAATGATGGTCCGCCTCATCAGGTTCAAATTTTAATACCTGATTATAAATTTTGATTGCCTCAGGATAGTTGCCTTTTTTTTGGTTGTATTTAGCCAAACCAGGGTCAGGCCCAGGTTGAGAATAAACAGGAGCGAACACAGAAAAGATTACTGATAAGCAATAAAATATGGTTTTAGAAAGCGTCAACGTTTACACATATAACTCCGTAAATATAATGGTTTAATAGCATTAAACGAATTCTATGCAAATTCTGTTCCGTTATTCTAGCATTTTAATTAATTCAATAGACTCATGTGCTTCTTTAACATCATGAACTCTAAGAATATTACATCCATTTAAGAGAGCTATGCCATTTAAAATGCTGGTTCCGTTAAGGGCTTCTTCAGGGGTTGTTTTTAAGGTTTTCCATATCATCGATTTTCTAGATAAACCGCATAAAACAGGTGTATTTAGAATAGAAAACTGTTTTAGATTTTTTAATAATTCAAAGTTGTGTTCAATGGTTTTTCCAAAGCCAAAACCAGGGTCGATAATAATGTCGTTAACTCCAATGGTTTTTAACTCCAATAATTTCGTTGAAAAATAGGATGTTATTTCGCTGGTAACATTTTTGTATCTTGGATTTTTCTGCATGGTTTGTGGTGTGCCCTGCATGTGCATAATTATGTATGGAGCACCATATTTTTTAGCAATATGTGGCATTTGATTATCTAACTCATATGCAGAAACATCATTGATTATACTTGCTCCCGTTTGTAGGGCATATTCAGCCACTTTGCTTCTAAAGGTATCAACAGAAATTATACAATCAGGAAAACGTTTAATAATAGCTTCAATAGAGGGAATTAGGCGATTCAATTCTTCATCAACACTAATATCTTTCGCTCCTGGACGTGAGGAATAGCCACCAATATCAATAAAATCTGCACCATCCTTAAGATGTTTTTCTACTAAGCTAAGCAATTCATTGTCAGACGTGTTTTTACCTCCATCATAAAACGAATCTGGCGTAACATTCACAATACCCATAATTTTCGGGGTGCTAATGTTTATAAGTTTGCCTTTGCAATTTATGGTGTAGTTCGTATCTTTCACGCTTTAAATTTAATAGTAAACAATGAGTAATACCATCAAACAATACGATAAAGTTATAAATATTTGCCGCGACATGTTTTTGAAAAAGAATCAAGATTATGGAACCGCATGGCGAATACTGAGAACAAGCTCACTTACTGACCAAATATTTATTAAAGCTAATCGCATCAGAACTATACAACAAAAAGGCGAAAACAAAGTTGGAGAATCTATCGATAATGAATTTGTTGGTATTATAAATTACTGTGCAATGGCGCTTATTCAGTTAGAACTTAAAGATGATGCTCGACTTGATATTGATTCTATTGAAGTAATTAAACTGTACGATAAAATGATAGAACAAACCAAAGCGCTTATGCAAAGTAAAAATCATGATTATGGCGAAGCGTGGCGAGATATGCGTATTTCATCACTTACAGATTTAATTTTAATGAAATTATTACGTGTAAAACAAATTGAAGACAATCAAGGAAAAACCATTGCATCAGAAGGCATTGATGCGAATTATATGGACATGATTAACTACTCGATTTTTGCACTTATTTTACTCTCAGAAAAATAAATAAACTAAACCACATCAACACATGAAACCCGAAAACACAAAAGCTAAAATCTTTGCTATTTTTTATTTGCTAGTTGCGGTTGCATTATTTGTAATAGCACAAATTGACCCCTTTGTAGTAGATGAATTCAACATCTACTGGATGATGACTGGCTCTGCATTTGTATTAGGTATTCTCCTTTTGTTAGGAAAAATGGGAGTAACCACCTCTATTTATTTTTCAAGAATAATTGTAGGGTCATTATTTATTGTTTCTGGTTTGATTAAAGCGAATGACACCCTTGGTTTTTCATACAAATTGGAAGAGTATTTTGAGCCCAATGCATTAGGTAGCATGGCTAAATTTTGGACCAGCTTTTACGATTATGCATTGCTGTTATCAATTACTGTTGCTGTTGCTGAGATTGTTCTAGGCGCAATGATTTTATTTGGTGTGTTAGCAAGATTTACCACCGTTAAACTTTTAGCCATGACCATCTTTTTTGGTTGGTTAACTTACTATACTGCTTCATGCAATGAAGCACAAATGTTGTCGCTTAAAGAAGGCAAAGAGTTCACGCAAATGTGCGTTACCGATTGTGGTTGCTTTGGCGATGCATTAAGAGGTTCTGTTGGTCGTTCGCTTACTCCTTGGGAGTCGTTTTATAAAGACATTACGCTTTTGCTGTTTGTGCTTTTAATGACATTCTACTCAGGTAGAATTAAATTGAACGATGTAAAAGACGATATCATTATTCTACCACTATCTGTTTTAGGTATTGTTTTGTTTGGTGGTTGGTTATTTG
>CAYVVI010000009.1:11006-19423 GCA_964455265.1 uncultured Flavobacteriales bacterium | reverse complement strand
ATTATTCTACCACTATCTGTTTTAGGTATTGTTTTGTTTGGTGGTTGGTTATTTGGTTGGATGTTCCCAACATATTTTACCCTAGCTATTGCTGTTGGCTACTTAATTATCAAGCAGGCAGTTAAAAAACCATTGGCTAAAGACGCTTCCATTCTAGGTCTTTCTGTTGTGTTTTCTTTAGTGTTTTCGCTATATACGTTAAACTATCTACCCATTAAAGACTATCGCCCTTATGCAGTTGGAAAAAATTTGGTTGAGCAAATGAAATCTGCCGAAGAGTTGGGTTTAGAAGCGCCTAAACACGCCACACTGTACACGTTTAAAAATTTAAAAACACAAAAAGATACCATCGTATATTCTAGCGATTATTTAGATTTTAAATTGTATTCTGATGAGCATTTTAAAACAACTTATGAAGCAGTTGCTTACGATGGTCCAAGTGTAAAAATAAAAGATGGCTATGAACCGCCTATTTCAGAAGGCGAAATGGAATTTACAGATTTAGACATTTTTCAAAACGTATTACATTCTGAAAATTTCGTGATACTTGTTGTTGCATGGAATCTAGAAAAGACTAATGCATCTGCGTTTAAAAAACTAAACGAGATACACCAAGTGGCTAAAACCAAAGGAGCAGAAATGTATGGCGTTACCAATACGGTTCATTTATCAGAAAAATTTACGCAAGAGCATGCTATAAATTATCCTATTACAGGTGCCGATGATAAAATTTTAAAAGCCATGATTAGAGCAAACCCTGGTGTAATGCTCATAAAAGGAGGCACAGTAATGAATATGTGGAGCGACAAGGGCTTACCTAGCGCTAAAGAATTTGAGAAAATTTTAAATTAATGAAAAAGAAAATTGTTGCGGGCAATTGGAAAATGAACCTCAATAATAATGAGGCGTTTCAGCTTTTTGAGCAATTAAATACTTCAGTATTTTCGCAAGATGTTGAGGTAATTATTTTTCCTCCATCATTGTACTTGGCGCAAATGCTTAAAGAAAAAAAGTCGCATTTAAAAATTGGTGCGCAGAATTGTTATTTCACAAACAATGGAGCATATACGGGCGAAATTTCAGCAGAAATGTTGGCTTCTGTAAATTCAGACTATTGCTTAGTTGGGCATTCGGAGAGAAGAGAATATTTTAATGAATCAGACTTAGATTTAGCTAAAAAAGTTGATGCTTTACTCAAACACAACATTACGCCTGTGTTTTGCATTGGTGAAAAATTACAAGATAGAGAAAGTAACAAGCACCATCAGGTTGTCATCAATCAGCTCACACAAGGATTGTTTCATTTATCGCCAGAGCAATTTTCAAAAATTATATTGTCTTATGAGCCTGTGTGGGCAATAGGTACAGGAAAAACTGCTACTTCTGAACAAGCTCAAGAAATGCATCATTTCATAAGAAATTTTATAGCCGAAAACAAAGGCGTGGATGTTGCTAACAGCGTAGCTATTTTATATGGAGGAAGTTGTAAACCATCCAACGCAGAAGAATTATTTAATTGCCCAGATGTAGATGGGGGGCTTATTGGAGGTGCTTCATTAACCTATACCGAATTCATATCACTCATTCAAATTGCTTCAAAAATAACTGCTTAAATTTTGGAATACAAAGAACTTAAAATATCACTGCAACCATTACTTCCAGCTAAAGAAGTCCTTCTGTATGAATTAGGAGAATTGGGCTTTGATAGTTTTACAGAAGAACCAAATGGGCTAAATGCCTACATACCCTCAAAAGACTACAATCAGCAAGCATTTGATGCGCTTTTAGAACATATTAAACCACATTTAGAAGTTGTTGAAGTTGAAATTAATACCATCCCAGACCAAAATTGGAACGAAGTTTGGGAAAGTAATTTTCAACCTATTACAATTGATAACAAATGCGTGGTTAGAGCACCCTTTCATAACATAGAAAACTCCTTCGAGCATGAGGTTATTATAAATCCTCAAATGTCCTTTGGAACTGGTCATCATGAAACAACATATCTTATGATGGACAAGATGCTTGCAATGAATTGGCAGAATAAACAAGTGCTCGATATGGGCTCAGGAACAGGCATTTTAGCTATTTTAGCTATTAAGTTGGGTGCAAAAAATTGCGATGCTATTGACTTAGAAGAATGGGCATATCATAATGCAAAAGAAAACGTTTTGTTAAATAATGTTGCTAATATACATGTGCTATTAGGCGATGCTAGTTTGATTGAAAACAAAGCAAATACCTATGATGTGGTTATAGCTAACATCAACAGAAATGTATTGATGCAAGACATGCAAAATTATGCTAAGAGCATGAAAAATGGCGCGCAGTTGCTGTTAAGCGGATTTTATATAACCGATGCCGAAACGCTTATTACACATGCACAAAAACTAGGATTATGCCTTATTGATAAAAAAGAAAAAAATACGTGGTGTTTGTTGCACTTGTCAAAATAAATTAAACGACATGAAAAGAATTTTAATAACATTAGCAATAGTTTGTTTAAGTAAAATAGGTTTTTCACAAACCACTAAATTTCCAGCTGATTCCTTGCTTTTCTTAAAAGAAGCACAAAACTTTTTAGGCGAAATTGATAAACGTGATGCAAAAAAGTTCATGGAAGAATTTGCACTAGTGTGGGCAGATAGCCGTTTTGATAAAAGAAAGAAGGATATAGTTTATAACACAGCAAATCTCTTGTTGGTAAAGCGAATGAATGCTTATCCAGAATTTAGAAATTATCTTGCAAGTGTTAAAATTGCAGTAGAAACGGGTCAATCAACAGCGAGTTTTAAAGCTTGGCACAACATTATTGAACAAGTAGCAAACAAAAGCAAAAAAGATTTTTCTGAATATTTAGAAGGAAGTGCTTTGTTATTTTCTGATAATGTTATCTATCAGTCAGCATCTACAACTTGGAAATCTAGTAATGCCAAATATGAATTCGATTTTGATAAAGTTCCTATTATTCGTTTTGATAATATCGATTTAAAATGTTACTCAAAAGGTGATAGCTCTGTTATTTTAAGCACAAAGGGCGTTTATTATCCACTTACAAATTCATGGAAAGGAGATGGAGGTAAGGTAACTTGGGAACGTGCTAATGTTAACGCCAATAAAATTTTTGCCCTCTTGCAAGATTATCGTATTAACATGAAGAGTGCAGGTTTCACAGCCGATTCTGTTGAGTTATACTCTCCTTATTTTTTAGAGCCAGTATTGGGTCAGATTAACGATAAAGTACGTTCTCAAAGAAGCAATAGTGATGCTATTTATCCTCAATTTACATCATACAGCAAGCGCTTAGTGGTGAAAAATGTAATTCCAGGAATTGATTATGATGGAGGGTTTACTTTAGAAGGTGCAAATTTAATTGGTAGAGGTAGCCCTGAAGAGTTGGCAAAGCTTATTTTCTATAAAGATAATTTAGAATTTATTGAAGCAAGTTCTTTGTCATTTACCATAAGCGATGAAAAAATTACCTGTTTAAATGCAAAAATAAAAATCAATTTAATTACAGATTCAATTACGCACCCTGGTGTTAATTTATCATTTATAACAAAAGACAATACCCTTTCGCTTACTAGAGAAAATGAGAGTGTTGGGTTAAGTCCGTTTTTTAACTCCTATCATAATTTGGATATGAGTTTTGAAAGTATATCATGGAAACGAGATATTCCTTACTTAAATTTTGGACCACTTTTCGGAAGTACCAACAAGAAAGCAAATTTTGAATCGGATTTGTACTTTGATAAAAATCGTTACGATGCACTTACCACTTCTGCCAACAATCCTTTAGTAGTATTAAGAAACTTAGCCAAGCAAAATAATACAACTAGAATTGAAATTGCACAGTTTGCAGGAGCTATACGAGCAACTATAGAAGATTGTGTGCCCATGCTAATTCGCTTAAGCAACAGTGGTTTTGTGAGTTACGACATTGAAACGCGTGTAATAACAACGCGCCCTCGACTTGAAAATTATGTACTGCAGCGTTCAGGCAAGGCAGACTATGATGTTATTACCATTGATTCTGAAGTGGCAGACGGTAAAAATGCCATCATAAATTTAGAAACTATGGACATGAAAGTTATGGGTGTAAAACGCGTAACGTTAAGTGATGCTCAATTCTTAAAAATTTATCCAGAAAACCAAGAACTTGTTGTTCAGAAAAACAGAAACATGTTGTTCAATGGTATTGTAAATGCTGGAAGAAGTGAGTTTTTTGGAAAAGATTTTTATTTCGACTACAATGAATTTATCGTTGATGTTCCTGCTTGCGACTCTATTCGATTAAGACCAACACCTAAAAAAGATGGTTCTGCGCCACTTCGCCTGTTATCTAAGATTGAAGATGTGCAAGGTGTTATATATATTGATGATGTTAAAAATCGCTCGGGAAAAGACACCACCAAACATAAGTTTCCTCTTTTTATTTCTGATAAAGAGGCCTATGTTTATTATGATAGCCCATCTATTCAGGAAGGCGCTTACAACAGGGACGATTTTAAATTTGTAATTGATAAGTTTGAGATTGATAGTTTAGATAATTTTAAAGACCACGCATTAGCACTTTCTGGAACATTGGTTTCTGCTGGAATTTTCCCCAATATCAACGAAAAACTAACCATTCAAAAAGATTATTCTTTGGGCTTTATTCAGAAAGCACCAGAAAAGGGCTATCCAATTTATGGTGGTAAAGCCAACTATAAAAATGATGTAAAACTAAGTCACGAAGGATTAAAAGGAAATGGAGAAATTAATTTCTTAACCTCATGGGCTACATCGAAAGAAATGACCTTTTTGCCAGAATCTATTTTAGCAATTGCTGAAAAGTATGAAAACAAAATCCAAAAAACTGCCCCAGAAGTACCTAACGTAACGGGCGAAAATGTTCGCATTAATTATTTGCCATATAAAGATGTACTAACTGCCTCGTCCATCAGAAAAGATCTGAAATTTTACGAAGGAGACGCTGGTTTAAAAGGTACGCTTACTCTTACTAAAGCAGGGATGACAGGGAAGGGTACAATGAACCTTAATAAGGCAGAATTATTATCAGACAACTTTAAATACAAATCAAGACAAATGAGTGCAGACACCTCTTCATTTTCTTTGTCTAACATTGATGGAAAAAGTCTTGCTTTTGATGTAAACAATGTTAATTCACACGTTGATTTTGACAAGCGCTTTGGAGAGTTTAAAGCCAACGGACAACAAGATCCTATTAAATTTCCAGAGAACCAATACATCTGTTTTATGGATGAATTCAAATGGTTTATGGACGAAGAAAATGTTGAGTTAAATTCTGTTGCATCTGACAAAACGAAAATTGATAGTGATTTAGATATAGAATTGCCTAATTTTTATTCAATACACCCTGAACAAGATTCGTTGGCATTTAGATCACCAAAAGCACGATACGACCTAAAATCTAAAGAAATTAGATGCGAAGAAGTTGAATACATTACCGTTGCAGATGCTCGAATTACGCCAAATGACGGTAAAGTGACCATCAAAAAACAAGCAGAAATGCAATCGTTTACCGAGGCAGAAATTTTGGCTAACTACATTACAAAATACCACCTAATGTATAAAGCCAACGTGAATATTTTCTCACGTAAAAAATATGCTGCTTCTGGTTATTACAGATACATTGATGAAAATAAAAAGGAACAAGAAATTTATTTTGCAAACATTGCTCCAGATACAACCTTTACCACTTCTGCAAAAGGAACTATTACCGAAGCAGATAAATTTAAGTTAAGCCCCAACTTTGATTATTATGGAGAGGTTAACTTAAAAGCAGATCAAGTTGGTATGACCTTTAAAGGCCAAACACGCATTGCTCATAATTGTACATTTTTACCTAAAAATTGGATGAGCTTTAGTGCACCAATTGATCCAAATGAAATTTTCATTCCTGTATCGGGCAACTTGTCTGATGAATTTGGTAACCCATTGGGTGCGGGTGTTACATTAAACACAGACTCTTTGTCTATTTATCCTACATTTTTATCGATTAAAACGGGGCCAACTCACGTGGATATCTTATCTGCAGATGGCTTCCTGTATTTTAATAAATCTACCCGCGAATATCAAATTTCGAATAAAGATAAATTACGTGAAAATAGTTTACCTGGAAATTTTGTGAGCATCCATGCTGAAAATTGTCAGATAAAAGGAAATGGAAAGCTTAATCTAGGCGCAAATTTAGGGCAGGTAGAAGTAGTACCTTATGGAGAGTTAAAATACGACAATACCAAGCAAATAATTAATGCAACGGTTAGTGTACCTATTCAGTTTCCATTTAATAATGATGCACTAGATAAAATGGCCAAGCATATTTCTGGCTTTAAAGGATTGCTTCCGGTAGATTTTGGACGCTCTGCTTATGAAAGAACTCTGAGAGAGATTTTAGGTCTTAAAAAGGCAGATGAGGTTATATCTGAGATAAACTTAAAAGGAGAAATTAAGAGAATGCCTGACGAGCTGGAAAAATCATTATTTTTAGCTGATGTTAAGTTTGTGTGGGACAAGCAAAATAATGCTTACAGAAGTGTTGGCTTAATAGGTGTTGGACACATATTGAAAAATCAAATCTATAAATACGTTAGCGGTATTGTAGAAGTTAAGAAAACTCGTACAGGAGATGAAATTACAATTCACCTTAAGTTAGATGATAACAACTATTATTTCTTCCAATATAAAAAGGGATATATGAATGTATTTTCAACTAATGAAGATTTTAATACCATAATTAGAGAAACTAAAACAGATAAAACCAAGTATAAGGGTTCAAAAGGAGTGGATGACTTTCAGTTTACATTAACAAATAAATCAAAAGTTGCCCAGTATTTAAATAGTTTAGAATAAATGGATAATATATATATTGTATTTATGCTTTTGGGCGCATATTTATTGGGCTCAATACCCTCTGCTGTTTGGGTAGGGAAGTGGTTTTTTGGAGTAGATGTTCGAGAGCACGGAAGTAAAAATGCTGGAGCAACCAACACGTTTAGAATTCTAGGTAAAAAAGCAGGTATCCCTGTTTTGTTTTTCGATGTGTTTAAGGGTTGGTTAGCTGTAAGATTATTTAGCTCATTTTCATCTTTAGAGCCAGGCACAAGCCAAATGGTAAACCTACAAATGGCCTTAGGTATGATGGCAGTAATAGGTCATATCTTCCCAATTTATGTTCGCTTTAAAGGCGGCAAAGGAGTAGCCACCCTTCTGGGAATTATACTCGCCATACATTTTAAAGCGGCCCTTGTTGCTTTCTTAATTTTTGTGGTAGTTTTTGTAATAAGCAAATACGTTTCATTAGGAGCTATTATTGCAGCTATTTTTTTTCCTTTCATTTTAATTTATGGATTTAAGGTACAATCATCATCATTACAATACTTCGCTACGGCTATTTCTGTTTTATTGATTTTGACCCACAGGAAAAACATATATAGGTTATTAAAAAATCAAGAAAATAAAATGGAACTAAAGCTTCGTTCAAAAGGCGAAAAGTAAAGTTCTAAAATTGTGAGCCACTTTAAATTAAAATATCTCCTTTGTTTTTTTGCACTGAACTTTTCTTTTGTTCAGATAACCATTGCTCAGACTTTTAAAACCGAAGAAGAGAGAATTAAATATGCCGAAAAACTTTTTGAAGATGGCAAGTATATTGAGGCAACCCCACATTATTTGCATTTTCTAAGTTTAGACCAAACCAACTACGATTTAAATTTTAAATACGGAGTTTGTTTAATACACTCTGATGCTGACAAAACCAATGCATTAAAGTATTTGCAGTATGCAATTAAAAGCCCCACTATAAATCCTCTGGCACATTATTATTTAGGCAGGGCCTTACAAATTAGTTTCCGATTTACATCTGCCATCAATCAATATGAAAAGTTTAAAACAATAGCTCCAAAGTTGCATAAATCGTTTTATGTTGATAATGAAATTCGTGCTTGTAATAATGGAAAGGAATTATTGAAAAATTTTTCTGAAATTATTGTATTGTCAAAAAAAGAAGCAAGACTAGACAGAATACAATATTCATATGAGTTAGAAGGCATGAGTGGAAAGCTCCTAACTACAGATCAGTTTCAATCGAAAATAGATAAAAAGAAAAGCCACTTAGCCATCGTTTTTTTTCCTGATTCTCCCAATGGAAAAATTGTCTATTCAAGTTATGGCGAAAATGAATCGAACGGATTAGACCTTTATTTGGTTAGCAAACTTCCTGGCGGAGGACTTTCTTTACCAATAAAACTTCCCGATAATATCAACACGCCTTATGACGACAACTTTGGTTTTCTTCATCCCGATGGAGTGACCTTTTATTTTTGCTCTAAAGGGCATAACAGCATGGGTGGATACGATATTTTTAAATCTAACTTTAATGCTTCCAACAATTC